>MDLA01000174.1:346-3367 GCA_001730015.1 Chromatiales bacterium (ex Bugula neritina AB1) | reverse complement strand
ATTTGGCTCTGATACCTTGTTCAATCAGCTGTCGTGTCATAGCGTAAGCGTCCGAAGGTTACACATAGATTGGCACCCTGGAGCGCGCAATGTCTTTGGTGTCGGGCGGGAAGCGGAAACTGGCCGGCCAGCATCGAGCGCCGGCCGAAGACTACTTGGCGATCTGGCCCGCCACGTTCCACGGCAGTAATTCGTCTACCCGCGACACAGGATGATCGGCGATCACCGCGAGCACATGCCTGAGGTATGCCTCAGGATCCAGGCCATTTAGCTTTGCCGTGTTGATCAGGCTATACATCAATGCGGCCCTGTTGCCACCGTCATCGGAACCGGCGAACAGGTAGTTTTTTCGACCCAGCGCCACCGGGCGGATCTCTCGCTCGATCGCATTGTTGTCGATTTCTATTCTGCCGTCGTCGACGTAACGCACCAACAACTCCCATCGTGCCAGTGCGTAGTGAATCGCACTGGCCAGTGACAACTTTTTGGATATAGAGGATCGGGTTTGTTGCAGTCGCTTTTTGAGTTTTTCCAGCAGCGGACCGGCTCTTGTCTGCCGCGCCCGGAACCTTCGTTGCGCTGAGAGACCTTTGATCGATTGTTCGATGCCGTACAAACTCGCAATTGACTCCAGCACCTCTCGGGCAAAACCATCCGGCTGCGCCTGATCTACTTCGTAGAACTTTCGCCTCACGTGAGCCCAGCACCCGGCACCGATCACCCCGGGTCTTTGCATAATCGCGTCATATCCGGGATAGCCGTCAGCTTGCACGATTCCCTCGTATCCCTGCAAATGTGCCGCCGGCCACTTGGCTTTGCGATCCGGGGAATACGCAAACCACACCGCCGGCGCCTTATCATCTGCGGCCGCTCGATCATCTCTAAGGTAGCCCCACAGCCGGCCTTGTTTTGTACTTTTTCGTCCCGGCTGTAGCACCGGCACCGGTGTGTCATCTGTATGGACCTTGCTCGCAGACAGCACATATCGTTG
This sequence comes from Chromatiales bacterium (ex Bugula neritina AB1), assembly GCA_001730015.1. GTDB lineage: Bacteria > Pseudomonadota > Gammaproteobacteria > Granulosicoccales > Granulosicoccaceae. The sequence goes on along the minus strand of MDLA01000174.1, from coordinate 2,376 downwards.
CAGTGCGTCGTTCAACGGCCGCAACAGCCGGCAGATTTGTCCAATCCAGTCGGCCATCGTCGAGCGACTTAACTCCACACCCTCTCGGGTATAGATAGCCGATTGGCGGTACAGCGGCAGGTGATCCAGATACTTGGCGATCGCCACATGGGCCAATAGTCCCGGGCCCGCATATCCTCGTGCGATTGGGCGGCTCGGCGCCGGCGCCTGATGAATTTTGTCACCACAGCCACAGCGACATTTTTGCCGTACATGCCGAATCACTCGAAACGATGCCGGCACATACTCAAGTTGCTCACTGGTGTCTTCGTCAAACGGCACCAGGGACTCACCACACTCGGCACACAATCGACCGGCTTCATGGACCACCTTTTCTCGTGGCAGATGATCCGGCAGCGGTCGGCGCCGCTTTACGGGCTTGGATGCTTTGTTGCACTCGGGTGCTTGGCTCTCATCAACCACCACCGTCTGCTCTGCCACACTGGCGCCCAGGTCCTCGAGCATCAGTTCCAGTTGATAGACATGTTGATCGAGTTGTTCTGAGCGACGGCCATAACGGGCACGACGCAGTGTGGCGAGCTGTTGCTCTAGTTTGGCAATGTATTGATCGAGTGCAGTGGCCTTGGCTTTTTCGGTCCGCAGGGCTTTTTCAACGCGACGATTCTCTGAGCGCAGCGATTGCCTCTCAGCCTGCAACGCAATGACGAGTTCACGCAATGCGTGTTTGTCATCGGGAAGAATGTGCGGATCAGGCATGCGATGAGCATATCAATATCACGCCACCAATCAAACCCATTCACGCCATTTTGACCGCCGGCCACCACGTGCGTTGCGGCGCCCTCCAGTCAATCGCCTCGCACAGCATAGAAAACTGCGCCATGCTCAGCAGTACATTGCCTTCGTCGGCGTTGGGCCAAACGAAACGGCCACGCTCCAGTCGCTTGATATACAAATTGATGCCATCGCCACTGAACCACAGCACTTTGATCTGATCACCGCGTCGGCCGCGAAAAACAAACACATCGCCACTGAGCGGTTCCTTATCGAGCCCGGACTTCACCAACGCTGCCAACCCCGGCATGCCTTTTCGCATATCGGTGATGCCAGCTGCCAGGTAGATCCGACTCCTCGCTGGAGGCTGAATCATCGCAGCACACTAAGCAGGGTTCGAGCATTGTGCGAATCTACCGTTCCGTAGAACCGCACCGTCGCAGTATCTAACACCACCTCAATGTGGCCAGGGCCTTCGCAGCGGCTGGGCGCGGGTGCGCTCAGCGCCACCGGCACCATGGCCTGACGAGCACCGCCTTGCTTCATCCGCCGGCGCCAATTATGGATCAGGTTTGCGTTTATCTGATGCGACATCGCCACTTGAGCGACTGACTTGTCGCCGGCATCGCACTCAGCAATTATGCGTGCCTTGAACTCTCTGGTGTAAGAGCGTCGCGGCTTGGCGTTGGGAGTATCCGAAGTGCTTATTTTCTCTTGCATGGTGTCCACCTGTGTTAAGTGGACACCATTTTTGGCATCGTTTTCAGGTTCGGCCAGTGTGTGACGGCCGGACGCTTACGTTACAAGTTCTGTTTCTTCATTCTCATCCAGGCCTATTCGCCAGTTTTTTCCCATTGTAAATTGCGAATAGCTAGTGAAACCGATCCCAAAAAGGCTAGCTAATTTTCCAAACAATAGCCAAAGTGCTGAATCGGTGTAATGAGTATGATCAACTCGGTACATATCGACAATTGACGTTACGAATATGCCAATAAATGAAGCTATTAAAAGCACGCTTGCTGCCTTATTCACCGTAGATGCTTGGCGACTCGCAGGGCGGATTCCGTGATCACCGGATAACCTATATTGATAGGCAACTCTTGCGACTACCACCACTAGTATAAAAATCATGAACATGACCAAAGCCATTACTACCTCCCTCATTGCGAATAGCTATACAAGAAACCACTAACGGTTGTACTCCGATAATTAATTCAGTACTGCTGCGTACGGTGATCACCAATACTCTCACGGCGTTC
>MDLA01000174.1:0-299 GCA_001730015.1 Chromatiales bacterium (ex Bugula neritina AB1) | reverse complement strand
CGGCGACGTTCCCAATGGCATCGTTTCGTGAACATAACCAGACTGAGCGGACGTTTGCATCACCATCCTTGTAGCGTACGAGTAAAACTACACTAGCGAGATTGGTAAGTAACGCCAGAAATCCTACAAAGCCCATGATTTCTGCCTCTGGTACACCAACATAGAAAACCCGGTAGACCGTAGACCCGAATACCCAGAGTCCCATCAGAAAAAGACTGATGCCTTTGGCAAGGGCGGCGTTAGTACGCACCTGAATTGAGGCTCCTATTACGGCGAGCGAGATGCCGTAAGTCAATGAA
>MDLA01000173.1 GCA_001730015.1 Chromatiales bacterium (ex Bugula neritina AB1) | reverse complement strand
TGCACTTGGCAACCTGCCTGAGCCTCCCTCGACCCATAGATTCTGCTGAGGAGGCTAATTCTAATTATGTTCTAGCTGGCCTGATCCTGGAAGAGGTGAGTGGATTGAGCTTTGTATCTGTCATTGAGCATGAAATATTTAATCCCTCTGGCATGGAACATTCTTTTGTATTCGGATTTAAGTCGCTGCCCGATGATTTTCCTAATGGCCACGAAGCTGGCGAGCATCAACGAGATTACTATAAAAATCAGGGATTCGGTGATGGTGGAGTCATTTCAACAGCAGCCGATGTTGCTCGTTTTTACCGTGCACTCTTTGTGAAAAAGACTCTGCTTTCAGCCATGCTCATGGAAGACTTTACAGATGATCACTTGACTTCAAATTACGGGCTCGGCGTCGAGTTTAATGGTCCAATTCTTGGCCACTCTGGTGGTGATCTGGGGTTTTCTTCTGAGGCGCGGATTGATACAAGAAACGGAGCGATTGCCGTTTATTTCATCTCTCAGGCCGATGCAAACATGAGCTGGACAGAAGAGGTTCTTCGAGACCTGATAGAGTAATCCTTGAATTTTGCAAGAGTGAAGGATCCAGGGGCCACCCATTAGACTTTCTCCGGCGGGCCGGTAGTAGAGAACTTTCTTAGCCAACCCTCAATCCAGAACGGCCACCTTGGGACCCAGACGCTCAGGATGTAGTCTGTAGTGAAGCTAATTGGGCGCCATGCCCAAGGTTTTTTACACGAATACCTCTTCAGAGTACTGGCGGGGCGATGCGTCGCTGGTCCACACGAACGCCAACGACGGCACCGATATCGAGCCTCCACGCGACACACGTCACTATTTTCTTTCCTCCACTCAGCATGGTCCCGGCCTGCTTCCGCTCACGTCGACCAGCGTGTTTGGAAGTCGGGGCGCAAACCAGTTCATTACTGCTGACTACACGCCTTTGATGCGTGCAGCGCTGGTCAACCTGCAGGCATGGATAGTCGACCGAGTTTAACCACCACCTACCGCCGTAGCCTGTTCGGTCGACGGTACCGGCGCATCACGGGCAGCGGAGCTTAAAAAGATGTCGGGTATAACGGGTTTGTTGCAACCCCGGGTGGATAGCCTGACGACTATCCGCCCTCTAGACCCTGGGCCTGCGGCGATGCGTGGAATCGGTCGATATCCAGCGTTGTCGTTGGATGAGGCCTATCCGTGTCTGGTCTCGGCGGTGGGCGATGATGGCAATGAGATGGCTGGATTCGTATGCCCGATGTAGACGTGCCGGTGGCAGCTCAAACTGGCTGGAACCCTAGACACTCGCATACTGGTGCTGCGGATCAGATCCTCGAATATATTGGCTCAACAGTGCCTTTCCCGAGAACATCGAATGGAATGGGCGGTCGCCGCCCCGGTTTGATGGAACGCTACTCGAGTCGTGCTGCCTGCCTGGGTGCTATTCGGGCGGCTGCGCAGCGCCTTGTGGCGAGTCTGTACTTGTTGGAGGAGGACATAGAGACCTGTGTGGCGATTGCCGCCGATCGTTACGACACCCTTGTGGTGTTACACGATTGAAGCACAGCAAAGGCATTGTGCGGGCCTTTGAAACAATCCGATGGGTAGCGGGATAAATTCATAGCGCTCGATGACGGATTCTATATCTTCCGGTGCGCGTGGTTGCTCAGCTGTTGCTTGATTGACATCTCCACACGGTGGCAGCCGCAAATGTAGTCTTGATTATCCGTATCGGTAATCTGTTCTCGGGCTTTTTTACCAGATGATTTACTGCTCGCAATCAAGCAAATGAAGGCGTAGTTGTTGATCAGGCAGTCGTTTTGGGATTTTTCTCTCAAGGTTTAAATAAAAAATTTCCTCAGATTCAAAGTATGATTACGCTGAAAAAAAGGAATTTAATTGATGAATGCGGAAATACAACGAACGATACTGTCAATTTATGACACGGTTGCTGACCAAAATTTGTGGCAGAGTGTGCTGGATCGCTGCCGCTTTTTGTGTGGTGCAAGTAGCTGTGCCATATTCGATTTTAGAGAGGATAATAAATCCCGGCCGTTTAATGTGACTCAAACTTGTTCGTCACCTTTGGCAGAACTTATGGGCGATTATGTTCAATCGAATTTGAGCCAGGAAGTTGCGGATCGCAATGCCGCTAAGCTAATGACCACTGAAAAGGATGGTATAGACATATTGTCAGATATCATAACCTTCGATAATTACGACGAATTTTTGCAGCGGGAGAATGTTAAGTATCTGGAGCGTCTCGGGCTTCGCCAAAGAGCTATTAGTTTTTTAAATAAAGATAACTATGATCTGGACCAATTCACACTTCAATTTAGTACTAAAACTGGCATTCCTGATAGCAATCAGTTTTTGGTGATGGGTATGATTCTTCCTCACGTTGCGAAAGCACTAGATCTCAGTCGGCCGGTGAAGCAGTTGGCGAACGAGCGAGAACATTTGTTAGCCGCTTTGCATCATCTAACCATCGGGGTTTGCATTCTGGATTCCAAGGGGCGCATTGTGTTGACGAATGACGAATTCAAACGCCAAAAAGAAACCTATGAAGTATTTACTACCGGGTTAAATGATGAACTTTGTTTCCTTGAAAGTGAGAGCCAAAGGCAGTTCATGCAACTTAAATCAGGTGTTATGAATCATGGGAAATTTGGCGCAAGGCCGCGCAAAGAGGCAATCGCGGTAGATACAAATATATTTTTGTGCATCGAAGTGACTCCTCTGACCAGGTCAGAAGAATTCGGATCGAAAAACTTTGATGGTTATATTCTGTATAGTGCGGATACTAGTCGTCCTGTTCGTTGCAATACATTGCTAATGAAGCAAGCTTATGGATTAACTGGCGCAGAACTGTCACTGATTGAGTTGATTGCCGAGGGGTTGACAAACAGACAGATTGCCGATCGCCGTAACCGTTCGATCAGTACAGTCAATACGCAGGTAAAAGCTATTTTGTCCAAAACACACTGTTCAACCAGAACGCAATTTGTCCGACTGATGATGAGTTTTGGGGTTAGTGGCTTGAGTGATTGAGTGCTATTAACAATCGACCGGTTGGTTTTAGGTGTGAATATAGAATGGGCTTTCATTTTGGCATGGTGAATAATGTTGTCTTCTTGATTCAAGCTAGGCAGCCGGGAACGGCTGGTTCACACCGCAGGCAGGAAGGTCAGGGTTCAGGCGTATGTTTCCGATGATAATCTCCTCCACACGAATACAGCGGTGTTTTTTTAACAGCGTAAACAGTGGTACACTATTATATTACTCAAAGGATATTGGAAAATGATGTTAACTCACGCAAACCGTAATCTGTGCGTTATAGTCGGAACGGCACTGCTGCTCGCCGCCTGTGCAAGCAATCCAGTTGAGCCCGAACTAGCCAGTACTAGTCAATTGGAACCTTTACCACGCACGTTGCTCCAGCTAAACGATACACAAAATTTCATAGACGAGGTGACCGGTGACAAGGTCATCTGGACAGTTTCAGCCGTCGATGGTGATAGCATCACTATGATTGATCAGAAAAACTGCTCATGGACATCCCCCGGTGATGTGATGCAGCCTAGCGATACCTGGGAAAACTGCGGTAGCAGTGAATGGGCAACGGGTGGCATTGATGGAGCCAAGATCAAGGGTGATATCTGGCCAATGCAAGTGGGAAACAAAATCACTTATTCACAGTATTTCTACAACTCTGGAGGTGACAGATCGGGTCAGCGGCATAGCAGAAAATGTGCAGTTAAATCGATGGTATCTGTTGCGGTAGGTGAGCAAATGATGGATGCCTACAGGCTGGATTGCACCCAGGACTACGGCGACAAACTCAACCGCGTGTATTGGTTCGCGCCGGAAGTCGGTCTTGTAAAGCGCCGTACCGGTTCAAGTGCTAAGCCTACAGAGGAACTGGTGCGCGTGCTATAGCCGTAGCGGGAGTTGGCAGCGTGCTTCGCAGGTTGTGTATTTTGCTCTTGGCTTCCCGCCTGTTGGTCTTCATGAGGGTTTTTCCCAAATGTGTGGACTTGCTAAACGTAGCTAGTCCGGTACATGCAGTCAGTACGTAATCATAGAGAAACGGCCATAGATTTGTGAAGCTGCCGTATTGAGGCTATCGAAGCTTGAGTGCAGTAGGGTGTTGGTGAGGGAAACGAACCGCACCAAAGTGTGCTGTGATTTGATGGTGCGGTTCGCACTATTCACCACGCCCTACGATATATACGGTTCTGTATATGGTGTGGTTTAGATTGTTGGCTGTCTTCTCCTGCTTGATTGTTTCTCGGTTCTATGGGCTAGTCAGAATATAAAAGAAAGGTATATATACGGAGGGACTTCAATTTAATATCCAACATGAGTTTTACCGGGCTAACGGGTTGATAACTGGGTATCGATGTAATACATTTCTATGAATCGCAAGTTGTGAGAATTCTACCGCGATAACATTCCCGAGTTGTCAAAGGTCACGTCGAGTCGGCTAAGGCACACGGATATTTTTGTCACGACTGCGCCCATCAATGCTGGATCTCCGGGTCCATTTATATTTACTGCTCCACCGGCAATACCTATCAAGCGGTTATATTGATCAACAACGGGTGAGCCGGAATCACCCTGGTTTTGCCATGTTGCGGGATTAAGAGGTGCTGTTGGGGATATTTTCCAGGCGTATTCTAATTCTTCTACAATAGTAGCGTTAGACCAACCCTTTTCGCTATTGTAGCGTTTTACGGGGTCATTGATGGCAGGTTGTGCTGATATATCCGGTGGAGGTTTGAGTACCACTCCATCGGGACTTGTGTTGTTGCCAAATACTCCAGGTAGAAGTTTCGCAATCAGTACATCAATGCGATTAGAGCCAGTGCCGGATTTTACCCAGTTCGGTGCCTCTTTTTGATCAGAGGTAATAATATCGGCGATATGCCTGGACAGGCGATTATTCCAATCAGCATCCCATTGTTCTTCGGTCCAATCATCGTTTGGTACGCCGACATCTGACAATAAATTTGACGGGCTCACGACCATGCCGAGGGTATTGCCTTGTATCCAGTTTCCAGGGCGTTCCGGGTCGAGAACGTGATGACTGGTTAACAGGTAGCGTACGTTTGCGCGATCACGAACGAAGCAACATATTCTGCCTGGGCCCGGATGAAATATTTCACTTAGGTCAGTCCCGACGAATAGTTCCTTTGTCAGATTTTGAGGTCCATTAGGGTGCTCAGATGGTGCTTGAGGTTCAGAATTGACCGCTGCGCGATTAGCCCAGTTGGTCGCTGCGGTGCGACTTGCTTGTCTTGCCCACAGTAGTGCTTTCGTTACAGGCACTTTCCCTCCGAGTTGGCCCTGGATCGTTAATTAATATTGCATGAAATTCAAAGCTTATGTGGCTATTTTTGCGTCGTCAATACCGAAGGGTGCCTGAATAGTGTTCTACATCCGTCAAATAGTGACCAGCGAAAGTGTTGTGGTTGTTATGAGGAATTGCGCTTAATTGCCTGATCTATCTGCTTTGAGGTTTTGGCGAATATATTTTCTAAAATATTCTGGTTGTCTGACTGCAGCTTCAGTACTCCGGTGCGACTTTCCCAATTCCGGATTGTTGTGGTTGATTTGCCAGTTATTTTGGCTAGTTCCTGTTGAGTGATTTTATGGAACTTGCGCAATTTTATAATGTGGGATGCGCGTATTCCTCGACTTATGTTAATACCGCTGTGGGAGCCTGAGTGTGGTTTTGCAGGCGACTTTTTTACCTGGGTTTTTTTATGTCGCTTGGGTGCCGGGTGTTTGCTTGTAGGTATGGTGTTATTGTTTGGTGAGCTGCCGATTTCCGGGGTAGTGTCCAACTCAATGCCGAATATACTGTCTAGGTCTCCGCCAAGTTCTGTGTCGGTTGAGCTGGTGTCGATTGCGAGTTCCGCGCCAATTAATTCCTGGTAGTCGACGCCTCGCAACTGGAACAGTAACTCAGGCGATTCATCCAATCGCGCGCCAATGCCGTACATAACGGCGGCCAAATGCTTGCACAGGGCTGCCCAGTCGGGGCAGTCGCAATCTAGACTGATTTCTTTTGGCGATGGAAACAGGCCGTTGTCGCGATCACACATGGTTTGCATAATGCTGTTGGAGAGTTTGCCTTGCAGGAGTTCAAGCACTGAGTCAATTCCACCGGCACACTGTGATTTCAGGGCATTCCATTTTTTCCTGGGCAGAGGTTTTATAGTGATATTGATGTGATAGGTGGAGGTGCCGCTGACCATGGCGGTAATTTTCCCGGTATCTATTTCTAAATGAATCACCGAACCATTGCGAGCGTAGGTGCGCCCTCGTGGGAGACGATTGGCATAGTCGCTGAATTTTTCCAGATGCTGGCACCAGGCTTTGCCCCAGAAGGTGGTGGCAATAGCTCTTCCGGAGATGCTGATCGGTAGTAACTTATTTCCCTTTTTTGCCTCTGATTTTGCCATTTTGGCGGCTGCTCGCCGGCGCTCGGCGACCGGTACATAGCGTGGCCATCTGCTGTATCTTCTCGCCATAGTTAGTGTCCCAGCTCGGTTTGTGCTTTTACCAGGTCAAGGCTGACCAGTTTAATCAGTTCGTCGTCACTGAGTTCGGTCAGGCTGGTCTCGTTGCCGCCTTCCAGCATTTCAGTGGCGAGTTTTGATTTTTCCTGCAGCATGGTATTTACCTGTTCTTCTATGGTGCCGCGGCAAACGAATTTATGGACCATAACATTGCGTTTTTGTCCGATTCTGAATGCCCGATCTGTTGCCTGGTTTTCCACAGCGGGGTTCCACCAGCGGTCAAAGTGAATAACATGCGAAGCGGCGGTTAGGTTGAGTCCGGTGCCGCCGGCCTTCAGGGATAATACAAAAAACGGTGGGCCGCTTTCACTTTGAAAGTCGGTTACCAGTGACTGGCGTTTTTTTGCGGCGGTTCCACCGTGCAATATCAGGCCAGATCGTTTGAAGCAATGCGATAGAAAGTTTTCCAGTGGCTTGCACATTTCCCGAAACTGCGTAAACACCAGCACTTTCTCCTGGCGCTGGCTAATCTCGTCGCAAAGATCGGCGAGACGCTGAAGCTTGCCGCTGTCGTCGGGTGAAAAGTTGTTATCACCCGTGAGTTGTGATGGGTGATTGCAGATTTGCTTGAAGCGGATCATTGTTGCCAGCACAATTCCACGGCGCTTTATGCCGTCACTCGATTGCAGGGTTTTACGTAAGTCGTCAACGACCCGCTGGTAATGCGCTGCCTGTTTCTTGCTCAGGCCGCACCAGGTGATGACTTCGCATTTGTCTGGTAGGTCGGCAATGACTTGCTTATCAGTTTTCAGGCGTCTGAGCACATAGGGTTGTACCAGATTTCGCAGCGGGGTGTATTTTTCGGTCTCGCGCTGGTCTAGCGCCTTGGCAAAATTGCTAAACTGTTTGAAACTGCCAAGTAATCCGGGATTGATGAAGTCAAAAAGTGACCAGAGATCAGATAGGCGATTTTCAATCGGGGTGCCGGTCAGTGCGATTCGCGCCTGTGACTGTAGTTGCTTTACTGTTTTAGATTGACGGGTACCGGCGTTTTTAATCGCTTGCGCTTCGTCGAGTATTACCGTATGCCACGACTGCTCATTTAGCCATTTTTGTCGGGGCAGTGTGCCATAGCTGGTGAGCACCAGGTCTGTATTTTCTGGCAAGCCTTTTTTAGCCCAGTTGAGTAGCGTCTTGTTATCGGTGATGGCTTTGTGTACAAAGCAACAGGCAAGTGAAGGGGCGAACTTTTCAAGCTCTGCTTTCCAATTGCCTAATAGCGAGGTTGGCAATACTAGAAGACTTGGCATTGACTGTGACACGGGGCGTGTCTGTTTACGGATCATCAACAGCAGAGTGATCACCTGAATTGTCTTACCCAGCCCCATGTCATCGGCCAGGCAAGCGCCCAGGCCTAGTCGGTTTAAATGCCAAAGCCAACGGGCTCCTGTCATTTGATAAGGTCGCAATTGGGCTTTCAATGCGTTGGCCGGCAGGCTTGTGGTGAGTTGCTCTGGATCTCGCATTTTTGCCAGCGTTTTAGACAGTGCTGGTCCTGCTTCTACAAAACGCCAGGCTTCAGTTTGAACGTGCGCGCGGTCTTCATCTAGATTGTGAGCTGCACCTGCTAGCAAACGCATGCCCTGGGCAAAGGTCAGGCCGTCGTTTTGTGCTTCCGTTGCGAGTGTCTGCATTTGCTGCATGGCATCGTGGAGTTTGTCTTGATCGACCTCGACCCATTTTCCCTTCAGGAAGACCAGGCCGGTTTCTGCGTTCATCAGCTGGCTCCACTCTTTGGCGGTAAGTTTCTCGCCATCCAGTACGGTGCTGATCTTGAAGTTTAAGAGTTGCTCTGCGCCAATCGAGCCAGTGCTGTTACTTAGTGTTGCGCTTACCCGAGGCCGGGAGCGCTTGGCCCACCAGTCTGGCAGTCTCACAATGACGCCGCAGTTTTGTAGTAGCGGGACTTCCTTTAAGAATTGCCAGGCCTGATGCGGATTCCAGGCCTGGGCACGGTAGATTGCACGGCTTTCAATCAATTGCGCAATGAGATCGCTCGACTGTGCGGCCAGTTGTACGGGTTCCAGTAAGTCTCGCAACAGCCCTTTTTGCTGTGTACTGGAGTAGTGTTCCAGAGCTTTGGACAGAGGAATGTGTTTATTATTGCCTGTCTGCTGTGGCTGCCAGGTAGCAATAAACGCAAATGGCAATTCAACATTGGTACGGTTTTCCGCCAGATGAAAATAGAGAGTGCCGCCTACCTTCCAGTCGGGTGCACGTGCCTGCATGAAGTCAGCGAAAGAGGAATCGGTGGATTGTAGTTCCTGCAGCAGCCAGTCATCGAGGCTGCGCCACTTTGCTTGCAGTAGCTCGGCAGATAAGTATTCACCACCATCCATTAGCGGGCTGCTGTCAATGATCGACCGGGCCTGATTTTCACTCAGGTCTCTGATTGACTGGTCATCTGCCACATGTGCATCAAGCAGGCAGCGCTCACGCAGCCAGCGACTACCAAAGCTGCGCCAAAATTCATAAGCACCCGGTAGTTGGGTTCCGGTGGGTTGAATCGCCAGTGAAAACAAGGCAGCAGCTTCGCTGTGCCTGCTAAGTATTGAGTGAAACGTTGAGAGGGGTTTGCTGGTTTTGGGGGAATCCGGATCGGGTCGGAGTATCAAAGTACCGGCTGGTGCCAGGGATAAGTGAAAACTCATTCGTGTTGGGCTGCGTTGAGGGGGTGGCGGGAGTCTCTAAGAGAGTGAGTAGTTTACTGCGGATTGGAGCTTTTGGTTGGCTAATCTAATTGGTTCTCCTGGGATGATGCGCCATTCACCACAGCTGATAAATAATGTCTGATCCAGTAATTTATGTCTCTACTGCAGTATTTACTCTCAGAAGGCTCGCAGTGAAGGTTTCTTCGTGAGGATCTCTCTAGCCCATCATCGCTGTAGGCAGGAACAGAATTATTTGCGGAAAGGCAATTAGCACCGCGATGGTCAGAATGTCTGCAACAAAAAATGGCCAGCAGCCCCTGAAAACATCCTGTACCGGTATATCCGGGCGCACCCCGCTGACGACATAGCAATTTAACCCGACGGGCGGGGTAATCAGGCAGAGCTCGGCCATTTTCACCACAATAATCCCGAACCATATCGGGTCGTAGCCAAGTGCAATCACTGCGGGTTGCACTACAGGCAATGTGAGCAACAGCATGCCTATTGCGTCCATGAACATTCCAAGGATGGCGTAGGCGGATAATATAAAAAGCAGTATTAACAATGGTGAGTAGTCCAGGCCGCTGATCCAGGTGGCAAAGGCGTCTGGCAAGCCGGCGAAGCCCAGGAAACGTACGTACACCAGTACGCCCCAGATTATGGTGAAAATCATTACGGTAAGTTTGCTGGTTTCAATCAGTGCTTCACGCAATACACCCAGCGGTGTGCCGCGGATAACGGCGAGTATAAATACGACGAAAGCGCCCAGCGCGCCAGCTTCAGTAGGTGTGGCCCAGCCAAAGTACATGCTGCCGAAGATGATGACTATAACGGCTATAATGGGAAAGGTGCCGGGTGCGCTGGAGAGCCGTTGCTTCCAGGTGTACCCGCGTACTGATGGTCCCATAGACGGGTTTAGTTTCACCCGCATGATTACGATCAGTGCATAGATCATGGCTGACACAATGCCAGGGAGAAAGCCCGCCAAAAGTAACTGCCCGACGGATTCTTCAACAATGATGGCATAGATAACCAGAATCGCACTGGGTGGAATAAGCGTTGCCAGAGTTCCACCGGCGGCAACTACGCCTGCGGCTAGACGTCTGTCGTAGCCTTCGTTGAGCATTTCGGGTATGGCTACACGCGAGAATACTGCGGCGGTGGCTGTGCTGGCGCCGGAAACTGCAGCGAAGCCGGCGGTGGCGAAAACGGTAGCGACAGCCAGGCCACCGGGTAGCCAGCCTAGCCAGCGTTTAGCGGCTTCAAATACCGCTTTGGTAATACCGGCGTGAAAAGCTAGAAAGCCAATTAGAATAAACATCGGCAATATAGATAATGCGTAGGTAACGGACTTGGAGTGCGGGATTGTGCCGGCCATTCCGAGCCCGGCTGTCAGGCCTTTTTCGAAACCGAGGCGCATGCTCAGGATAGTGATCAGCCCGAGTGTGCCGGCAAGTGCAGCAGCAAATGCAACCCTCACTCCTATAAAAACAAGTACCAGCATAAGGCCGGTAAAAAGTAACCCTATCTGAAGGTTATCCATGGTTGCCCCTGTCGGTTGCTATGGCGCTGTCTTGTGCTTCCCTGCGGGCGTGAGCGACGGTGTCTTCGATCAGGGGTACAAACTCGGGGGTCGCTTTGGGGTTGCGAATTAAACGAAGGTAACCAATGAATTGCAGGAGTAAGCGCAGCCACAACACACCAAAGGCTACAGGAACAACCAGTTTGGATGGCCAGACGGGCAGACCGATGTCTATGGTGCTGTCACCGAAATCCCAGGCGCGCCAGAAGTGATCGAAGCCGTATTTGACCATAACACCAACCAGAAGCAATGCAGCAAGGGTTCCGGTTGCTTCAAGTATCCAAAGCAGGCGGCCTCGCAAGTGTGACAGTACTAATTCCATTCGCACATGGCCATTGAGACGCTGGCAATAGGCAGCGCCCATAAATGCAAACAGGGCGATGGATTGCTCGGCGATATCTATATAGCCAGGGATCGGCATGTTCAATATCTTGCGACCTACAATCTGCACGGTCGCCATTAGCATTAAAATAAATATGCCGAGCGCGGCAATGTTGTTGAGCAGGTCTTCAATTTTGCTGAGCCAATGATCAGGCGTTGCAAGAATTGAGTGTGTTGGAGAGTTCGTTGGATGATCCTCGTTCCGGTGCCTGCGCGAGTGATGCGTAGGTTTTTAGGGCGTCTGATAGATAAGCTCTATCTGTTATTTTCGCTTTAATCGAATTTAAATTGCCTGACGCGCTTATATAAAGCGCGTCAGGTGTCAGTTACTGAGACGCTTCAGATGCAGTCTTTAATACGAGATCAAGCAACTCTTGTGCGGGAACACCGGCTGCTGATTGTTTTTCTACCCAAGCTTTCCATACAGGGGCGGCGGCTTTGTCACGGAATTCTGCCAGTTCCTCTGCGCTATAGGTGATTTTTTCTATTCCGGCGTCGTCCGCTACCGGTGTGAATTTATCGATCGAGGCACTGTAGGCTTCATTAAGCGCTGCATAGGCGACATCTTTGGCTTCATCCATCAGGGCTTTGTATTGATCGGGTAGTGAGTCGTAGGCGTCGATGTTGACCATGGTCGGGCAGTTGACGCTGCCTGGAGAAAGGTTGGTGGTACGCCAGGTTGATACTTCATTAATACGGTAGGAAAAGTGCGAGTAAAACGCGAATGCGGCGGCGTCTACCGTACCGCTTTCAATGGCCTGGTAGGTTTCTGGAGCGGTAACTGTAGTGGGCACGGCACCCAGCACTTTCATTGCCTCGCCAATTCCGCCAAGTGCACGTACGCGCATGCCGCTGAAGTCGGCCAGTGTTAGCGGTGGCTCGCCGCGCCCCATAAATTCGTACTGTGGTAAGGCGGCGGACATTAGAATGCGTGCATTCCAGCGTGCCATTTCTTTTTGCGTGTAGGGGTGATTGTAGACAGCCAGATCAATAGCTTTTTGCACACTGGCATTTGCGACTGGCAGCATGGGTAGCTCCAGTACCGTTACTGCGCGATTTTTATCGGGGTGGTAGGAGGCGCAGAACATTCCCATTTCGAAAGCGCCCAGGGAAATACCATCTAGATTTTCGCGAGGTTTTGACAGTGCTCCGCCATAGTGGATTTTGATGTCGAAATTGCCGTCTGTTTTGGCATTGATGTGTGCAGCCATCGCCTCAACCCCTTCGGTGAAAGCGCGGCGTTTACCCCAGGCTGAGAAATTCCATTGTAGTTTCGGGCCTTCAACTTCTGCTGCTTGAGCGGTATGCCAGCTGATATCGGCGGTGTTCGCAATGAACAAAGTTGCGGTGGCGATTATCGCCGTTTTGATCTTTAGCGGTTTCACTTGCTTCCTCCTGTGTGGGTGTCACTGAGGGTAACAAACCGCCTGCGCGTGGTAAAGTTGAGTGCATCAGAGGAAACAAGAGCAGTTCAGAAATAATGAATGAAAAGAGCAATCCGGAAACCCGCCTGGCGGAGCTTAAGCTGCAGTTACCGGCTCCAGAGATGCCGGGCTTTGATTACGTGCCAATTACTACACACGGGAATACGCTATATCTCAGCGCGCAGATCGCGAAAATTGATGGTCGGGTACGTACCATCGGGCGGGTAGGCGAGGATGTCTCGATGAGTGAGGCGTGTGCTGTCATGCATACCTGCGCGTTGCAAGGCATGGCCTGGTTGCGAGACGAGCTGGGCAGTCTGAATAGGGTGGTAAAAGTGTTGCGGATGAATTATTACATCTGCTGCACGCCGGATTTTCGCCAGATGTCGGAAATAGCTGATGTAGGTTCCGGACTTTTTGTCAGCGTATTTGGTGACAAGGGCAGGCATGCCAGAACCGTATCGGGTGTTGTTGAATTACCGCGCCATGTGCCGTGTATGTTTGATGCGACGTTTGCTGTTCAGGAGTAAAATCAGGTGCAGCAATTCAAACACATTCCGGCTTGTGTGCCTCAACTGTATATAGGATGGACCACTAGTGCTCACTTTGCTTCAGGGTATCCGGGTTGTCGATTTGACCACTATTGTCTTTGGACCGATGGCGACACAAATTCTGGCCGATCTAGGCGCAGAGGTAATCAAGGTTGAATCTCTCGATGGTGATCTTGCCCGTTCATCCGGTGCGATAAGTCCGGCAG
The DNA here is from genome assembly GCA_001730015.1 of Chromatiales bacterium (ex Bugula neritina AB1). GTDB lineage: Bacteria > Pseudomonadota > Gammaproteobacteria > Granulosicoccales > Granulosicoccaceae. The sequence continues at coordinate 16,663 of MDLA01000173.1, read as the reverse complement.
GTATGGGCGCTGTATATGCAAATAATAATCGCAATAAAAAAAGTGTTTCAGTAAATTTGAAAACCCCCCAGGGTAAAGAAGTCGTTGCGAATCTGGTTAAAAAGGCTGATGTATTTATTCACAATATGCGATCAGACGCAGTAGAGCGGCTCGGCTTTGATGCCGCAGCGGTAAGGCAGATCAAGCCCGATATCGTTTATTGTACTGCCGTGGGGTACGGCAGTGCTGGTCCGTACGCAGGACGCCCCGCCTATGATGATGTAATACAGGCAGCCTGCGGGCTGGCATCGTTGCCGATGTACACCGGTAACGACCCGGTCTATGTGCCCAGCGTCATCGCCGATAAAATTGCCGCTCTGCATGTTGTATACGGGGTAATGGCTGCTCTACTGAATAAAACTCGAACGGGAAAAGGCAGCACGGTGGAAGTGCCGATGTTTGAGTCCCTGGTGGCCTTTGTCATGAACGAGCACCTGGATGCGGCAACCTATAGTGCAGAGGATAGGCCGGGGTATAATCGGTTACTGAATCCGAACCGACGACCTTTCAAAACCCGTGATGGCTGGTTGGCTGTTATGCCGTATAGCAAAGATCAGTGGGTTCGATTGCTGGAAAAGCTCAACAAAATGGAGGTATTGCAGCAGCACTGGTTTGACTCGGCGGCGGGGCGCAATAGTCACTCCGAGTTTCTCTATGGCTTGCTGGTGGAGTCGATGCCTGAGTCTGATACTGATGAATGGGTACGCATTCTCAGTGCGATTGATATCCCTCATGCGAAGGTGAATACGCTGGAAGATCTGCTGGCCGATGAGCATTTGCGACAAACCGGTTTTTTTCACTCGACTGATACGCTCACTGGTCGAGTCCATTCCGTAGCGCAGCCGTTGAACTTTGAGGGCTGTGATGTTATCGATGATACAGCACCGGAGGAGGTCGGGCAGAGTACGGAGCAGATTTTATTGTCGATGGGGTATTCTGCAGAGCAAATTAAACAGATGCGGAAGGCGGGTGTGCTGCGCGAGTAACTATCTATCCGGGGTACAATTTCAGTGTTGTTTATAGAGAAATTTTGGGAGTCCAAATTTCATGAGCAGGCAGACTTCGGGGTTCCACGGGGTTGGTCAATGTGAAGTTTGTGATGAGACAGTGTCACCTCATGAGGTGTTACGCCAAAGTAATCGTGGCTACCTGCACTGTTATTCCCATTACTGTCAAAATGTAGTGAAGCAAAAGGAGCAGATGGGATCGGTTCAATACAGTCAATATCTGCAACTACAGCGGCAGGCCGTCAGCCATCTTCGGAATATGGCTGATAGACGGATGAAGCGTGAGATTGAAGTTATTAAGCAGGAAAAACGAGATGCCGAAGTTCTGAAAGACTATGTACTAAAGACGTTGTCTGCAGCTGCACCTTTGGAAAGGGTTGTTGGACAGGTTTCTATACCATCGGGGCTGCGTACTGTAAGTGAGCCAGCGGAGCATCGTATCGCAGCCTATAGTGAAAACCTGAAAAGCGCGATTGCCGAAGCAGTTAGTGATACGACTGTCCATAGTGAAGTAAATCCCCGGCTTGAGATTTCTGTCGAGAGTAAACAGGCATCGCTGGATGGTGGGGATCTATCTGTTAATTTCTGTGCAATGTGCAATGTGCAAGGGCGGGTGCTGTACTCAGGGTCGGGACAGAGCGTTCATCTCTGCTGCTACTGTACAGCAACGTATGTGTGAAAACCCGGGTATGACCACGGATGACATTCTGGCCACGTATCTATCGTTTGTTCCGACGCGAAGTATTGCAGGTTCCTGCATCAACCACGCAGAGCAGGGGTGTGCTGTGCCACGTAACTGGCGATCCGATACGTGCAATCTGTTCTATTGCCCGGAAGTGAAGCGATACAGTCAAGCCGTTGAAAAATCAGGTGCTCCAGACCTCGTGGTTGTGATTCAGCGGGACTACACGCACTGGAACCGCTATGCGCTGGATCAGGAGATTCAGGTTGAAAGAATAGAGTGTTTCACCGGTAAGGGTGATGCACACGAGTCTATTCCCGTGAGAGTGTTGGATTCTCAATAAGTAAATGGTGTAGTAAGTCAGACAATTCGAATTGCTCCGCAGAGCGCTGAGCTGAACACCGCCCTGACCGCCGTGATTGTACTTTAGTATGATGCTGATCGTGGGAGTATTGGTTACACTATGATGTGAATTGGCTGTATAAAAGGTTGCACCAATTCGATTTTCTATTGCAGGTGAATATCGATCTGGAATAATGTTGAAATTTTAAGTGTCCTGAAGGATCAGGTATTAGTTATGGATATAAACCCCGGCTCACTGATGAGCTTCGAAATACAGGATATTGCCGGTTTACTCGGGGTGCTTTTATATATTGGAAGTTATATGGCACTGCAACTGGGCTATCTTGACGGTAACTCCCTTAAATACTCCGTGTTGAATGGCTTCGCAGCGACATTTGTTCTCCTTAGTTTGCTTAAAGATTTTAATCTGGCGTCTGCTCTGATCCAGTTGGTCTGGATCACGATAAGCTTGGGAGGTATGTACCGGCATATAACGGGCCGTTTTGTTGCATCAGATTCAGCAGATCGAACATGAAAAGCGGCGATTCAACTCGACGGATCTGTTTTTATGGGGATCGGGCGTTGCAGTATCTTTGTTGTCAGCGCCGGCCAAAAGAATGTGGTGGACAGAGTGCGGTGCTTTGCGGAAATCAGTACCATTAGTTGTTACACTGGATTAGTCGCTACTATAAAAACACAGGGGAATGGTGATTTACTGCCAGCAGGGAATACAGCGGGCAGAATACGATCATGATGAGCAAGTCCCGCCATCAACCAATGGAGTCTGTGGTCACTTCAGTGAATTACGGACAAATGAGAATGAAAATACTAATTGTAGATGATCACCCGGTAGTACTTGATGGGCTTGTTCTAATGCTGAAAGAACTACTGAATCCAGCGGAAATACTCACCGCAGCCGATGGCAAAAGGGCCTGTGAGCTGGTTAATGAGCACCGTGATGTTGACTGGATATTTCTCGATATAAATTTACCTGATATCGATGGCATAGATCTTCTGCGTCAATTTGATAAAAAGAAAATAACAGCAAACACCGTTGTATTATCGAGCAGTAATGATCCTGGTGCGATCGATAAAGCACTCAAAAGTAACGCCAGTGGATTTCTTTCAAAGTCATTTGTGCGTTCCGAGCTGCGAAAGTGTATCGATGCGGTGCAGTCAGGGCGAACTTATCTGAATATTGAGCTGCAACGAGAATTAACCAGTTATCGTCAATGCGTACTTGCAGACCGGCAGTACGTTGAGTCGATAATGACAGATAAGCAAATGCAGACGTTGTCGCTGCTTGCTGCGGGCTATTCCAATCGGGAAATCGCGGTGAGTTTTGAAGTCACTGAGAGCACAATAAAATCCAGAGTTAAAACGCTTATGACTATTTTCAATGCTGACAACCGCACCCACTGCGTGCATGAAGCGAGACGGTTGGGATTTGTTTGAGCGCTCGGTTTCATATAGGGCGAAACTGTGTTGATACCTGTTTAATAAAGGTGGTCAGTTTGCCCTGGAATTGCATAATATTTCGAGTCCGCAAACTTAACCCCGGTGTTGCATAAAATTCCGGCCCGGAATTTTATGCAACATCAGGGGAAGCGCCCGGTAAATCCGATGTCAAGGTTTACTTGAAAATAGTATACACAGCAAGGCAGGCCAGCCACTGTGTTCCTGAGTCATGGCTGTCGAAAGGTAACGATCGGTGGCAAGCGTTGACAGGGGTGAATATAGGTCAGGCTATCGAGCTTCGAAAGTTGCGTTATTTGGGTGCTGACGGTGTCCCTAGTCGCGGAAGGCGAAACGGGCGGTGGCGTTATGGCAAGTTACCGTGCGACCCAGCGGAGTCAAAGACCCTGAACATGTATTTGTTATACTTGGCTTACGGAACCGTGGGAGATCCCGATGGTATCTGCATGGAGTGGTAACCCGTGCTGATTGGCTTGTGAAGGTGAAGAGCCGAACGACAAGCGCATACGCCATTGGGAAGTCGGACAAGTCCATAGGAGTGAAGACACAGGTGAACAAAGGTAATCAATCTCCGCAAGGGGATCAAAAGCTGGCGGAATCTGTCGAGCAAAGGGGCTTGACCGAGGGGAATACGTCAGGAGGACCCGCTGCCAGAACACTGAGTCTGGATAAGGCGTTGTGTGGTCTTGCACGTATACGAGAAAAGGCAAAGAAGGACAAGCAATAGCGAGAAATAAAAGTGTCGTTGTTTAGAGAGGGAACTGAAGCGTCACTTTCGTCAGTCACAGAGGCTGAGATAGTGGCCGAAGCAGATTCTGCAGGGGTATTACCGCTGTGCACCCTTGGCCATCTGAGCGTTTTGGTCGTCATCACCCGAGGTAGGAGCCGTGTGCGGTAATTCCGCATGCACGGATCTGTACGGGGGGTACACCGCGAGGTGTATCCCTACCGTGTCTGTAAGTTCGTACTGTTTCAACGCCGCTGTAGAGATGTTCCGTTCCGCGACTGGCTGTTACCGGTAGTTGCGATAATTCAACACAGAGCCTATAACCTTTCGAAGCTTGTCGATTCTAACGGGTTTATGAAGCAGGTAGAAATCCTCGTTGTGAATTTTTTCCAGTAAGCGCGGATCTGTGTCGCCACTGATTATAATTGCCGGAACTTCCTCGTTTAGGAGCTGGTGGATTTTTTCTATGGCTTCAATGCCATTTTCTTCGCCTCCCAGCCGGTAGTCTGAAATGATCAGATCCGGGTGGTAATCTAATTCCTTTATGGTAGTGCACGCTTCATGCACGGTAGTGAAGGTTTTCGTTCGACACGACCAGTCTAAAAACAGGGTGTTCATTGCTTCCAGAATTGGCTGTTCATCGTCAATGATCATTATGTCGAGATCTCTTATAAAATTCGGAACCGTTTCTTTGGTCGGTTTCATGATTTTATCCGGATCACCGGCAGGCAGCTGCAGATAAAAACACGAGCCTTCTCCGGGCGTTGAATCCAGCCGTATCTGGTGATCGAGCAGCTCGCACATTCGGCGAACGAGAGCCAATCCGAGCCCTATGCCTTTCCTGCGGTCTCGCGACGGATTGCCTAACTGGGTGTATTCCGTGAAGATGGTTTCCTGATCACTTCGCGGTATTCCTATACCCGAATCACAGATGCTGACTTCGACCTCTGAGCCTTGCTCTGTAACTTTTAGTCGGACAAAGCCCGTGTCGGTAAATTTTATTGCATTGCTCACCAGGTTTCTTAGAATTCGCATGATTAGAATCGGGTCGCTGTAGATCACGCACTCTGAACAGTCGACTTCCAGTGTGAGACCTTTCTGGCTGGCTGTTTCCTGAAATTCATCGACAATAAGGTTGGCGGTCTCCAGTAGTGAGTGATGGCTGGTGTGTACTTTTATGGTTCCGGCGTCAAGCTGAGATACTTCCAGCAAGGAATTGAACAACGCGATTAGTGCGTCGTTAGAGATCATCATTTTGTCCACCAGATCGCCGAATTCAGTGCCCTGCGCGCGATTGCTCATGATTTGCAGGATCATGCTTTGAGCGTGCAGCGGTTGACGCAGGTCGTGGCTTGTTGCAGCCATGAACAGGGATTTCTCCCGACTGGACTTTTCCAGTGCATCTTTTGTTGCCCTTACTTCTTCCAGTAATTCAGCGTTGCGGAAATCCTGAGTGATCGATTTTTCGATTCTGCGACCCAGAGTTCGACTGGCCATCGCGTAAGGCGGCAACATAATCAGGCACATGATTGCCAGTGTCCAGCTCTCCAGTAGTGCGAGTTTCAGAGCGGCAATACTGAACACGGTGGCGGTAAAGAGGCAGCAGATTAAGGGTCTGGTCGAGTAGATTGCCAGTGCCGCTGCAATAACTCCTAGAATCGAACCGCAGACCAGCGCAAAACCTTGTGCGTTGCTGGTATCGAGAAACAGCCAGGCAGCAGCTCCCCAGTGGAGGCCGGATATGAAAAGTGCAACTGCAGTGCCGAATTCAAGGCTGAGGTGGGAATCGTCGGGAAGCAAGCGATTCTTCATTCTATTAATAATAAAATAGCGGGGAACGGCAACCAGAAAGCCCGTCAGCACCCAGCCGGCAACTTGCGCCGAAGGGAATGAAAACCAGAGCGCGGCGCCGACCAGTGCAATCAATGCACATCCGCCGAAGGTTGTCTGTCTGACCTGATCAGCCAGCAGTTCCACCAGTGCCCGTTCGATTTTTTTTACGTTCATTTAGAGCCCGATTGTGGGTTCACGGTAGCTGTTCGCTTGAGTGACCATCGACTATCTGATCGAACAGATGTGATGTTGCAGTACACTGAAGCGCCAGAGTGCTGGCAACAGGTGTACGGGACTGATGTTAACTTAATTCGGCGATAGTGGTAGAAGGCGCACATGGATACGTAGGCGAGTTTAATGCTCCGATAAACGCGGTAAGTCTGACCGCCACATTTTCAATTCCAAATCTTGAATAAGTAAAGAATTGGGTTCATCATGTATCGATGGGTGAATCCGGAATCAGGCAAGATCAATTCGATGTGTCAGAAGGCCTCAAATCGGCCGGGCTGCAGGTGACCGCGCAGCGGTTGGCGGTGTATCGTGCTGTACAGGCGTCACCGCATGCCATGGCTGATGAAATATGCCAGACGGTGCGTGCGGAACTGGGTGTTATTTCGAGGCAGGCTGTTTACGATGCATTGAATGCGATGTCAGAGCATAAGCTGATACGACGAATACAACCCGCGGGCTCTGCGGCGCGCTATGAACATCGGGTCGACAACCACCACCACCTCGCGTGTCGTCAGTGTGAAGCTCTGATTGATATCGATTGTACTGTCGGGAAAGCCCCTTGCCTGGTCGCTGACCACGATCATGGTTACGAAATCGATGAGGCGGAAGTAACCTACTGGGGCATCTGTCCGGATTGCCAGATGTCCGAATAACAGAGTAACGCCTGATCACCAGTGGGTTCAGGCAATATTAAGTCATGGAACTTGTTTCACCCTAAACTGAAATTGACGGAAGAATTGATACGTTGAAGACAGAGAAGACAACTAGATTAGCTATACCAGGCATTAAACCCGGTCAGCGCCAGCGCTGTCCGCTCAACCGCAACACTCAATAAAAGCAACTAACCAAGCACAGGAGATACTAATGGACGGCGATATAGGAGGGGGATGCCCCTTTGCCCACGGTGGTAACACCGCAATGAATAAACCGGTTACCAAATGGTGGCCGAACTCGTTGAATCTGGATATTCTGCATCAGCATGGCGCTCGTACTAACCCGATGGACCCGGACTACAACCATCGCGAGGCGGTCAAAGCGTTGGATTTCGAGGCGGTTAAGGCTGATGTTAAAGCGTTAATGACCGACAGCCAGGACTGGTGGCCGGCTGACTGGGGTCACTATGGTGGTCTGATGATTCGTCTGGCGTGGCACTCTGCCGGTTCTTACCGTATGGGAGATGGCCGTGGCGGTGCAGGGTCCGGCAATATCCGCTTTGCTCCATTGAATTCCTGGCCGGATAACGCCAGTCTAGATAAAGCGCGTCGTCTTTTGTGGCCGGTTAAGAAGAAACATGGCAATGCGCTTTCCTGGGCTGATTTGATCATTCTGGCCGGTAATATGGCATACGAATCGATGGGTCTTAAGACATTCGGTTTTGGATTTGGCCGTGCTGATATCTGGGGTCCCGAGACTGATGTCAACTGGGGATTCGAGGACGAATGGCTGGCTGATAGCGGCAACCGCTATGACGATCTTGACGATCCCTCTACGCTCTATAATCCCTTGGGTGCTGTGCATATGGGTTTGATATATGTGAATCCTGAAGGCGTAAACGGTAACCCTGATCCGGCGCGCACGGCTAAGCATGTTAGAGAAACCTTCTCTCGCATGGCAATGAATGACGAAGAAACTGCAGCGTTGACGTGCGGCGGCCACACGGTAGGCAAGGCACATGGTGGTGGTGATCATGGCAATATAGGTGCAGAACCGGAAGGTGCCGGCGTTGAGGCACAAGGCTTTGGCTGGGCTAACCCGGGTCACTCTGGCAAAGCGGCGAATGCGTTTACCTCTGGTATTGAAGGCGCATGGACCAAGAATCCTACTCAGTGGGATATGGGTTACTTCGAGTACCTGTTTAATTACGAATGGCAATTGACAAAGTCACCCGCCGGTGCAAACCAGTGGGAGCCGGTTAATATGCCGGAAGACGAGAAGCCAGTCGATGCGACTGATCCGTCAATCCGCCATAACCCGATGATGACTGATGCCGATATGGCAATGAAAGTTGACCCTATCTATAACGAGATCTGCCAGAAGTTCATGGCCGATCCTGCCTATTTCGCTGACACTTTCGCGCGCGCCTGGTTCAAACTTACGCATCGTGACATGGGCCCCAGGGCCAACTACCAGGGACCGGATGTGCCTGAGGAAGAACTGATATGGCAGGACCCTGTTCCCGCAGGATCCGTTTCGTATGACGTAGAGGCGGTTAAGGCGAAAATAGCTGATAGCGGTTTGTCAGCAGCCGACATGATCGCAACTGCGTGGGACAGTGCCCGAACTTTCCGCGGTTCTGACAAGCGCGGTGGTGCTAATGGTGCGCGTATCCGTCTGGCTCCGCAAAAGGACTGGGCTGGCAACGAGCCGGATCGTCTGGCACGGGTTCTCGGGGCGCTTGAGCCGATTGCAGTTGAAGCTGGTGCCTCAGTGGCCGATGTCATTGTGCTGGCTGGCAATGTCGGTCTGGAGCAATCAATAAAAGCCGCGGGCCATAGCGTTTCAGTCCCGTTTACGCCCGGTCGTGGTGATGCCACTGATGCAATGACTGACGCTGATAGCTTTGCAGTACTGGAGCCGCTAGCCGATGGTTTTCGAAATTTTCAGAAAGAGCAGTACGCAGTGGGTCCGGAAGAGTTAATGCTCGATCGCTCGCAGCTGTTAGGCCTGACTGCGGCGGAGATGACTGTTCTGGTGGGTGGTATGCGTGTACTTGGTACAAACCATGGTGGCTCAAAGCACGGTGTCTTCACTGATCGCGAAGGGCAGTTGACGAACGACTTTTTCGTCAACCTGACCGACATGAATAACAGTTGGCATCCGGTAGAAGCAGATGGCAGCTATGAAATTCGTGATCGTAGCAGTGGTACTGTTAAGTGGACAGCCACCAGTGCCGATTTGGTCTTCGGCTCAAATTCTATTCTGCGTGCCTATGCAGAAGTATATGCCCAGGACGATAATGCCGGAAAGTTTGCTCGCGATTTTGTAGCAGCCTGGACCAAGGTAATGAACGCGGATCGATTTGATCTGTAATCGTGTAGGATAGAAGAAGCAGAAACGGTCGCCCCTGTCATAAAGGGGCGGCTTTTTATAGCGTTGAAGCTTTATCTATAGAATAACAGCATGCCGGAATACACCGCGCTGGCAAAGGTCGCGGTCAGGTCAGTAGGACGGCGATGTTGATAACGAGGCTGTCGCTGAGACAACGTTTGAAAAGATCGACGCTACCGGGCCCACAATAGAAGCTGATCCCGGTGCTACGAGTGAGGCTACCGAAGGTGCTGCTGCAGCGCCTATTGCAACTAGTGGCTCCAGTATTTTTGCAATCGAAGATACAGACTTCAATAGGCCGCCGAACATCTGGCCTAACTGTGGGAGGAGCTTGCCCAGTAGTCCGCCGAAGAGTCCACCTCCACCGGAATTACCACCGCCACCACAGCTGCCGGAATTGCTTGAGCCTCCATGGCTATTGGAGTTGCCGCATGTTGCAGGAGGAGGCGTGCCGCACGTCGCGGCAGGCGGTGTGTAGCATGCAGGGGGTGTGCCGCAGCGGCGCGCTACGTGGCCAGCGTTCGAATAAGTTGTATAACCGCAACTACCTGAGGACGTGTTTTTGCTTCCAGCATGACAAGCTGCGCCATAGGTGGAATTGCCATGGTAAGAATTAATCATAGATCACCGTAAGTACCCGTTTTGCACTTAATGAATAGTGCTGTTTAAAGAAACAGAATCACAGCTCTCAAACTGCCAGATAACACACCTGCCGGTGATTATTTGGCGATAAGTGACTAACGGGGCTTACGCTTGATCTATTGCCTGAGTTGACACTAAAGAGTATCCGATCAATTCAATTCGAGCTTCGAATTGCTGGTCTCAGTTGTGATCCCAACGTGCGGCAAGTGTACAAATACAGATACATTTTGACAACCAGCTTAATCGCATGATGTTTCTATTTGTGACCGGTTACTGGTGTAGAGAATGAATATAGGAAAAATCAGAAGCTACTAAATAGTGGTGGCTGAAAATAGTTGAACTGGTTAATGTTATTCAAGCGGGTTCAGTACTGCTGGTACTCTCAGTACAATTTGTGATGCAGTCGTCGCTGGCAGATTTTCCCTCGATTTTTCGTGTCTGCGAAACATTAAAAGTGCCTGATATACAAAGCGCGCCGGTCACGATGACTTTTTGGTGTTATGCGTTTACCGAAGGAATGCCGAGCGATGAAGGGGCTGCGAATTCAGCTTGATGACACTGTATGTCAAGGCGTTGATTCAATCAGTAAATATTATTTGATGTTTTATCATATGTGTTTATGATGGTATCTCGGTGTCTGTGGTGATTGTGTGAAGTTCGGGTTCTTGCTGGCAACTGTTTCATGTTGAGTAAAGAACAAACCGAATCAAATTTTGCCAGGCTGATATCCAATTGGAGGAAAATACAGATTGCCATTCGGGTAGTGCCCGAACTGTGTATCAAGATTGCCTATGGCTAGTATAACAATAGACAACATTAATAAGCGCTATGACAGCGCAGATGCTCTGAGGAGCGTCAGTCTGGCAATTCGCGATGGTGAATTCATGACGTTGGTTGGGCCGAGTGGTTGTGGAAAATCAACTTTATTACGAACCATTGCCGGTCTGGAGCCACAGACCTCCGGCGATGTGCTGATAGACAATATCAGTGTGGGGACATCAAGGCCCAGCGAGCGCAATCTGGCAATGGTATTTCAGTCTTATGCGCTTTATCCGCACCTTTCTGTTTATGACAATATCGCCGTGCCGTTGCGTATGCGGCACCATAGCCGGTTGCAGCGATTTCCGTTGATTGGCTGGCTGTTACCTGGCACCCGTGCCACCGAGAAACGCATTCGAGAGCAAATTGTCTCGACCGCCCGGTCTTTGGGGCTGAGTGAGCTGTTGCTTCGCAAACCCGGTCAGTTGTCAGGTGGGCAACGCCAGCGTGTTGCTGTGGGCCGTGCAATTGTTCGGGAGCCCAAGGCGTTTTTACTCGATGAGCCGCTTTCAAACCTTGATGCGAAAATGCGGGTTCATATGCGTACGGAAATTACCCAGTTGCATCGTAAACTGGCGGCAACCTTTGTATACGTAACTCACGATCAGGCAGAGGCAATGACAATGTCTGATCGTATTGCCGTGATGATGGACGGTGAAATAATCCAGACAGGCACGCCAGCTGAAATCTATCACAACCCTCTGGATATCCGTGTGGCGGAGTTTATCGGTTCACCGAAAATAAATATTCTGCCCGCGAAACAGACGCCGGAGGGGCGGGTGGCCATATTAAATCAGCTAACTCCGTTACACAGCGACTTGCCGAATGCAGCTATTCAGTCGGTTGGAATCCGGCCGGAAGCCTGCCAACTGATTGGTGCTGCTATTTCAGGATCGGGGCGCGAGGAATCTGCTCACGGCAATGATCCGGCCGGCACTGCTGCGAACACAAACAGTCTTGCACTGACCGGCGTTGTCAGTCATCTGGAAAATTTTGGTGCTGAAGTTTTCGTTCATGTAGTTGTCGAAGGGCTGACAGAGCCATTGATACTGCGCAGCGATCCGGCAGTAATGATCGCTGTCTCGATTGATGAAACCGTAACTCTTGCGCTTAATCTGGAGCAGGCACTGGCTTTCGATCGTGATGGCCGGGCGCAAGCCTGCCAGTTACTCGCAAGCATGCCACAATGAGCACCGTGGCTGATATAAAGGGAAAAAATCCCGCCATTCAGCGCCAGAATCGCACGGCCTGGTTGTTTTGCCTGCCTGCAATCATTCTTATGATTGTGATTCTAGTGATACCGGTACTGATTGCAGCCGTTCTGTCTTTTTCATCTTACAGTCTTGGGAACCCCGGCTTTGACTGGGTGGGATTCAGCAACTACGAAAGTATTTTTTCGCGTTCTACTTATCGAAAAATGTTTACCGCCACACTGACCTACGTATTGGTCGTGGTTCCGGTGTCGGTGTTGCTCGGTCTCGGGGCAGCTTTACTGATCAATTCACTCCGGTTCGGCAAGGAGATCTATAAAACTATTTATTTTCTGCCGGTTATGGCAGCACTGCTTGCCATGGCGATTGTATGGGAGTTTGCCCTGCATCCGACAATCGGCATTGTTAACGATACGTTAAGTGCCGGTTGTGATATCGGCTGGATGCACAGTCTGCTAACTGGCAGCTGGTATGGGGCTGATGCTTCAGCCAGTTGGTATGGGCAGGCGTGTACAGGGCGTTTCCCGCATTGGCTCGGGAGTAAGCATCTGGCTATCTGGACAATATGCTTTATAGGAATCTGGCAGGTATTCGGTTTTAATATGGTGTTGTATCTGGCGGGGTTAACCGGTATCCCGCGAGAGCTTTATCACGCAGCGGAGATGGACGGGGTCAAGTCGCCGTGGGAGCGATTTAAACTAGTGACCTGGCCAATGCTTGGGCCGACCACGGTCTTTGTCATCACCATCACTACAATTCGCTCGTTTCAGGTTTTTGATACGGTAGAAGCACTGACGGCAGGTGGTCCGGCAAAATCCACCTACGTGATGATGTATGCCATCTTTGAAAAAGCGATCAGGCAGAATCTGATTGGTGCCGGTGCGGCGATTACCGTAGTGTTTCTGATCTTTGTCATGCTGCTTACTATTGCGCAGCGCTGGTTTGTAGAGCGCAAGGTGCATTATGCATAGCATTGTGGAAAAAAGCAGGGTGTGCCGGGGAGTGCTCTATGAGTAGCGCAGCCCCGGGTTTTGCAAATCCGACCAGAGAGGCAATAAAGCATGCGGTGCTGATCATCGGAGCACTGATCGTTATTCTGCCGTTCTATGTGATGGTCAGCTACTCGTTAAAGTCGCCAAAAGAAATTGAGTCTAATACCGGTGGTTTTATCGGCTCGCAAGAGCTATTTGTAGATGAATACTGTGTGAAACTGGGCAACCCCGAAGAAAACTGCCTGGTGAAACCGTATGTTTATAATTACACGCAGGCATTTAAAAAAGCGCCCCTGCTGCGCTATCTTCTCAATGGCGTTATAGTGACCGTGTCTATTTTTGTATTGCAGATACTGGTTGCCGTACCCTGTGCCTATGCGTTGGCTAAATTACCGTTCAAAGGGCGAGAATATGTCTTTAATATGGTGCTTTTCTGTCTGCTGATTCCGGTACATGCTATTGCCTTGCCTTTGTATGTAATGCTCGCGAAAACCGGGTTGACCAATACCTATGCCGCTCTGGTCATCCCGTGGACGATATCTGTTTTTGGTATTTTCCTGATGCGGCAGTTTTTTAAAACTGTCCCCGATGATCTGATAGATGCCGCCCGCATGGATGGTTTGAGTGAATTGAGTATTGTATGGAGGGTGATGGTACCGACTGCGATACCAGCGCTACTGGCGTTTGCGATTTTTTCAGTCGTGGCACACTGGAATGACTATTTCTGGCCGCGGGTGGTTATTACAGGTGATCAGAGTCTGTTTACACCACCACTGGGTCTGCGAGTGTTTAAGGGGGATGCTGATGGATCGAGCTGGGGGCCAATGATGGCAACCGCTACGATCATTGTCGCGCCGTTGATTGTGGCATTCCTTTTGGCGCAACGGCGTTTTATTGAGGGCATTACTTTGTCGGGGATGAAGTAATAGATAGATAATGATTAATCGTGAAATTTACCGTGCTGCCTGTTAGCGAGAGCGAGTATGATTGAAATGGCTGGTTTAAGCTGTTGCAGGGCACAACTTCACCTTCACCGGAGGAAACTATGAAGCAATTTATATCGTTTACTAATAAGGCGCTGCTTACCTCGGCGTTACTGGCTGGCAGTGTGCAGGCTGTTGAAATAGAGGTGGCATATCCGTACTCGCATTTGTTTGACGTAACATTTGAAAAAATTGTAGGTGAGTTCAATAAGCAGCATCCGGATATCACCGTGAATTTTCGCGCTGTCTACGAAAATTATGAAGATGCCAACAACACTATACTACGCGAATCAGTTGCCGGTGATCTACCGGATGTGACCATGCAGGGGTTGAACCGTCAGGCCAGTTTGGTCGATAAAGGGATTGCCAAATCACTCGAGCCGTTTATCGCTAAAGAGGCGGACTTTGCCAAGGATGGTTATCACGAGGCGATGTTGAATTTGAGTAAATTCGACGATGAAGTCTATGGTCTGCCGTTCTCGATTTCTCTGCCGGTCGGCGTCTATAACATGGACTTAATGAGAAAGGCCGGCATAGAAAAGCTACCGGAAACCTGGGAAGAGGTGAGTTCTGCCTGCGGTAAGTTAAAGGAAGCCGGGATCAAAAACCCTCTGTTCTGGGGCTGGAATATCACCGGCAACTGGTTTGCCCAGGCCTTGATGTGGTCACAGGATAAGCCGATTGTGGAAGGCAACGCGATGCACCTCGACAGCCCCGAGGCGTTGGTAGCACTTGAAACCATGAAGTCCCTGTTTCGTGATTGTGATATGGCCAACCTGTCTTTCAAGGACGCTATGAGTTCTTATTCTGCAGGTGAAGTTGCCATGCTTTACTGGTCGACATCTGCTTTGGGTGCCTTCGAGCGTAATAAGGGTGACTTCGAAATGAAAACCAGTGAGTTTCCAGGGCTTAGTGGAAAGCCAATGGGCTTGCCGGCAGGGGGTAATGCCGCCATGCTGGTATCATCCTCTGAAGATCCTGAGCAACTGGATGCTGCATGGACGTTCCTGAAATTTATCACGTCTGGAATAGGTGCCGCTGCTGTCGCTGAGACGACCGGCTATATGCCCCCGAACAAGGCTGCGAATGAGATTATTCTGGCTGACTTTTACAAAAATAATCCGAATAAGGAAACCGCCGTGCGTCAGTTGCCGCTGTTACGTGACTGGCTTGCCTACCCTGGTGATAACGGATTGGCGATAACCCAGGTAATATACGATGCGATTGAAGGCATTGTTGTGGGTGACTACGACGACATGACAGCCCTGCAGGAAGAGATTGTAGAAGAGGTAACTGATCTGTTGCCGAAGTAGCTGCACATGTGAACAGTGGTAGCAGGCCGTCCATGCGGGCGGCTTGCTGCCATATACTGAAAAAAAATCCTACAACGTTATATGGAGAGACTCGCCTCATGAGTTACAGTAATTCCGGCTCTATAAAAACAACAGTGGTTGGCGCCTATCCGAAACCTTCATGCACGCCCATTGGTGACTGGTTTCCGGCGGCTGATGATGAGGAAGCCAGACAGCAGGACAAAGGCCTTTTACAGCGCTGGAGTATTACCGACTATGAAGACAGCCTGGCCAACGCCGGGGCTGATGCAGAGCGACTTTTTTCCGAGGCAACAGAAGAGATCATCAAGGATCAAGTCGGAGCAGGTATAGATGTGCCAACAGACGGTGAAGTCCGTCGCGAGAATTATATCTATTACCAGTGTCGCCGCATTGATGGTATTGACTTTAATACAGTCACACACAAGAGTGTTCGCAGCGGTGCATTCGTTGCAGATCTACCGACTATAACCGGTCGGGTTTCGCTCACGGATACCTTGTTGCATCGTGATTACAAAGTTGCTCAGAGCTTTACGGATAATCCAGTCAAAATAACGATTCCGGGCCCGATGACAATCACCGATTCGATTGCAGACGGGTTTTATAATGATGATAAACAACTGGGGGCAGACCTCGCGGCAGCGCTCAATACCGAAATTTTAAGTCTGGCAGAAGCCGGGTGTACCAATATTCAGGTTGACGAGCCAGTCTTTGCGCGCAAGCCTGAACAGGCGCTGGCTTATGGTATTGAAAACCTTGAGCGCTGCTTTAACGGTTTACCCGATCACGTCACCAGACTGGTCCACATGTGCTGCGGTTATCCAAACGCACTCGATGCAGAAGGATACCTTAAGGCGGAACAAAACGCCTATTTGAGTATTGCTGATGCGATGGACGAATCCAGCGTAAATGCAGTGTCTCTTGAAGATGCACATCGGCACAACGATCTCAAATTGCTAGAGCATTATAAAAACACAACGATACTATTTGGCGTGGTGGATGTGGCGAAAAGCCGCATAGAAACCGTTGAAGAAGTGCGTCAGCGATTGCTGGAGGCGCTGGAGCATATCGATGCAGATCGACTGATGGCGGCGCCGGACTGCGGGTTGGGATTGCTTGGCCGGAGATTGGCTGTTGCCAAGCTTAAGGTTATGAGTGAAGCCGCAAAGAGTATCTGAATGCCGGCTATATGTTAACCAGGTGTTGCATAAAATTCCTGCCCGGAATCGCTGCGCTGCTTCTATAGTTGCATCTAAGGCGCTGTACTCATTTTTCCTGAATATCACTTAGGATAACCAGG
>MDLA01000172.1 GCA_001730015.1 Chromatiales bacterium (ex Bugula neritina AB1) | reverse complement strand
AAACGAGTACAGTGCCTTAGATGCTGCTATAGAAGCAGCGCAGCGGTTCTGGGCCGGAATTTTATGCAACACCAGGGTTTAGCCTGGATTATTCATGGGATTGACGGCATCTCACTTGATCTTTGATTCCACAGCCAATTTTTTCTCTTGCAAATATCAGTAAGTATTCGACGCGAGAAGAAAATCCACCGTGAAATCCCTTGCCGTGAATAAGTAAGATCTACGCGTTATGCTCGCCACCCCATGAATAATCCAGGTTAGGTCTGAAATTTGCTCTTGCAGACGTTCGCAATTTTTCAGCAAGCGACATTTTTACGGAGAAAAAATGGTATTCAATGATGAGCTGTTATTCATTCACATTGGCAAGACCGGGGGAATGAGCTGTTCGCGACTGCTGCTGGAGCACCTAAAACGCCCGGTATATAACTGTCATCAATTCGCCCGGGAAGAAATGGAAAACGACCCAATTGATGGTGTTATTCCATTAAACGATACTCACCGCCACTGGACGCTCGAGCAATCACTGCATTACATAAAAGCATTCAATGGAAAAGAAATTGGCGATTTCAAAAAAATTGTTGCTGTTGTAAGGCATCCGTTCACGCTGGAATATTCTTTTTATAGCCACATGAAAAAGCCCCACATCAGAAAGCAGCGCGGTCCGATTGCTCAGCCTGTTTTTGATCTCGCAGACAAAGACTTCAAGACCTTCGTCGAGCACGCTGGATATCACGCCCCAGGGAAAACGCAGGACGACTTCGTCAGAGTACAAGGCGAAATACCTGAATCAGTCGAGCTGATTAAATTCGAGAAGTTAGATCCATGCTTCGTAGATTCAGTCGCCGTATTTACTAACAACAGCGACAATCTGAAAATAGGCAAAAGCAATTCTTCCAGGTATCCACAGGCGCTGTCTGATGTTCTCACTGATGAAGTAAAACAGCTAATCTACCTGAAACACCAGTATCTGTTTGATAGTGGTTTATATTCACTGGACTGAACCACCAGGCAGTTAGTCCTGCGTCTTCTGCAATACCACGTAATACGCTCGTGCTTGCTGGCCCGTCATATAGTTATCCAGAGCCACCGAAGAGCGGACAATCTTTTTTTCTATATGCAGCTGCCTGATCGATTCTGAAACTTCGTTAAAGTACAACTCTCTGCAGGTAAACACCATCGACCCACCCGATTTCAAAGTGCGTACCATTTCCCTTAGAAAGTGTATATGAAAGCGCTTGGTATAGACTCCGATTGAGATAATCGCATCAAAGGTATTGCTCTCAATATCAAGCACCTCAGAGAAATCCGCCGCCACCAGACTTTTATAGCAGTTGGTCATGCGTGCACGATCAAGCATTTCAGGCGAAAAGTCACTGCCGTGAACACAGGTATAACCCTCACGCGTCAGCAGAACCCCGACTAAACCGGTACCACAACCGGCATCGTGAATACGCGCTGATTTATCGGATATAATTCCGGCAAATATGTCCACACCGATTTGCGGTGCTACATATCCGAAAGCATCAAGATCATCATCGTAAGTTTCCGACCACAGTTTATAGAGTCTGCGCACTTCATCGGGATCGGTCGAACTCACCAGGCGATTGACAATATCATTCAATTGATCGGAGTCAGTCACAGGTGCGGCCCGTTAATACGTGGGAATTTACATTCAGCATTTTATTCAACCGGATATAGCTCAGGCGGGCGCCGTTCGGCCAGAATATCGATCTCGAAACTAAACACCAGCTCGCCTTTCTGATTGTACGCTTCATTGCGGCTGCGAATGATTCCCCATTTGCTGCGAATGACCTTTTCGGGTTTTTCGATAATCTCATAGGTGTAAGTCAGATTATGGCCGGGACGCACTGGCTTCAGCCATTTCATGTTTCGAAAGCCTATTCCCGCCCCGTTTCGCCGACCATCCCTGACTCCGGTAGCGTAGCGCTCCATGTATGTCACCATCAGCCGCATCCAGACCGCACATACATGCCAGCCGGACGCGACCAGCCCCTTATGCAATGAATCTCTGGCAGCATCAAGATCGGTGTGCATCGGATAGGGCGCGTAGGCTGTGCCGAAATCAATTATTTCCTTCTCGCCAAAGGTATGGTTGCCGAACACATGAAATTCACCAACCGGTATATCTTCAAACCATCGGCTACGGAAGAATTGCTCCGGCTCACTCATCAGTTACTTCCTCTTCGCGTTCTATCAGCATGTCGGTTGTCAGCGAGATCACTTTTTCACCCGATTGATTAACAACCTCTATGGCGCAGTCTATTAGTCCGTACTGTTTATAGTCTGTCGAAGGCTTACGACCGGTAACGCAAATCTGCGCATTCAGCGTATCGTTAGCGAATACCGGCCGATGCCAGCGCAGCGATTCCACTTCGGCAGAACCCACCGAACGCACACCGTCCCGATTCATGGTGTCGACCAGCAAGCGCATCATCAGGGCGCAAATTTGCCAGCCACTGGCACAATGGCCGCCGAAAATTGAATGCTCGGCTACAGCTGGATCAAGGTGATAGGGCTGTGGGTCAAATTTTGTCGCAAAGTCAATGATATCTGCCGCGGTGACGGTTATCTCACCGGTCTCGAAGTTTCGGCCTATCTCTATATCTTCCCAGTAATTCATGAATAATTTTCCGCTCGTACCCTTTGTTGAAGTAACGCTTGTGTGCGATTGGGCTCATCGTAAATCGGTGAGAGAATCATCCGGCCGGGCCCCAGGTTTCAGATATTGATAATTTAACACCCAGGCCAGTGCGCACAGTGCACCGAATCCGACAATCACTGGCATAGCATTATCCTGCAACTGACTACCGATCAAATTCGCAAAGAGTATGGCGATAAGCGTACTAATGCAATTCACCAGCGAAGCCGCTGAACCCGCGATATGCCCCATCGGCTCGAGCGCCAGTGACGACAGATTCCCGAACAATAAGGCAAAGCCGAACATCACTACAACCATATAGGCAAGGAAAAACCGCAGCGTTGGTACAACGTTTAGAAACAGGTAACAAAAAACATACGCTGCAGAGATCAGAACGATACCGGAAAGGGAAAGGTGTACCAGGCGCACCATGCCGAGCTTTTCAACCCAGCGCGAATTAAAATAGGCCGCTATTCCCAAAAGACCCGCCAGCGCCGCAAACACAACAGGAAATTCAGTGCCGAGTGAATAGATGTTCTGGAAAACCTGCTGAGCAGTACTGAGGTAGGCAATGAAGGCTCCCGAAGCTGCGCCAATGGCAAGCAGGTAACTTGCAGACTGGCGGTTCGTCACCACCTGCACCGCTGAACTCCATACCGCATCAAACGACAAGACCACCTTATCTTCAGGCTTGAGAGTCTCGGGCTGCGCACACCAGAACCACACCATGACCAACAAGCTGAAAAGCCCTAGCACCAGAAAAATACTGCGCCAGCCCGCGACCAGCAATATACCCTGACCAATAAACGGGGCCACCATCGGCACGCCGATAAATATCATCATGATCAATGACATGATGCGGGCCATCTGCCGGCCCTTATAGTTGTCACGCACTATAGCGAGCGACAAAACATACGGGCCCGCGGCACCAAGCCCCTGCAACACACGCCCGAGCAGAAGTACCGGATAAGATTCAGCCAGGCAGCAGAGAGCCGATCCTGCCAGATGAATCAAAAAACCGGCAATTACCGGTTTGCGCCGGCCAATATGGTCCGCTACAAAGCCGTAAATTAATACGCCAATTGAAAAGCCACCGAACAAAGCTGTCACCACGTACTGGCGGTGGTTAGCCACCGTTACCTCCAGCTCTTCACCGATTATTTCCAACGCCGGCAACATACCATCGATAGAAAATGCATCGAGCGCCGACATCGCAGCCATCAAAGCGATAAAGCGGACAGGCACTGCTGTTGAATCAGACACTGACGAAACTCCGCTCATACGTTTACTCGCAATCGGGTGAAAACCTGCATTAAATAATCACTGTGAGATAACAACAGTCGGGAATCAGGTGAGTGCAGGCACTACAGCCAGCGGTAATAACTATGAAAGCGCAATGTACCGCACAAACCGTTGCATGGTACGCCACTTCACCGGCCTTTTTTTAATTTACTCTGTGAAAACCTTACGCCGCACGATATGCTCGCTATCCCAGAACAATACCGCCTTACGGTACATTAATCCGTTTGAGCACCGCACAGTAATTCGGGCACTACACGCACATTATTTATTTCAGCCCATCCAATAATCCAGGCACCTGACATGAGCAACCTCGACTCGCTAAAGGCACAATTCAACGAATACAAATCCCGTGGTCTGACACTCAATATGGAACGCGGCCAGCCCGCCGATTCCAATTTTGATCTCAGCCTGCCAATACTTAGCGCGGTAAATGAAACCAACTATATTACCGATAGCGGCGTGGATATCCGCAATTATCCCGGTGGGGTTCTGGGTCTTATTGAAGCGCGAGAGCTGTTCTGTGAGCAACTGAACGTCTCGGCAGACGAGATAATGCTGGGCAACAATTCAAGCCTTGAGCTTATGAGCCGTTTTTTAACCTGGGCGCTGCTCAACGGAGTAAAAAACAGCACCTCCGGCTGGGTAAACCAGTCACCCAGACTTATTGTCACCGTACCCGGATACGACCGCCATTTTCTGCTGGCTCAATCACTGGGGTTCGAGCTGGTCAGCGTCAACATGACACCCAACGGGCCGGATATGGATGCCGTCGAGGCACTTGCTAAAGACGATGCATCAATCAAAGGAATTTATTTCGTACCGACCTACAGCAACCCGACCGGCGACACGCTGTCTGAAGACTTTGCCAGGCGTCTGGTCAACCTGGACACTGCAGCAGATGACTTCACCATTTTTGCCGACGATGCCTACTCCGTGCACCACCTCGAAGACAACCCGCAACCGGCACCTGATCTGTTAGCCATTGCCAGGGAGACCGGGCAGGAAGATCGGGTGATACTGTTCGGCTCCACCTCCAAGGTCACCTTCGCCAGCGGAGGTATCGGACTGGCCGGTATGAGCACCGCCAACATCGCCTACTGGTCCAAGGCAATGAGCGCGCAAACGATCGGACCCAACAAAGCCGAGCAATGGCGTCATGTGCTGTTTCTAAGGAACTACCCGGGTGGTATCAAAGGATTAATGAAAGCTCACGCCGCGATCCTCAAGCCCAAATTCGACGTGGTTCAGGAAGTATTGAACCGGGAACTCGGCAATCTTGACCTGGCCACCTGGACTCAACCAATGGGCGGCTATTTCGTCAGTCTCGACACCAAAAAACCGGTAGCCAACCGCGTCGTAGAACTGGCAAAAGAGGCCGGACTGGCACTCACACCAACCGGTGCCACCTTCCCCGATGGAATAGACCCCGGCAACAGCAATATACGCCTGGCACCCACGCGCCCACCTCTTGAAGAGATTGAACCGGCGATGGAAATTGTGGCGTGCTGCATCAAGCTGGCGTCCGCGGAAGCGGATGTCGACGGAGCTTGAATTAACAGCAGTGCAAACAACATAACGCCGTTGCTGTAACCTCCATGAAACAGATTGTCAGCCAGGCAATCTGTTTGCATTACAAGTTTCCTGAAGCTCGGTGTTTTTCGAAAAACACCACTCCACCCGATCGAAAATCAGTTAGAATTCCGCTCCTGTTTTACGCACGATAGATTACATTTAATCGATCCTCACAGGACCCCACATGGCATTTCAGATCGACGGCACCCTCCACAAAATTTTCAACACAGAGCAAAAATCTGAGAAATTCCGCGCGCGTGACTTTGTTATTGAAGTCACCGACGGTAAATTCCCTCAGATGATCAAATTCCAGCTCACTCAGGATAAATGCGAAGCCATTGACGAGCACCGCGAAGGCGATCAAATTACCGTTCACTTCGATCTGCGTGGCCGCGAGTGGAACGAAAAATACTTCACCAACCTAAACGCCTGGCGAATCGAGAGCGCCGCCGGAGACAACCAATCGGCAGCCCCGCCACAAAGCGATGCAGACTACCCGACTATGAACGCGAAAACCGAAGAATTCTCTGACGACATCCCATTCTAGGTATTTCACTCCTTCAGTTACTTTTAACTAATCGTCGTGCAACTGGCCAAACAACTGTATATTATTACAGACATGTTATCCGGGAAATACAAATGCAGCATCAATATATAGAACTTGTTGCAATTCTAGCGGTACTGCAGTTTTTCTTCTTTGGCGCCATGACCGGCCAGGCACGCAGAAATTCAGGTCTCAAAGCACCCGCAATCAGCGGGAATGAAGAATTCGAACGCATGTACCGGGTTCAGATCAATACCCTGGAAATGCTGGTTGCATTCCTCCCGGCGCTTTTTATCGCCGGTAAGTACTGGTCCGGCACCCTGATAGCCGGTATCGGTGCCATCTATCTAGCCGGTAGAATTGTATACTGGCGCGCCTATGTAACCAGTCCACCCACTCGCGGCATCGGCTTTTTTCTGTCAATGCTGCCGACAGCTGCCCTCATAGTGCTCGCCTTGCTGGGCATCATCCAGACACTCATTGGATTTAATGTCTGAATTACGCCGCCAGAAACTGCCACATCACCCGGCGCTTTAGCAAACACGATCACGCTGCCAGTCAGGCTATTGCTTTCCCGGTGAAGGCCGCAGGTGCGCCGATACGTTTCGGTCGCCGCTTTGCCAGCGGTTCAAAATCGTATTATCTCAGCAAGTATCCGGAAATACTGGGTTGACACGCACTCGCGCCTGCATACCACGCAAGACGGTTTGCACCGACAGTGGCTTCAGGTCAATGCCTTCGTCACCAACGCATCGTCCGGCAGCAGAAAATTCTGCCCCCGCAACGGGTGGTATGACTGGATTTTTAAACAACAGTGCCTCATCGGCATTGATGAGCCAACCGGTAATGACGAAGTAGATCAGCGAGTTGTTACAAGGTCAGCCAATAAGGACTTCTGAAATCGATTCGGCCTGTAACATTCTTGAAAGATATCTATCCAGGGTTTGTACACCAGCCTCATCTATTAATTTCTGGTGATCGGCTGAAATTTTCCCGAATTTATTTTGTATTAGCTGATGTAATGCCGTACGTAACCCTTCTTCTCGACCAACTTCGCGGCCTTCTTCACGGCCTAACTGACGTCCCTTTTCGTGCCCTTCTTCACGACCTACCTGACGTCCCTTTTCGTGCCCTTCTTCAAAAAATTGTATTTCCCATTGCTCTACTCGTTTCGCTAACATGGGTATCGCCTCCTCGAAACTTTGCAGTTCTTCCGGGTACTCACCCGGCGCTTTGCCTTTGAGCCATTTAACCATAAATGCGTACAATGCACGCTGCAGGCTTTTTGGCGCTTCACTTCCTACCCAGCGACCCAGCTGTTCAAGTATGTTACGAAATTCCTGTGGGCTTTCACTGAATTCTATCTGAAATAACGCACCGGCCAAGTTGCGCAGCTCGACGGACTCTTTAGCCAGTTTTCCCTCATCGAGCAGCAAATACTGTGCTTGTGGCTGATAGGATTCCAGCCCGGCGGGCGGTGGATAACACAACGCCGATAAATCTGTGCTCCACGACCAGGCCGCCTCGCCATTGTATAATACCACGGGCAATACCGGCGGCAATGTCGATTCCGGCGCCAACTCGTTGGTCTTGACCAGTTTCTCCCACAGCAATGCGGTATAGCTCAGCAACCGCAGCGCCATCCATCGATCTGGTGATGACTGAAATTCCAGTAGCAAATACAGATAAACCCAGTTTTCGCCAAATTTGAATCGCCACACGATGTCTTCATGGCGCTGTACCGGTACGGCCTGATCGCTGACGAGATCGGTCCCGTAGAGCTCCAGTGTTTCGAGGTCGGCCTGTTCCAGCCATTGACCATGCACAAATCCGCGCAGTAAATCTCGCACCATTTCCTTGTGCGAAAACAATTGCTTGTAGTGTGAATCGTGAGTTTGCATTGGCTTTATGTTACCACCCCAGTCAAATCCATAAACGTTGTACGTTAAGATCAATAAACAGAGGTGTATTATGTCAGAGCAACCCATTGCTATCTGCAGAGGCACAGTACTCCCACAAAAGCGCAGGATACAGATACAACAATTGAGCAATCAGGTATAGGCATGCCAGAACAATCAATGCTTCAACACCGGTTCACATCGGCCCACTATTCACTGGCTCTGCTGTTTAGTGTATTGCTGTTAGTCACTAGCAGCCGTACCAGCGCGGCCGGGCGAATCGCCTTTGTGATTGGTAACAGTCAGTACAGTGGAATCACACAGCTGGCCAACCCGGGCAACGATGCCAATGCCGTCGCCAGCCGGCTAAAGGCACTGGGATTTAAGCTGCACGGCGGCAAAGTGCACCACAACCTCAAACGTCGCCAGTTACAACGCCAGATCAAGGCATTTGCACGCGCGGCAAACAAGCAGGACATGGCATTTTTCTATTTTGCCGGTCACGGCATGCAGTTCAATGGCGATCCGCATTTATTGCCGGTGGATATCCCCAACGACGACGATCTGGATATAGTGCAAAGCGACGCCATGAGCCTGAACAAATTGCTCGCCACCCTCAACGGCCAGGCCGACCTGACCATCGCCGTGTTCGATGCCTGCCGCGAAATACCGAGCTTTCGATCGCAGATTTCACGCTCATCACTGGGAGGCAGTGCCGAGGCATGGCGAGGGCTGTCGCGCCCGAGCGTAGCCGTCAGCTCTACGCTAATCGCCTACTCCGGCGGTTCCGGTCAACTGGTCGCAGATGGTGCCGGCCAACACAGCCCTTACACCGGTTTGCTGTTGCCATATCTGGATGCTGCTGTTCTTGAAGAACAACGGTTGGATGTGCCGCAACTGTTTGCCGAAGTATCGTACCAGTTTCGCCTGAAAAACAAGGGCCAACAGCCCGAAGTGATCAATCAGGGAGTGCGGCCCAATCGGTACTTTTTAGCTAGCCTGCCAGTGCAATCACAACCAGTGAAGCCAGAACCTGAGCCAGAACCAGAGCCCGCACCGGAACCACGGCCAGAACCGGAACCAAATCCGCAACCGGAACCAGTGGTTCCACCCACAGGACGCTTGACCGTTAAAACCGAACCATCGGATGCGAGGGTACGCATTATGAACATCGTACCCCGTTATCGAGATGGTATCGAGCTGCCACTTGGCAGCAAATACGATGTGCTAGTGAATAAAAGTGGCTTTCAAAGCTGGCGTAAAGAAATATTGCTGAATCAGGCCGAACAAGTGGTTGGTGTGGTATTAAAGCGCAGTGTACCGGTTGCACAGCCCGAGCCACAGTTAGTTATCCAACGACAGTCGTTCGAGCCTGAGATGCTAAGCATCCCCGGTGGCACCTTCCTGATGGGCAGCCCGGCATCGGAATCCGGTCGAGAAGGTGATGAAAACCAGCATCAAGTGAACGTAAGGGCGTTCAAGCTGAGTAAGTACGAGACTACATTCGAGGAATACGACGTATTTGCCCGTGAGACAGGTCGCCAGTTACCGCAAGATCAAGGCTGGGGCCGAGGTAGGCGGCCAGTGATCAACGTGAGCTGGCACGACGCAGTAGCCTATGCAGAATGGCTTAGTGGCAAGACGGGCAAACGTTACCGATTGCCAACGGAGGCTGAATGGGAATATGCTGCCCGTGCAAAAAGCCGCAGTGCCTATCCCTGGGGCGACGATATAGGTCGTAACAAGGCCAACTGTGACGGTTGCGGTAGTCGGTGGGATGTTAAGCAGACTGCACCAGTCGGGCAGTTTGGAGCAAACCAGTGGGGATTACATGATATGCATGGCAATGTGTACGAGTGGACGTGCTCGGATTATGAAGATCCGTACAATGGTGCTGAGCAGGAGTGCGTAAGTGGACAAAGCAACGTTGACCGTGCGCTGCGCGGCGGTTCCTGGGACGACGCACCGCGTGACGTGCGCTCGGCCGACCGCTTCAACTACTGGCCAGACGACCCCGACAACGACACTGGTTTTCGATTGTCGCAGGATTAAATTCCCTTTTTTCTATTCGCTTTTTCCCTTTTCAAAACCGCCGCAGGCGGTTAAAAATTTTTTTGCCAGATTTAGCGTATTCATTAGCACTGGTGCGGCTATTCCAAAAACAAAGCACCACTGATTTAAACAAAACATCTCCTTTTCTGCATTGCCGGTACGCTGATCAGAAATTTACACAGACAACTGACAGTCAAGCCATATGCCACTAGTAATATGCGGATATTCCCCAGAAATTCTGATCAGTGAGCGCTAAACGACGTTTGCAGAGGGTGATCAATTAGTATAGTTTTACCCGGCTGGCAATAGGTCGCATGTCGTAACAAAAGATGCCCGCCTCTCAGCGAGGTGAGGTTGTGCCGCGCACCTTCGAATCATCTACCAGCGCGCGACACCATCATTCCTTGACAAGACTAATCGCCACGCCTGACCCTGGCATGGCCGGACCACTGCACATGGATACCCGTTTGCGCGCCGTTGCGGATTAACCGAAAAAACGGTAGTGCCGCAACGCTCTGGCAAGCCACAGACGTTTCCGG
>MDLA01000171.1 GCA_001730015.1 Chromatiales bacterium (ex Bugula neritina AB1) | reverse complement strand
TGTACCGACCGACCTGTAGCAAGTAGGCATCTTCATCAACCAGTATTGATTTGTAGCGACCTCTAAACAAGGGGCCATCTGTGCCTTTTAACCGATTATAGCGTTGCGTATAAATACCGCTGATATGGCGCATTATGCGATCCAGATTGGCCCTTGGGGTTCCCATCAGCAAATGATAGTGATTGCCCATCAAACAATACGCATGGATCTGAGCATCAAACCGCTTGTGCGCTTCTTTCAGCGTTTGAAGAAACGCTGAGTAGTACTCTGGACCATGAAAGATTGTTTGACGCCCCCTGCCACGGTTCATTACATGGTAGAACGCATCTTCGTATTGAATTCGAGTGGGCCGTGGCATCTAAGTAGAATAGCATTTATTAGTAAATAATGTAATACGATTGACCCCTTATTTCTTCCGATCATCAATCACGTATCGCATAGCAGTGGGGCTACATAAAGGTCGTGCGGTGTATCGATTGCAGAGCCTGCCAGCGAGAGCGGAATAAGTGCGAACGGAGGCGGGTAAGGTGGGATGATTTTCGCTGCATGCCGGCGTATCGACAAAAAAGGGCCAGCGAAAGAAGCTGGAAAGCCTGTGTCGTTATGTGAGTCGCCCGGCGGTGTCATAGAAGCAGTTGTCACTGACGCAGAATGGCCGAGCTATGGTTAAAACTGGTGTCTGAGGCAAGTTGAAAAAAAGCGGCGCTTCTGGTTGATTGTTAGTTACCACAACCATCAATAAACCAATAAGGAAAAACCGCCATGAACAAAGATAACGTAGTATAACTCTCAGGTCGAGAGACTCATTCAGACGCCGTAACCGAGCTACTGAGAAGGGGGACGCAACAGTTGTTACAACAGGCGATAGAGGCAGAACTGGGCACGTTCCTGGAGCAGTTTGCGAACCGCCGTTTGGATAGTGGGCGTGCTGCCGTAGTGCGAAACGGGCACCTGCCAGAGCGCGATCTGCAGACGGGAATCGGGCCGGTAAGCGTTAAAGTGCCGAAAGTACGTGCGCGTGACGGCGAGCCGGTGACATTCCGATCAGCACTGGTGCCTCCCTATGTACGCAAAACCAAATCACTGGAAGCGGCATTGCCATGGCTGTATTTGAAAGGAATCTCCAGTGGCGAGATGCGCAGTGCCCTGGAGGTGCTGGTTGGCCCGGAGGCCAAAGGACTGTCGGCAGCCATATAGCGATTAAAGCGCACCTGAGCAGAGGAATACAATCAATGGAGCAAAGAGCCACTAGACAAAGACCGATGGGTGTATCTATAGGTAGACGGTATCCACAGTGGCTTAAGAGCCGAGGACACGAAATTGTGCGCATTGACAGTCATCGGCGTCAATGAACGCGGAGAGAAGCGTTTTCCGGCAATCGAGGACGGCAGTGGGGAATCCACATAGAGCTGGCGTGAAGTGCTGCCCAACCTCAAAGCACGTGGCATGAACACACCGGAGCTGGTGATCGGTGATGGTGCATTAGGCTTTTGGGCCGCGGCCGATAGCCACCGGCTTTTAGGGGGATTGACGTATTCGAATCTAAAACTGTATAACAGGCAATTCTTGAGCGGCTCGCAGGCTAAGTAATTCCGTGGTTGACGAACCTACTACAATATTCTCTTCATGCACCATCATTAGTCCGTTTCCGTAAGACAGCGATGGTTCAATGGTTAACACCATATTCTCCTTTATTTCAGTTGTATCAAACGCCGCGTGCGAGGGTTGCTCGGTTAGTTGCATACCCAAACCATGACCCAAACGACCGATATCTCCACCGCTATCGTCCAGCTCTGCAATAACCGAAGACATGGCCAGGAATAAGTCACGGCAGGTATTACCGGGTCTGGCGGCTTCTATTCCAGCCTCAGTTGCGCGCCACAAAACATCATAGGCATGCCTGGCATCATCACTCGTTTTCGCAATTGCCCAGTTGCGGTCAAAATCACAATAATATCCATCCCAGGTACAGCCGGTATCCATCATCATTATATCTCCGGCACACAATGGCCTACGCGATGGTGGTGAGATGACATCTGCGTAACCGCCTTGATCAGCTGCTCCAACAACATAAGGTGCATCGTCCGCACCGAGCGCAATGGCTGTGCGGCGAAATTCTCTGAAAACGTCTTCTAACGGCATACCGAGTGTGACAAACTCCGGCACCGCTGCAAATGCGGCAGAACCAATCGCACAGATGTGCCGCAGTTTGTTAATTTCTAGCGGACTCTTAATCATGCGCAGCCCTTGTATCAAACCGGTGCAATCGGTGACTTGAAGCCCGGGCAAAGCGAATACCAAACGTTCCCAATCACCCAATGGCATACGTAAATTGGTCTCATGCCCTTTTAGCACACCCAGTCGTTCACCTCTCGTAGCCAAGGGTGACAGCAGCTCAGTCAGCAAACTGATGCCGTCATCATCAGGCGCGGGTGCACTCCATGTTCGCACATCATCCAGCCAACTTTGACGCATGAGTTCTGCACCGATCTCCGGTATAACCGCGATCGGTTTTCCTTGTGCTGGTATGAACAAAAACCAGGACCGCGTGGGGCTCTGCCAAAACAGGGTCTGAAACCCGGTAAAGTATCGAACCTCAGACTCACTCGTTAAAAGCATGCCAGCCAGATCCAACGACGCCATGAGTGTTTGCGCTGCTTCCGTTCGCGCACGAAATTCGGTATCGGGAAATCCCCGATGTAGTGTGGTAGTGCTCACAATTCTTCCTTCACAATAGTGTGGGCAATAAACTCGGCAAGCTCACCGCGCCACAGTTGACGACCAAAACAAAAAGGCGCTCCAGCATCATCTTGAATGACTTGCTGCAATTCGAAGGCGGACTGACCAGAAGGTAAGCCCAGCAGCACCGCCTCTTCAGTGTTTACCGCTCGCATACGAATAACAATCTCGCCTGCGCTGGCTGTTTTGTTGTAGCAGGACTCCAGAAGGCCGGTGGTTGATTGCGTCAATTCGTTATCGAGAAAACCCGGGAACAGTTGCGCGATCAGGTACTCCGTTTCCATAAATATCGCGTGCCCTTTGGAACGAAACACACGAGTGTACGCATAGACTGGATCGCCTGAATGAATTGAGAGTTGCGCTGCGACGAAGGCATCAGCCGCTGATAGCTTCGCTTCAATAACCTCTATGGTCAATTCTTTGCCAGCAGTTTGAGCGTCCTTTACGAAGCTGATCATACTGCTCACGTTGTAGGTTATACGCGCCGGGGATACAAACCGCCCACGCCTGTCCTCACTATACGCGAGCCCTCCCGAAACCAGAGTATCGAGAGCGCGGCGAGCCGTCATGCGGCTTACACCATACTTCTGTGCAAGGTATCGCTCAGAAGGCAGCAACGCGTGCTCGACCAGATTACCGTTTGCGATTTCCGCACTCAGATGCCGGGCAATCTCCTGGAACCTCGGGGTATCACCACCACTCAACTTGGCTTCACCAAGTCCGCGATATCCGCCTTGAAATTTACAGATCGACTTGTCATAATTCGATTATTGCTGGTATATACCAGGTAAATCAAGAGGGCACTGGCATGGGAGCGCTAACGGGGGCGCAGAAAGACACTTTTTGGCGCGACGGTGTAGTTGTCATTGAAAATGCCGTCGATCCGGCGAGCCTTGCAAAACTCAAAGCAGAGTTTCAAAGCTGGGTGGATGAAAGCCGTGCGCATTCTGAAGATTACGGTGAAACGCTAGACGGGCGGCCACGCTTTGATCTTCAACCCGGACACAGCGCCGATCACCCAACGTTGCGCCGCGTGCAATCACCAGAAGAGATATCAGATATCTATGCCGAAACCATGCGCAATGCGGCTACGGTGGACTATTGCGCAGAACTCGTCGGTCCAGGCCTGCGTTTCCATCACGGCAAAGTCAACTCGAAACAACCCGGTGCTGCGACGCAAATAAAGTGGCACCAGGATTTCCCATTTCAGCCAATGACAAACGACGACATCATAACCTGCCTACTTTTTCTGGATGAGGTGACACTGGAAAACGGCCCCTTAGAAGTACTGCCCGGCACCCACACAGGCATGCTGCATAGCCACTGGCACAATGGTGTGTTCACCGGTGCGGTTGACGATGACATTATCAATGCACAACGTCAGAACATCGTGAAATGTATCGGGCCTGCGGGTGCGGTTTGTCTGATGCACGCACGGTTGCTGCACGGCTCAGCTCCTAACCTTTCGTCCAATCCACGCTCGCTATACATCACAACGTATTACTCTGAGGATGCCATTGAACTCAGTCCGAACCATTTGCCAAGCCGATACACACACGAACTGGTCCGCGGCACAGTATCTGGCCGGGTTCGATGCTCCAGCTATGATATGGCACTGCCAGCTTTACCGAAGGCGACTTCATTTTTTGCACAGCAAGAAGGTTCAGATGGATAGCATGCCATCCATAGAGCAATGTGATTTTGAAACCGATGACGGATTAGGGTCCGCTGCAAGAATCGGCCTGATTGTGTTGCAAACAGACCAGACAATTGAGCATGAATTCAGCGGCATGGTCCGTGCCCCGGGCATCGCGTTATACCATTCGCGTATCCCAAATGCCATGGAGGTTACCCCGCAAACGCTAGGCGACATGAAACTAAACCTTCCGACCGCAGCCGCCCTGCTTCCCGCTCAGTTCAATTTCGACGCAATTGGATACGCATGTACATCAGGCGCAACCATGATTGGCGAAGATCAGGTCGAAGCACTAATAAACGAGATCCACCCAAACGCCAAAGTTAGCAACCCGATCAGTGCTTGCAAAGCCGCAATGCATTCACTGGGTTTAAAACGGATTGCGCTGATCACTCCCTACGCTCCACAAGTAACACTTGCAATGCAATCAAATTTGAACGCAGCTGGATTCCAAATTAATACAGTTGCCTCGTTCAATCAAAGCGATGATTTCACGGTGGCACGAATTACGTCGGAGAGCATATTAAGGTCTGTCCTCAAAGCCGGCTCAAATAAACACTGTGATGGTGTGTTTGTGTCATGCACGAGCCTGCGAACACTTGAAGTTATTACCACAGCCGAAAGCCAACTGAAAAAACCGGTCATTGCAAGTAATCAAGCGCTGGCCTGGCACCTGTTGCGATTGGCCAGACAGAACAGACTCGTTCCGGGTTGCGGCCAGCTTTTTGAAAACAGCTAGCACATTAGCTGCTTTAAACCCCCCATAGAATATAAACAATATGATAAAGACACTTCCCAGCCACGCCCAAGTGGTGATTATTGGTGGAGGCATCCACGGCTGCTCTGTCGCCTATCATCTGGCCAAAGCTGGCTGGACTGATATCGTGCTACTGGAACGTAAGCAACTCACCAGTGGCACCACGTGGCATGCGGCAGGGCTGGTCGGCCAACTACAGGGGAGTCATTCCACCACCGCTTTTGCGAGCTATGGTGTCGAGCTACTGCAGGAACTTGAATCAGAAACCGGGCATAATCCGGGCTTTCGACAATCCGGCTCCATATCGATTGCTTTAAACACAGAGCGTATGGCGGAGCTAAAGCGCAAGTGCGATTTTGCAAAGTTGTTTAATGTTGAAGCGCAGCACTTGTCCACCGCGGAAATCAAGGAACGTTGGCCGCTAGTTAACGCAGAAGGTGTTTTAGGCGGTATTCATATGCCTAGCGATGGCTCAGCAGACCCTGTTGCGCTAACCCGGGCACTGGCCAAGGGTGCACGAATGAATGGTGCGCAATTCTTTGAGTATGTGAAAGTTGAAGAAGTGTTAATGGCAGGTGGACGCACGACGGGCGTACGCACCGATCGAGGCAGCATAGAAACGAGTTGCGTTGTTAATTGTGCTGGAATGTGGGCAAGAGAACTTGGGAAACATTCCGGTGTTGCTGTCCCCACTCATGCTTGTGAGCACTATTACCTGGTTACCGAACCCATTGCAGAACTAACACCGGATCTCCCCATACTGCGCTCCTATTGTGATGGCACCTACTGGAAGGAAGATGCCGGTAAATTACTGTTCGGATTTGCTCATTTTCATGCAAAAGCGTGGGCGAAAGACGGCATTCCCGAGCAGTTCGAATTCGATAGCTTGCCATTTATAGAAGACGATGTAATGGAAGTGCTGGAGCTGGCAATGAACCGGGTGCCCGTTTTACAAACCACCGGCATCCGGACTTTCTTTAATGGCCCTGAAAGCTACTCTCATGATGGACGTTTTACTGTTGGTGAAGCACCTCGCCTGAAAGGCTACTTTGTTCTAGCCGGCGTAAATTCAACCGGCATTCAATCTGGTCCCGGTGCAGGAAAAGCGTTAGCCGACTGGATCATGCAAGGCCACCCTCCGATGGATTTATCAGAGATGGATCCGGCTCGGATCGAGAATTTTCAGGGGCAGGATAGTTACCTGCAGAAGCGCTGCCCTGAAACACTTGTGCTTACCTATGCCATGCACTGGCCCGGTCGGCAGCGCGAAACCGCTCGCAACCTTCGCCGCACACCTTTTTACCATGCGATGAAAGCAAAGGGGGCTGTCTATGCCGAAGTACAGGGCTGGGAACGCCCAGCCTGGTTCAACCCCACGGTTAAATATACGCAAAGCGAACAGGCAATGGATGTTGCCGAGCAGTACGATTATTCGTTCTATCGACCTGACTGGTTCGAACATTCACAAAATGAACAAAAAGCAGCCCGTGAAAAGGTTGCAATGATCGACTACTCCATGCTCGGCAAGCTGTGGGTTGAAGGCCCCGATGCCGAACCATTTTTACAACGCATGTGTAGTAACAATATGGCACTTCCTGTGGGTCGGGTAGCGTATACGCTCATGCTCAACGATCGCGGCGGGATAGTATCCGATGTTACCGTTGCGCGTCACGGTGCTGAGTCGTTTATGCTGATGAGCTCTATTTCTCACACTCGTCGCGACCATGATTACCTGGCCCGTCATATTCTGGAAGAGGAAGCCGTCACGCTACGCAACGCCACCTCTTCGTATGGCGTGCTTTCAATTTGCGGACCCGAGTCTCGAAAGCTCATGGCTGCCGTAAGCAATATCGACATGAGCGATGCAGAATTTCCTTTTAACAGTTTGCGCACATTTTTTATAGGACATGCCGAAGTTACAGCGCAAAGGCTTTCTTTCACAGGTGAGCTGGGCTGGGAAATTTTTATCACTCCCGATTTTGCCGAGCATGTATTTACCGTACTGTATAACGCCGGCCAACCCTTCGGTTTAAAGCTCGTGGGTGGCGAAGCATTGAACGCACTTCGTATTGAAAAGGGATTTGTACATTGGGGGCATGATCTTGCCTATACAGAATCACCCCATCAGATGGGCCTTGACTTTACCTGCAAACCAGATAAATCCATTGCCTTTCGCGGTCGCGATGCCTACCTTTCGCGCAAAGCCGAAGACAAAGGGCCTTTCCTCTGCTCTGTAAAACTACATTCTGATAAACCACTACTACACCACAACGAGCCGATACTACGCGACGGACAAATTGCCGGCTACGTTACCAGTGGCGCCTTTGCCTACGACCAGGGTACAGCCATAGGACTTTGCCTTGTGTCTCCACCAGCGACAGGCGGAAAAAGTGCTATTGAGAATGGCACTTGTGAAGTGTTGGTAGAAGGCGAAAAAATACCAGCCACACTGAGTGTAAAGCCACTCTCTATCCCTTTTACCTCAGGTTAACCCGAGTGTTGCATAAATCAAATAACACATAGACGATTTATGCATGCATATTAGGTGGAAATACCGAAAAAAAGGGGGAAGACCAATTCCTCTCCTTTGTCAGCGCGACGAGCAGAGATGATGCGAACCACTGAGTCGGTTTCACGTACGCAGTGGCATGCTACCAAGACACCAGCACGAACACTCATTCCCAGTGGATTGAAGCGATCCTCTTCAATTGAATGGTCCGGATCATGGAACACCATGGCTGTTTCACTATAGAACGCGGCCCCGGCGTCTTCAAAAGGCACACCATGGTTCCTGGCATTGGCTTTCTCTTTCTTCGAACCCCATTCAAGCTCTAAATCTTACATATGTACTTTGTACGTATATTTTAGAGAAAATTCAAAGGCTGGTCGGAACACATTAAAAACACGGCCGATCTGACAATGTCAATTTGCATCCATTGCCCCTTCGCTAACCCGCTTTATTCATGGAGTGGCGAGGATATCGCGCCGAGATTTGATTTCACAGTGAATTTTCTTCTCGCGTTGAATACTCACTGATATTTGCAAGAGAAAAAATGTAACTATTCAGCCGAAAAAAGACAAAAAAACACTTGACAGTGTTTTCGCAGTTATATTTACATTTCTACTGAATATCTAGGATTGTATCATACGTTTATCTGAAGGCGGCTTTGTGCTCGCCAGGTCCTCGATTATCCTCTGACTATAGCTGGCTCGTTCCGATTTTTTAAAACGGCTCACATCGCCGCTCACGAGCTATTTTTCCCGCTCAAATTCCTATGAGATAATACCACTCTTGATTCATTAATCCTTGAGTGGCAATGCCTCCTACTCGCGATAACCTCGACAATACTATCGCTGAAGTCTCTGCACTGCTTGACTCTGATGCTTCTGTATCGCCTGCTCTTCGCGCTTTAATTAAACTCCTCATCGGCTTCATCAATGCACTATCCGCAAGTCTTAGTCTCGATTCCTCCAATAGCTCTAAACCTCCCTCTAGTGATCCTAATCGGAAAAAATCCACTGGCTCGAAAAAGAAGAAACGAAAACCGGGCGGACAACCGGGCCATAGTGGCTCGACACTTACCCTGACTGATTCTCCCGATGAGATTTGCCCCATTAAAATTGATCGTCGCTCTTTACCTAATGGGCGCAATTACTCCGAACTTGAACCGCAACGACGCCAAGTCGTTGATGTCATCATAAAGAAGATTGTCACTGAATTTCAGGCCCAGGTTCTAAAAGATGATTTGGGCAATATCTTTGTCGCTCCTTTCCCTGATGACGTTCCCAGTAGTGTCCAATATGGACCTAACATTAAAACCCATGCGATCTA
>MDLA01000170.1 GCA_001730015.1 Chromatiales bacterium (ex Bugula neritina AB1) | reverse complement strand
CGAAATCTCACGCACCTGAATGATCCTCGCTACGCCCCGGTTTATGGACGGGCACCAGGTAATACCACGAAAAAGGTGGTTTATCCGTTTACATTCGTTGAATCGATGAATTTCTGGTATCGTTTACGTTACAAGAGCAATTTCATTAAGCGTTCACAATTTCCGCTATTGCGGGCGTTAGGCAACAACACATTCACGAGGTGGCTGCAGTGGACGATCCGAATACTTTGTTTTTATTATCCAAGGTCGGTTTAAAACTTGTCGACAAAACCGGAATCTGCGAGTCACGCATGTGGCTGTTAGATGAAGAAGAAGAATCCATGCAGTATTTGTCGTTACATAAATCAAAATCTGATCGAGCATACAAAGGCGGCAAGATACTATCAATTCGTGAGGCAACCGATGAAGAAGTCGATGAGTACCAGGATCTCGTCGAAAAAGATCGGGTTCCGAGACCGAAAAACCGCAAGATAATTACATTTCAAATCGAAAAGAACTGGCACGCGCTCTGGCCAAGAAAGGTCAACCGCAAGCCCATGGCCTACAAAGGCATGGGTTTTATCGACAAAAGCGATAGCGAAACTCCCGAATCCTGAGGCTGGCACCCCTCGGGTAATGTGGCGAAAGGCGGCAATTAACCTAACATCAAATTCAGTCACACCGGGGCAGATGTTCCATTGAAACCAGTGTCTGGCTGCTGTCTGCTTCGATTTGAGTAATCAACTAAGTAAATTCAACAACTTCGTTAATGCAGCTGTACTAAACATTACAATTTCAGTGAATTGGTCTGATATTGGTACCCAAACATCCCAAATGACCTTTTTTCGGGCTAAATTGCAAGAATTACTTTGATTACATTGAGATAATTATCAAATTATCTGTTATGGTCATTGGGTGTTTGAATTTTCGATGAAATGGTATTCGCCAGAGCATATCAAACACAATCAATATCACTTTTTGGAATATTATCAAGATGAGTAAAGGTACAGTGAAGTGGTTTAACGCTGACAAAGGTTACGGCTTTATCACTCCAGAAGATGGCGGCAAGGATTTATTTGTTCACCATTCAGAAATCCAGGCAGGCGGTGGTTTCGCTACCCTGAACGATGGTCAAGCAGTTGAATTTGAAGTTGGCGAAGGCCAAAAGGGTCCATGCGCTACTAACGTAGTTGCTGTTTAACAGACCTTCACGCTGTAAGTTGTAAGTACCGATCGGGGCTCCATAGCCTTTTGTTGGTGCAGATCTGCTTTTGCAGATCGCTCGACATTCGCATTATGTAATATGCTGTTTGTTATAACTAAGTGTTTAACCCTCCATCACTTCCGTTGGAGGCAGACCGATTTCCCCTCGTTGTTCCCACAGGTGACGCTCGCCTCGCTCTCACTAGCACGCATAACGTTTGATTCAAAAGACTCTGCACTGAGCACCGTTGCCGTGGTCGATCTCCCTTAACTCCACAGACCGATCATCAACGCGCTGGGCATGGATAAATTCAAACGTACCTCATTTACGTACGCTGCTGCAACGTCTTACTGCGCCGATGTCCCCTCTTTGCTCTTTAAAGAGAGCAGTTAAGCCTCTGTCACTGCCATTTAGACTTATATCTTGCCCGATATCGGGCAAATGAATTGCACTTCCGGCGCAACATCAGTTTAATCACCTCATGACGGAAAAGCCCCATCACGATCTGACCCTCCATTTATGCCGCAACTATGCCCTTTGCAATGAGCAGGCTGAGCGAATAATAGAAGAGGTGCTCGCATTTTTCAGCGAATCTCCGGACGAACTAATCCAGCGAAGACATCGCGAAATGCAACGTGAGGGGCTGACCAACCCGGAAATTTTTAAAGCACTTATTACCGAAATACAAACTCATCGGTTTCCGGCATCAATCATTTCTGAACGCCAGATTCGACGCATAATCTACGGATAACGCGTCCTGCAGGCTCATCTTAAACAGGAAAGCACATGTGTGGAATTATCGCCTACACCGGAAAGCAGCAGGCTGCCCCTATTCTTACTGCGGGTTTGAAACAACTCGAATACCGGGGCTATGACTCTGCGGGGATAACGGTTTCCTCCCGGAAACGGCTTCGCACCTGGAAATCAGCCGGGAAACTTACCGCTTTACAGAATCAGTTACCTGACTCGATCAACAGTAATTGTGGAATCGGGCACACTCGATGGGCAACACACGGCGCTCCGACAGATCAGAACGCCCACCCGCACCTGGATCAGAACCAGACCATATCGCTGGTGCACAACGGCATCATTGAGAATATCGACACGCTGCGTAAATCAGCACTCGAGGCCGGAGCAACCCTGGTATCTGAAACCGACACCGAAGTGCTGGTTCAACTACTGGCAATCGCCATTAAAAAACACTCACTCACACTTTTGCAAGCTTTACGTCAGCTGTTAAAGCAAGGCGTTATCGGCACTTATGGCATCGCCGCTATCTCTTTCGACCAACCTGACACTATTGTTCTTGCCCGCAGTGGAAGCCCGGTCATTATCGGGGTAGGCGATGGTGAAATGCTGGCAGCATCTGATTTATCAGCACTATCCAGGCATACCCGCGAGGTTGTCCACCTGGATGACGGCGAGCTCGCCGAACTGACGCCTGCCGGTTTCGAGGTCACCACCATGGAGGCCCACCGTACCGACAAAACACCTATGATGGTAGATGGAAACCCCGACCAATATGACAAAGGCGGCCACACACACTATCTGTACAGGGAGATTTTCGATCAACCCAAAACACTTGCCCGCACCCTGAGCGGCAGACTCGATACCCGGTTCAATACGACAAAGCTCGGCGGCCTCAATCTGCAACCATCTGACCTGTTGAAGCTAAAGCGAGTAAAAATACTAGGCTGTGGTTCAGCTCTATACGCAGGTCTGGCCGGTGCTAACATGATTGAAAATCTGTCTCGAATTCCCGCAGACGCTGAAGCCGCTGCAGAATTTCGCTATAGAAACCCAATCATTGAACCCGAAACACTCTATATCGCTTTAAGCCAGTCCGGTGAAACCTTTGATACTCTGGCCGCTATACGAGAAATTCAACGAAAGGGCGGCTTTGTTCTAGGAATAGTCAATAGTGTTGGCAGCACCATTGCCAGAGAGGTAAACGGAGGAATCTACATGCATGCCGGGCCGGAAGTTTCAGTCGCATCGACCAAAGCCTATACATCAATGCTGGGCGTTCTTGCTCTATTAGCAATTCTTTTAGGACGTACAAGGGATATCTCACCGCAACGCGGCGCACAACTACTACAGGAGCTAGACTCGGTACCGGGAAAAATCAGCGCTGTGCTAACAGAAGAACCACAAATAAAGGCGATTGCAGAAACCTACAGCCATGCCCACAGCGCTTTTTTTGTCGGTCGCACCACTGCCTACCCGGTAGCATTGGAAGGCGCACAAAAATTAAAGGAAATCTCCTATATTCATGCTGAAGCGTACCCTGCCTCGGAGCTCAAGCATGGGCCACTTGCATTGGTTACCGCGGAAACACCGTGCATTATTGTATTGCCCGAATCCGATCTACTAGCAAAGTCTGTCGGCTCGCTCGAAGAGATAAAAGCGCGTGGCGCTCCGGTAATTGCAATTACAGACTCCGACAACAAGCGGATCTCTCAACTGGCAGATCATGTGATCCGCACCCCGCCAGCCGACCCATTGGTGCAGGGTTTGATTATGGGTGTAGCGCTGCAGTTATTCGCCTACCACAGTGCCGTGACACTGGGCCGCGATGTAGATCAACCTCGAAACTTGGCCAAGAGCGTTACGGTTGAATAAATAAAATTTTTCTACAGACACGCTAGTATTTTCTCTATACAGGCTTCTTTACAAGTGTCGTCAATCCACCGCATAACCACCACAAGCTTTAACTGCGGATCATGCCAGACAAGCTGACCACCGATTCCGAATGCAAAATAGCTACCCTCGGAGGCCGCCTTGCTAATTGCATGATTCGTATTCAACCAGGTGAAATAGCCATACCACGGCGCTATTGCACAAGGCGTGCACATTTGTGACAACCAGTCACGGGAGATCAACTGCTGCCCTTCATACACACCGTCATCAATCAGCAATTGCGCTATCCGACTCTGATCGCACGCCGATATTACCATTCCACCACCCCAGTGCCCTCCTCCTGGTACGCTTTGGTACGTATGCCCGGACAATTCTATGTAGCTGTTGTCATATCCATGCCAGTGCCAATCGTCACTCGCACCCAGCGGCCGCATAATGCTTTCACTGAAGATCTCCGGCAGTGGCCTGCCCGACAAATACAAAAGGGCGAGCGCAAACTGGTTGATACGTACATCGTTGTATTCCCAGTAACTCCCGGGCTTCAATAAGGGTCGTAAATCTCCTTTACTGTGCACCGCTGTCTGCGGCTGCATTGCAACAATCCGATAGTGATCCACCTGGTCCGGCACACCAAAACATGCACCGCTCCATTCGCTGGTAAAGTGCAGAAAGTTTCTCCAGCTTATCTGCCTGTTATGATTATCAGAAAAAGCCGTCGCGGCAAATGCGGCTGCATCTCCGCCACTGTTGCTGAGTGACTGATACACACTTTCATCCAGATCTGACAATATCCCCTGATCAAAGGCAATTCCCGCGACCAGTGCGAGGTAGGTTTTTGTCACACTGAAGGTCATATCCGGTCGATGGATATCTCCCCACTCACATAGTTTCCGTCCCTCATGCATCACCAGGCCACAAGCATCGCCACGTGCGAATACCGGCCCCAGCAAACGGTTATGAGGTGGTGTATCCAACCGATGAATACCCCACTCGCCTTCGTCCGGCTCTTTTGACCAGGCGCAGCTATGAGACTCAATATACTCGACACATTCTGCCCACTGGCCTTTATTATTAATCATATGGTTGAGGTCGTGTTGTTCAAAAGGGCGTAAACCTGAGGGGTGTAAGATGACTTTGCTCCACGATAAATCAGGAGCGCGATGAATCTATGCCTGAAACTGCGGCGATATTCCTGCGAGTATCGCATACCTAAGAAATCACACTTCTATTTGATCACACTCAAGCCCGGCAAACACTACAACAACGCCTTCCCTTCCTAACCCTCGGCCGACCCTTCGCCGGAAACGCTGTTTGTCTGTGGACATAACTACCGGGGTGCCGCTTAACAACATTCTTCTGCAGGCAGGATCGCTATACTCAGGGAAACCACATCGAACCCACAATCATGACCGACAGCACGCCACAATGACCGGAATACTCTGGGGCCTGCTGGGAGCGTTTCTGATTGGTGCTTCCGACTGCATTGCACGGGTAACATCACAACGCGTTTCAACCAGTCTACTGATTCTGATTATCACTGGATTGTCCGCTCTTTCGATTACAGTCTGGCTCGCTGTCACTGGCAGTTTGCCGCCCTGGCATACCCAGGCCTGGCTGGCATCTGCGGCAAGCGGAGTGCTGAACGTCGCAGCCTTGTATCTTCTTTTTCTGGCACTTGCGCGCGGGCCCGTCGCAATGGCCTCCCCCGCCGCTTCCAGTTTCGCCGTCATACTAGTGCTGCTGAATATAGCAACCGGCGAACAATGGACTGTTATCCAGTTAATTGCCACGCTGGTGGTCTTTGCCGGTGTTGCCATGCTGCCACGCCAC
The DNA here is from genome assembly GCA_001730015.1 of Chromatiales bacterium (ex Bugula neritina AB1). GTDB lineage: Bacteria > Pseudomonadota > Gammaproteobacteria > Granulosicoccales > Granulosicoccaceae. The sequence continues at coordinate 27,235 of MDLA01000170.1, read as the reverse complement.
GCAAGCGACGAAAACGGTGATTACAACACCGCCTGGCTCCAGAAAACCGCTTTTCTCGGGTTCTGCGCTGGAGTTACCATCGCGTTTCGCATGTATCTGGCACAGGATGCAACTGCCATTCTCGGCGCTACCTACGCCGTTTATCTGAACCGGTTATTTGCAGGCTTCGCCTGCCTGTTGCTGGTGATTTTCCAGATGGTACGACAGGACAAGCTCCAGTGGCCCGCAGACAGGTCAACAGCAGCCCTGATCCTTGCTCAATCCGTACTGGAAATGGCCGCACTGGGTGCTTTTCTAACCGGCTCAACTCAGGGCGGACGAGTCACTGCCACAATAGGCTTCTCCGCCATGGCGGCAGCAACCGTTATCATTGCACGCGTGTTCCTGCACGAGAAAATCGGCTGGTGGAGAGCGAGCTGGATTTCGGTTATCGGCATTGGTGTCGTAGCGGCAATTCTGGGCACGCCATCTGACTGACAAACAGCCGGATATTTTTACTGCCTGACAATAAGCCGATTATTTTGATCCCGACTGCTTGCAATCAATTCATCACCGAAATTTTGCAAATTCAGCTTTTGAACCTTCGCAAACCGATCATACAGGACAACATTAACGGTGGCGGCAAGGTTCAGACAGCCATAGGTCGGAACGAACACCACTTCATCAGAGACATCAATAACCTGCTGATCGAGAGTGCCATCTTCCGGGCCAAACAGGTAACAAGCGCGTTCGGGATGTTCAAACCCGACCAGTGGCTGAGCTCCTACCGCCAGCTCTACTGATACGATTGTGGTTTTCTCCGGCACTGCATCTATTAACGATGCCACACATTCAAGATAGATATCACTGGCAGCAGCATGAGTATCTGTATGAAACTGAACGGCCTTGTTGTAACGTTTTCCCGTGTAGAATATTTCATCGGCAGCAAAGCACCCGGCCGCTCGTAACACTGCACCAACGTTATCCGGGCTCTTCGGGTTGCTTAGTCCGATGCCGCAATATAGAGCTGTCATCTGATCGCTACCTTGTATCTTCATCCGGCCTATTGAAGATCCGATATCAGCGGATCGATGCCATATACCGACAGTAATAGACTATAACTATACCATTACCTGAATCATGTCGTGACGTGACATGTCCCTCAATCGCTACAATGCTTGTTGCGCAGAAGTTATATTTGAGGTAGCTTGGGCGGTTGTACTCCCCTCCTGTTCATCGGCAAAACGCCGCGGTGCAAACCTCTAGTGACGACAAACAAGATAAGTGCTTTCGATCAGTTAGCGCTAATTTCGCCTATCCTGAAAGCTTTAGACGCAATCGGATACGAAAAACCTTCGCCGATTCAGGCCTCCACCATCCCTTTGCTGCTGGACGGTCGGGATATTGTCGGCCAGGCTCAAACCGGTACCGGCAAGACGGCTGCATTCGCATTGCCGGCATTATCCAATCTCGATTTAAAACAAAAAGACCCGCAGGTACTGGTACTCGCCCCAACGCGTGAACTGGCGATCCAGGTTGCCGAGGCATTCGGCAAATACGCCGCTCACCTGAAAGGATTTCATGTATTGCCGGTTTACGGTGGACAGGATTACCGCGTGCAAACCCGCGGGCTCGAGCGCGGCGTGCACGTAGTTGTCGGTACACCCGGCCGTATCATGGACCACATGCGCCGAGGTAATCTTAAATTGCAGAATTTGTCTATGCTGATCCTTGATGAGGCGGATGAAATGCTGCGCATGGGCTTTATCGACGATGTCGACTGGATTTTGCAGCAAACACCAGCGCAGCGGCAGATAGCTCTTTTCTCCGCCACCATGCCGACGCAGATTAAACGTATTGCCAGTAAGTATTTGCATGAGCCGGCACAAGTAACTATCGAAGTAAAAACCAGCACAGCAGATACCATCCGGCAGCGCTTCTGGCCGGTCACTGGCAGAAACAAACTTGACGCACTGACGCGCATCCTCGAAGCCGAAGAGTTTGATGCCATGCTGATTTTTGTGCGCACCAAAGTCGCCACTACCGAGCTCGCTGAAAAACTCGAGGCACGCGGCTATGCCTGCGCCCCGTTGAATGGCGACATCCAGCAAAAAACCAGAGAACGCACAGTAGAGCAGCTTAAAAAAGGCAAACTCGACATTATCGTTGCTACCGACGTCGCCGCCAGGGGACTGGATGTCAAGCGCATAAGCCACGTACTGAACTACGATATCCCCTACGACACGGAAGCCTATATTCATCGCATCGGGCGCACTGGAAGAGCGGGCCGCACAGGGGATGCAATACTGTTTGTGGCCCCGCGTGAAAAGCGCATGATGCAAACCATAGAACGCGCTACCGGAAAGAAAATCGACCTGATGGAAATTCCATCCAGCGAAGAGATCAACAAGAGCCGCATCAACAAATTCAAACAGCGTATCAGCGATACCATTGACGGTGAGAATCTGAAGTTTTTCGAACGGATGATCAATGAGCACATCGCCGATACCAATGCCGCACCCGAAAGTGTCGCCGCCGCGCTGGCCTTTTTACTTCAGGGGGATTCGCCGTTTCTGTTCCCGAATAGCTCGTCGAGAAAAGACCACAGTGGAAGCGATCGCAAAGCAAAAGACGTCTCGCACAGAGAGCAGAAACAGCCCGAGCCGCAGAAGCGCGAAAAACGCGACACCCGACGCCGTACAAATACAGCCGAAGCAGCTGAACCGCACAAAACCAGGGCAACGCCTGCTACCAAAGATACCCACAGTAAGAAACAACTTCCGCGACCACGAGAAGAATCTGTTAAGAGCAAACTTGCGACTGCACCGAATGAGGCCGCAACCGCACGCCCGGCGAAACAGGGGTCCGGCGAGAAATTAAAAATGGATCGCTTCCGTCTTGAGGTTGGCAAAGACCATGGCGTCGAGGTAAGCAATATTGTCGGTGCCATTGCAAACGAGGCCGGTATAGACAGCCAGTACATCGGATCGGTCAGAATACTGGACTCCCACAGCTTGATCGACTTACCCGAAGGTATGCCTAAAGCGATTTTCAAGCACCTTAAAAAAACCTGGGTGTGTGGTCAGAAACTTCAGATCAGCCGCGCAAACGCTGGTGGATCGAAAAACGCGAAAGATGAACAGGAAAGCAGCAGCGCCGGCAAGTTGTCCGCTCCGCACAGAGCACGCAGCAAAGCTGCACCGAAAAACGTTGCAGATACAGCTCTTCCAGATTCTGAAGAAAAACCAGCAAGAAAAACCCTGAAAACCCGGCCCGGCGCTCAGGTGAAAAAACGCAAATCTGTAACCGGTAAGTCTGCCGATAAGAAAAAAGCAGACAAGCGTAAAATCAGGAAAAAACCTGTCACCACCAAAGATTAAAAAAGGCAGCGCTGCTCACATTCAGCCAGATGCACGCCGGCACACAATATTTGTATGTACCCGTGCCACGTTGTAAAGTTTAGTCACGGCATCATTAACAGCACCAAAAACCAATCAGTCGTGGCCTGATCCCGTACTTATCACTCTCAGGATAACGACAACGAGGACGCGACACAGGCCTAACGAACAGTGAGTCAATCGGCGCAGAAGCAAAACTACAACCGCCCGCTATTGATTTTGCGGAGCACATTGTTCTGGATCTGGTCAATCGCCTGCACGCTTATTATGGCCGTGCCAGTGGTCGGTGGCGGCTTGTTTTCCTACAGAGTAGCATCAGAGATGGCCCGTCTGTGGATGCATCTCAACCTGTTCGGCCTGCGCACAATATGCGGATTGCGCTGCAATACCGACGGCCTTGCGAATATTCCTGATACTCCGTGCATTGTAATGTCAAAGCACCAGTCGACTTGGGAAACCTATTACCTTCCAACCGTGTTGCCCCGCTCAGTCTATGTAGCGAAAAAATCACTGCTGTGGATTCCAATCGTAGGTTGGGCGCTACTGGTTTTACGCTTTATTATGATCGACCGAAAATCGGGTCATACTGCAGTCAGCCAAATGGTGACGCAGGCAGACGAACGGATGAAACAGGGCATGAGCGTTATTATTTTTCCCGAAGGCACCCGCGTGCCGCTGCAGGCACCGCCAAACTATCGAATCGGAGGTGCTGTTGTTGCCGAGCAAACACAACGGGATGTTCTGCCGGTGGCATTGAATACAGGTGAGTTCTGGCCACGTCTGGGCTTTATTAAGTGGCCCGGCGAAATTACCGTGAGCTTCGGACCGGTTATAAAAAGTGAGGGAAAAACAGCTCAGCAGATATTGCAGGAAACCGAGCACTGGATTGAAACGCGAATGCAGGAAATATCCGTACCGGATCGCTTCCCTTACTAGCTTACTTATCATTGGTCCTTCCAGCTAATTATTGCGGGTTCAGCGTGACTGCCTGTGTTCACAGCAAGGCGTACTTTTGAAGACATAGTTTTTCTGCGTTTAATTCTTCCGCGTTTAATTGTTCTACGTTTAAGAAAGTACAACGCAGTCTGTGGGTGCTGTCAGCCGCGCCCGAAGGGCGCCAGAGAGCGCTCCCACAACAGTGTTACAACTTTTGAAAAGGGAATGGCCATTCTCTGCGAGCTGTGCCTTACTGTGAAACCACTCATGGGCTCTGAACCCGTAATTATCAGCTGGATGGACCACGGCTCCATCCAGCTGATGCCAGACCGCCGCAACGTGTTCAATACATGCGGTTGAATAGGCACTATGTTCAGGCGTGGCACGATTTGTTCATTTCACACAGGGCCGGCTGGAGCTGCCGGGCCCGGGTTACATAAGGATCTGTGTGAAAATTAAATCTCGATACGCTACTCGTGTAGTTTCTGTTGCAGGTTTTACGTTGGCAACAAGTATTTTATCAGTCGCTACTGCCACACCTCTCGCACGAGGGAATACGGCCACGTGCGACACTGCTTTGGTCGGATCCGGCGCACCCGGCCGCGTCCGAGCTGTTAACACCAGTAGGGATTGCAACCATCGTATTCAGGCGATTTATTCTCAAATTACCGGTTTTTCCAGACTAAACACGCGTCAGACTTTAAAAGAGCCGACTGCACAATCTAGCAAACGCTCAGCTATCCCTGCGGCTGATCCTGCCGCTACCGGACAATCAGCTGAAATCCACGACGCTACTGCAGATATCAAAGGGGCAGTAACCATAGACGGGCATTCAGGCGGTTGGCCTGTCCATCATTCACCTGACGCCATCGCTACGGACAAGGCAACAAAAGCTAAAAAACCCGGAAAAGTTCCGGCATCGATCACCCATAATAATAGTGATCTATTCATTGCACGCAGCAACACTGACATGCTCACAATGCGGGACCAGACCTTCTATTTAGGCACCAATACGCAAGGTAACAGGGGCTATCATCAAGATCTGCCGATACAGGCAAATTACCTGATACAAACTGACAGTCTATACCGCTACAATGGCAATGGATACTCCTGGAACTGGACGTATATTTCCTCCCTCAACAAATCCATTGAGGGCACCACAATAGAATTTAGAATTCCACTGAAGCACCTGGATTATCCGTTTAATATACAATTGCTATTTTTCGATGCCTCTCCCGCCCGGGCAATGACTTCCAGTATGCACAGCAACGTGCCCCAACAGACGTTTCTCGATCCAGTTTGTTACCACCTCAGACCCGGCGGAGTAAGCTGCACACCACACCTTCAACAATAAAGTTACACAGCAAAGACAATATTCCCTTTATAGCCTCATAACTATTCAAAACAGGCACGATCACAAGCTCAAAAGTATACTGGCCTTAACCTTGCTGCTTGTCTTGATAAACGGATAGAAATCAACACAGATACTGTCGTAATTATACAGGTGGACTGGTGAATTCCAGCTACGCTATTACCCTCCGCAAAGGATTGCGCATGATCATCACATCTCTAGCAGACAGCATTTGTTTCCCGTTACATTGGCGGTGAATAGAACAAACAACGGCCACGCTTTGCCAGAGCCTCTTCTCTGATGATTGTCATTTCTCTCCAGCAGACTGTATGCGGTACACTACTACATACTATTCACAGATAAAGTACTACCCGAATTCATATCATACAACTTACTTTCTAAATGCCAAAGGTCTTCTCTATGGAAACTCAAGCAGATATCGCTCTTATCGGTTTGGCGGTAATGGGTCAGAATCTGATTCTGAACATGAACGATCACGGCTATACAGTAGTCGCCTATAACCGTACCGTCGCCAAGACCCATGAATTTTTGCAAGGCCCTGCAAAAGGCACCAACATAATTGGTGCTGAATCACTTGAACAACTGGTTGGCTTACTTGCAAAGCCCAGAAAAATCATGCTCATGGTTCGTGCCGGTGATGCCGTGGATGCAACAATCAATCAATTGCTACCACTACTCGATGAAGGCGACCTGATCATTGACGGCGGCAATTCAAACTTCGAAGACTCTCAAAGACGAGCATTGGCCCTTCGCGAAAAGAACCTTTTATACATTGGCTCTGGTGTTTCCGGTGGCGAAGAGGGGGCCAGAAACGGCCCATCGATTATGCCCGGGGGCAATCCGGCAGCCTGGCCTCTGGTCAAAGAGCTGTTTCAGTCTATCAGCGCCAAAACCGACAGCGGCGACCCCTGTTGCGAATGGGTTGGCGACAACGGTTCAGGGCATTTCGTGAAAATGGTGCACAACGGCATCGAATATGGCGACATGCAACTAATCTGTGAAGCCTATCATTTCATGAAATCGGTTCTCGGTTTAGACAACGCTCAAATGCAGGCCGTATTTGAGCAATGGAATAAACAGGAACTGGGCAGCTATCTGATCGAAATTACCGCCGATATACTCGCGTTTAAAGACAGCAATGACGAGTACGTTCTGGACGCAATTGTTGACCGCGCCGGTCAGAAAGGCACAGGTAAGTGGACTGGAATAAATGCACTGGAGCTCGGGGTGCCCCTCACACTCATTGGTGAAGCAGTATTTTCGCGCTGCCTGTCAGCCTATAAGGAAGAACGCATGGAAGCGGAGAATATTCTCAATGGCCCGACTGACCAGGTTTCCACGGTCTCTGCTACGGACGCCATAATTAAGGAACTGGGCGATGCTCTGCTCGCAGCCAAAATTATCTCCTACACACAGGGCTATATGTTAATGCGAGCAGCAGCCGACGAATACGACTGGACACTGGACTACGGCGCAATCGCGCAGATGTGGCGTGGCGGATGTATTATCCGCTCTGTGTTCCTCGATGATATTAAAAATGCCTACGATAAAAAACCCGATCTGGCCAATCTGTTACTCGACGAATACTTCACTAAAGCCATAGATTCTACCCAGCAAGGGTGGCGTAAAACGATTGCGACAGCAGTAGAGCACGGAATTCCGGTTCCGGCCCTGAGTTCGGCTTTAGCTTTCTATGACGGCTATCGTACCGGCCGTTTACCTGCAAATATGCTCCAGGCTCAGCGCGATTACTTCGGTGCGCATACTTACGAGCGACTGGACAAACCGGCAGGCGAACGTTTTCACACCAACTGGACCGGCGCAGGTGGAGACGTCTCAAGCTCCAGTTATGACGCGTAACCGTGCACAGCGTATATTTCGTAACCTCAGGCACTAGGGCGGATCCTAATGATCTGCCGATAGCATGTATGTATTTAGAATGGATTATCCAATCGAAATATCCGGCACAGTCAGGCGCATCAGGATAACAATCGCCAGCAGCGAAGCTCACGATACCTTACACCGTCCCGATCCATAATCGACTCATACAGTTGCATTGAGTCAACTTCGAAGCGAAAATCGGGTTCAAGCAATGGCATTGCCGGTGGCATAGTGGTCTTGCGGGCCAGCGTCAGGTGCGGTTGATAACTCCGACGGTTCACCTTGAGCCCTGCGCGATTCGCTATACGCTTGCAACTATCCGCAAGTGACAGTAAGCCCGCTGGCACCTGTTTCGGGGCCAGCCAGAGTACCGATGAATCCGGCCAGAACCCAAGGTCATTCAAGATCAGGGAAAACGCCTGAATATTGCAGCTTTCGAAATACTCCTCAAATAATTGTTGCTGCTTGTCGCTTGTATCGCCCAGAAAAGCCAGAGTCACGTGGTAGTTCTGAACCGCTACCCGACGCTGCAATTGCGGCCAGCACAGGGCACACCATTTATCAACTTCTATACATGTCTGAGCATCAGGAGTAACTGCAAAAAAAGTTCTTTTCATAAATCTGGATTACTCACGGAATTAACAGCATCCCTCGTGATCTTTTGCTCCACAGCAAACTGTTAACCGCTTCGATGGTGCACTGCTGTTCACAAGGCTTAATCCAGAAATGCATTGCAATTCCAGCAGCGACCAAAGTTGCCTTCTATAATTTCACCGCACTTCGGACAAGGGCGTGAGGGTTGCTCACTACGCTTTCCGTCTTCATATTCGCGAATGATATCGCGCGCACGCTGCTCGTGTTGTGGTGCACTAATCCATAATGTAATGACACCGGACGGTGGTATTTCACCAACACCCCCCATGAGATGCTGACCCTTCATGCAGCAATCAAGACCACCGGCTTTTAATTCATCCAACGCCAACTGCGCATCGATAATATTCTCTGCATCATAGATTCGCAGCATTAGATTCCACCTTGATCAGGTGTAACACAAATACACACTACTCAAGCACATAAGGAAGATCCAGTAACTCAATCGCGCAGGTGGCCTCCTTGTCTGCGAATAGAGGCTTATCTGCAGCGGCAATAGCTAAAACTGCCAACAGATGCATTTGCCCTGAACCATTACCTGTGGCGTCAACCACTTTGCCAACTGAACTGCTTACACCTTCGTTATAGATTTCATCACCCGCCTGTAGCATTGATTCAGCAGATACACTGGCCCGGTACATTCGTCTCTTGAGCTTGCCAAGGTACTGCATCCGGGCTACCACCTCCTGACCCGGAAAACACCCTTTTTTAAAATTCACGCCGTTTATATGCTGCAAATTGAGCATCTGCAAAACAAATGCCTCGGTCGTTTCACTGCCAATTGAAGGTACAGCAGCTTCTATATTCTGCCAGCGCCACACTGACTGCCCCGACTGCCGCGCGACGCCAGCCATGTCTGACCACAAGTCAATCGCATCAGTCACCGGTGCAATCACTTCAAAACGGGGGTACGCCCCCCTGACCCGGGAAATCACCACTTCGCCGTGGACGGCGCTGCCGTCCAGCTCCGGTGGTGGCGGACCCAGCGACGTTTCAAGGGCCGTAACAACGGCATTGCCACTCAGGCCGATACAGATCAGATTTTCTTCAAGTTCAATGATCACTTTGGCCATCAGTACAAACATCTTCAGCCGTTTATGCACCGCTGCGACAAGCTCCCGGGGCAGCTGCATCAGATAGTGATTCTCCGCCAGGCGAACTATGCGGAATACGGTAATGACACGACCTTTCGGGCTGGACCAGGTACTCAACTGGCTTGTTCCGTCAGTTAGAGCAGCGATATCGTTAGAGAACTGACCTTGCAGGAACTTTTCGGCATCGTCACCTGTGATCCGCAACACTACGTCTGCAGACAGATCACAGACGGTATCCTGCACCTGCTCACTGACATCTGACTCAAAGCCAGGCTGCCCGTTCTGCGCTGACACAGCGCCGCTTGCGGTCAGAAAATTTTGCCACTCGGAATTCATTGGATTGACAATTGCCTCTTGCATGACGACAGGTAAGTAATTAAATGAGCGAACAAATAGTGTACACTTGAAAGATAGAGGTTGGTACGAATCGGGCTTAACTTTCCGGCAAAGAACAGCTATTTCTGCCCGATTCTTAAATTCAGTTAACACCAAGCAATAAATGCCAGTCAGTGTACCTTCAGACATCGGGTATTGTTATGAATGGCTAACACAACCACTAAGCAAAACAAACGTGGAAGTACCCACATGCCAGACAATACGCCTGAAGCTGCACTGGACAAATCAAAAATTTCCGAAGCAGAGTCCAAACCTGCAACAGCAACGGATAATAGCTCAAAGAAAGAAATCGGTGGCCCGAAAGGGCTTGAACCGACACGCTACGGGGATTGGGAACAAAATGGCCGTTGTACAGACTTTTGATGCATTCCGGGGAAACTCCCGGTTGGCAACCTGGTCTGATCCCGGGCGAAAAGTCGTGAATACTCCTATTTCATCCTATCATCTAATAACACAAAACAAACTATCTCGGGAAACCTGATGGCCTGGAACGATTCGCGACCCCTGTCGCCACATCTGCAAATCTACAAGCTCCCACCTACCGCATTGATGTCGGTACTGCACCGGGGTACCGGCGTTGTGCTGTGCATCGGCACGCTAATGCTGGTACTGATTCTGGCCTCCGCTGCGAGCGGTGCCGACGCCTACGCCAGTACTCACTGGTGGATCAGTTCCTGGTTCGGCTACCTCGTATTGATCGGTTTTACTTTTTCTGTCTACGCACATTTCTGCAATGGCATTCGCCATCTGATCTGGGATCTGGGCTATGGCTTCGATATAGAAAACGCCACCAAGGGTGCAAAAGTCTCTTTTGGTGCTGCCATTCTACTTACTGTCCTGACCTGGATAGTCGCGTTAGCGGCCTAACGGAGATACGCTATGTCTAAATCAGCTCACGGCGGCACGGGCCATTTCTGGGTACAGCGATTGACCGCAGTCGCTCTGATACCTCTGACTATCTGGTTCTGCTTTTCGATTGCATCGGTTCCTCAATTGTCACATGCATCACTGACTGAATGGATGAGATCACCTTTCAGTGCCGCACTCATGATTCTTGTAATCACCGTTGGTCTGTATCACGGCAAACTAGGCTTGCAGGTTATCCTCGAAGATTACGTCAGTGATCGCAATCTGCGCATGATCAGTATCGGCGCTATTACCCTGGTGTTTGTCATGTTCGGTGTTGTAGGCGTCGTTTCAGTTCTTAAACTATCTCTCGGAGCCTAAGCAATGTCGTACAACGTTATCAAGCATGAACACGATGTCGTTATTGTCGGAGCCGGAGGCGCAGGGTTACGTGCCACACTCGGCATGGCGACTGCGGGGCTGTCGACGGCCTGTATCACCAAAGTTTTCCCAACCCGAAGCCACACGGTTGCCGCGCAGGGCGGAATGAGCGCAGCACTGGGCAACATGGGTCCGGATTCCTGGCAATGGCATATGTATGACACCATCAAGGGATCAGACTGGCTCGGAGACCAGGACGCCATTGAGTACATGTGCCGCGAAGCCATTCCGGCAGTCATCGAACTGGAACATTACGGGGTTCCATTCTCACGTACCGACGACGGCAAGATCTATCAGCGACCATTTGGCGGTATGACCACCAACTTCGGCGAAGGCATTGCACAGCGAACCTGTGCCGCCGCCGACCGCACCGGGCACGCGATATTACACACTCTCTATCAGCAATCACTCAAACACAACGCCGAGTTTTTCATCGAGTATTTTGCTACCGACCTGATCATGGACGATGGTGTCTGCCGTGGTGTGCTGGCGTGGGATCTCGCCACCGGCGATCTCCATGAGTTCCGCGGCCATGAAGTCGTGCTGGCTACCGGCGGTTGCGGACGAACTTTCTTTTCCGCAACCTCAGCACATACCTGTACGGGTGACGGTGGTGCCATGGTATTGCGTGCCGGACTCCCCTTGCAGGATATGGAGTTTGTACAGTTCCACCCGACAGGAATCTATGGCGCAGGTGTACTGATAACCGAGGGCGTCCGCGGCGAAGGAGGCTACCTGACCAACTCCGAAGGTGAGCGCTTCATGGAACGCTATGCACCCAATGCCAAAGATCTGGCCTCACGTGATGTCGTCAGTCGGTCGATGACCCAAGAAATAAACGAAGGGCGCGGTGTCGGCCCCGAAAAAGATCATATTTATCTTAACCTGATGCATTTGGGCCCTGAAGTCATCGACGAACGGCTGCCTGGCATTTCTGAGAGCGCCAAAGTATTTGCCGGCGTAGATGTAACAAAAGACCCGATTCCGGTTATTCCGACGGTGCACTACAACATGGGGGGAATTCCAACGAATTACCATGGTGAAGTCGTTACCCTAAAAGACGGTAACCCGGATCACGTTGTCGAGGGGCTGATGGCAATTGGTGAAGCAGCTTGCGTATCCGTACACGGTGCCAATCGACTGGGATCAAACTCGTTACTGGATATCGTCGTATTCGGACGTGCTGCGGCGCTTCGTGCCAAGGAACTCGTGACCGCCGGCGCAGCCCATAAAACACTCCCCGAAGACCTGACCCAGGGATTGATTAATCGCCTCGACTCAATTCGCAACGCCAGCGGCTCTACCGGTGCGGCGCAACTGCGCGATAAAATGCAACGAACCATGCAAAGCCGCGCCGCCGTTTTCCGAACCGGAGAAACCATGTCGGCCGGAGTAGAGGAGCTGCAGGTGGTTGTCGACAGCTGGAGCGATATCGGTGTCAGTGATCGCAGTATGGTCTGGAATACCGATCTGGTTGAGACTCTCGAACTTGAGAATCTGCTGTGTCAGGCGCAAACCATAGTAGAGGGCGCTAACATGCGCACCGAGTCACGCGGTGGACACGCTCGTGAGGATTACCCGGATCGGGATGATGAAAACTGGATGAAACATACACTGGCCTGGGTCATTGACGGCAAAGTATCCTTCGATTTTCGACCGGTGCACATGAACACACTGACCGATGAAGTTGATCCGGTGCCGCCGAAAAAGCGTGTGTACTAGCGTTGCTGCATATCAGCACCCCAATGAGAAAAAGTTACCTGGAGCATTCCACCAATGGCTGAGTTCACGCTACCGGCAAATTCCATTGTCAGAAAGGGGCAAACTTTCGACGCACCGGCAGGCGCTTCGAATGTAAAAAGATTCGAGGTGTATCGCTACGATTCCACCGACGAAAAAAATCCTTCGGTTGACACTTATTTCGTCGATCTCGACAGCTGCGGCCCGATGATTCTCGATGCCCTGATAAAAATCAAATCAGAGATCGACCCCACGCTGTCTTTCCGTCGTTCCTGCAGGGAAGGCATATGCGGCTCCTGTGCAATGAATATCGACGGCGCTAATACCCTGGCCTGCACCATGGCCATCGAAGATATCGAGGGCGACGTGAAAATTTACCCGCTGCCGCATCAGCCGGTTGTGAAAGATCTGGTATCAGATCTGACAAACTTCTATCGTCAATACGAGGCGATAGAGCCATGGCTGCAATCATCCAGCAAACCATCCGGCAACCGCGAGCGTCTGCAATCGAAAGAAGATCGCGAGAAACTCGACGGATTGTACGAGTGCATCATGTGTGCTTGCTGCTCGACCAGTTGCCCGAGCTACTGGTGGAACAGCGACAAATACCTTGGACCTGCTGCCTTACTGGCGGCCTACCGGTGGATAGTCGACAGCCGCGATGATATGACTGATGAACGCCTGGCTGCTCTGGATGATCCATTCAAGCTTTATCGCTGCCACACTATTATGAATTGCGCGACAGTCTGCCCCAAGGGATTAAATCCGGCACAGGCAATCGCCGAGACTAAAAAAATGCTGGTGCAGAATAATCTCTGAGGCCGATACACCAACGAACAGGCCGCCTCTGAGCAAGGGGCGCTTGAAATGGCTCTGCCGGCGCGGAACCCGTGAACTCGATCGCGCTATGGGCGCTTATTTGCAGCATCACTACGATGCTGCAGACAGTACCGAAAAGCAGCTTTTTGCGGAACTCCTGCAGCAACAAGACCCGGAAATAATGGCGTTGTTAAATGAGCCGGACACTTCCTCCCGATACCAGCTCATCATTCGAAAGATCCGCGATACCCTTATTGCTGGCGTTTAAACCTTCGCGGATGTATCTGGCGGCAGTTATTGCCGCTCATGTTTTCGCTGTGGTGGCAGTAATGATCGCAGCTGTCCCGTTGTGGCTGCAAAGTACGCTCTGCGCACTGGCGGGATTAAGCTTGTACGTTAATATCCGGCACCACTGCAAAGCTCTGCAAATTGTCTGGCGCAGCGGTGATCACTGGTTTATCAACGACGATACCAGCGCCGCCGCATTGCACAGCATCGATTTTTTCTCCCGTTGGCTGGTGATCTTAACGCTGACACAAAGTACCCACAGCAAACGTAAGGTAATTGTTGTCTATGATGCGTTGGACAGCGATGTTTTCCGGCTATTGCGTGTGAGGCTGAAAATAGAGGGGTATAGTCTATTGAACCCAGCCGAAGAAGAGCCATAGAAGCACTTTCCAGTCGTTCGTGTTGTGGCGGTTGCGTGCCATGGGTTCCGGCTCGTATTATCGGACTTGAGTTCGAGCAGAACTGTTTGACCGGAACAACAATGCATAAGGATACTAAATTGATCAAGCCGATTCTTTTGGGCGTGAATGTCGACCATGTTGCGACCATCCGACAGGCACGTGGCGCGGGCTATCCAGACCCGGTCCACGCAGCCTTGCAAGCGGAGCTCGCCGGTGCTGATGGCATAACCATGCATCTGCGTGAAGATCGCCGGCACATACAGGATTCAGACGTCGAGCGCTTCGCCGCCTGCACTCAAACGAAGCTCAACTTCGAAATGGCAGCAACGACTGAGATGCGCGCAATTGCAATGCGAATACGGCCGCTGGATGTTTGCATTGTGCCCGAAAAACGGGAAGAGCTAACCACAGAGGGCGGTCTTGATGTCGCCTCCAATGCGAATGCCATCACCGAGCTCTGTCACGAATTCGCCGATGAGCAAATCCGGGTATCGTTGTTTGTCGATCCCGACGCCAGGCAAATCGACGCCTGCGCCAGTGCAGGAGCACCATTCATCGAATTGCACACTGGAAGTTACGCAGAGGCGCGCCTGCCGGCTGAACAGGCAGCAGAGCTTGCGAAAATATCAGAGGCCGCCCGTTACGCCGATAGCCTGGGTATTGTCGTGAATGCCGGCCATGGACTAACCCGCTATAATGTCGCTGCAATTGCAGCTATACCTGAAGTACACGAACTCAATATAGGTCACTCTCTTATAGCCGATGCCATGTACTGCGGCCTGCCTGAGGCAGTTCGCCAAATGCGCGCCTTAATGATCGAAGCCAGACAGGCAGGCAGGTTCGGACATACTCAATGATTGTAGGTACCGGTATAGATCTCGTGCAGATTTCCCGTATCGAGCAGGTCTACGAAAAACGCGGAGAGCGGTTTGCCAGCCACGTCCTGCACGCCGCAGAATTCGCAGAATACGAAAAGTCACTTTATAAGGGCCGCTTGCTGGCGAAGCGGTTTGCAGTCAAGGAAGCGGCAACAAAAGCACTCGGAACCGGACAAGCGCGGCGGGTGTTACTGCGACACTTCTATATTCAGCACGATGAACACGGCAAACCGCTGCTAATGGCGGATGGCGAGGCGGATCGTCTCTGCAAAGAACTCGGAATAAATTCAATGCATGTCAGTATTGCAGATGAAAACGAATATGCTATTGCCAGTGTGATTCTGGAACGCAGCCCGTGAATGAACCCCAGCCTCCTGTAAGCCAGTACAGTCCGTATCAACTGATTGGCGGCGAAACGGCCGTGCGCCAGCTGGTTGATCGCTTTTACGACCTGATGGACGAACGAGACGATGCCAGAGTCATTCGTGCTATGCATCCGGCCAGGCTGGATCACTCGAGACTCAAATTATTCGAATTTCTAAGCGGATTTTTCGGGGGGCCGGCGTTGTACCATCAAAACCGCGGGCACCCCAAATTGCGTATGCGACACTTCCCTTTTCAGATCGATACGGCAGCGCGCGATAGCTGGCTTCAGTGCATGTATCAGGCTCTCGATGAACAAATCGAGGATCAACTGCTTCTCACGCAGCTCAAGACCAGCTTTTACAAAACCGCCGATCATATGATCAACAAAGACGAACAACCCTGAACCATTTTTCCAGACTACACACTATATGCACGCACCGGATTTCCAGCTTCACGCCACACTGGCAGAAAATTCTATATTTATACGTGATCTGTCTCTTTGCCGGGTGTTGCTAGCCAATGATAAAAACTATCCCTGGATCATACTGGTTCCTGCCCGCAGCGAAGTAACAGAGATCTATCAACTCAGGCACGAAGACCAAATACAGCTGCTTCACGAATCCAATGCTGTGTCGCGAACGCTTGAAGAGCTGTTCACGCCGGACAAACTCAATATCGCAGCAATCGGAAATGTGGTTCCGCAGCTACATGTGCATCATGTTGCGCGCTTCAGGAGGGATATAGCCTGGCCGGCACCGATCTGGGGCGCACACCCGCCCGCACCCTACCGCAGCTCAGACAGCAACAAACTGATACAGAATTTTTCGGACACTCTAGAAAAATATCTAAAAGCCGAAACAAAACCCGATACTCATACGCCAGCGCCATCGCAACAAAAAAGCCTCAGCCAGCCTTTCGTTCTAGCGCAATTGAACATTGCCAAAATGCTGTATCCCCTCGATACACCCGAGATGAGCGATTTCAAAGACAACATTGACCGTATCAACAAACTAGCCGAGCAAGCACCCGGCTTTGTGTGGCGATTGCAAACAGACGATGGCGATGCGACCAGTATTGATCATTTCGGTGATCATGTCATAGTCAATATGAGCACCTGGGAGGATCACAAGTCTCTGTACGATTTTGTATTTCGAACTGAGCACATCACCTACCTGAAACGCCGCAGGGAATGGTTTTCACACATGAAAGTATCCAGTGTCATGTGGTGGGCCAGGACCAACTCAAACCCGACTATCGAAGAAGCCGCAATCCGACTACAGCATTTAACAGACAACGGCCCATCCGCAGACGCATTTACCTTTAAAACTCTGGCTAAAATGCCTTCTATTTCATGAATAGCACGCCATCAGGTGATGTCACTGCCATCGGTTTGAACAAACGCTAAACGAAACAGTCCAATACAGCGATTTACCATGCTCCGGGGCGGATTGTTTCATTACTCCGCCGTTCGCCTCCGCTTGATTTTGTCATTTTTAGCGGTGACAATAACCCGGTTTACGCAGCGGAAATTGTGTCCACCTCGAGTAACCTGCCTTTTTCGAGAATAATTCACTGAGAAGATTCGCTTTAGTTTTGGTAAAACAGTAACTTACAACCAGATACTCCCACAACTGGCAGTGGAATTCCCGACATTCATGGTGTCGCTCAGAAACTCTGCAATTTTAAACATGCCACATAGCCGATAATCACGTGTTCTTTCTCCACGCAAACAACTCCGTCGACGCGAAGTCGAGCTAGCCAGATCAGTTGGTACTTACATTGAGCTGGCGACGAAAGAGAATTACCTACCTCATAATTGCAACCTATATCATTGATTGCATCTTGATCTGCACCAGACCGTGGAAGTACTTTCAGATAAACAGCCGCTTTTTCAACGAAAAGGAGGGCATCTTCTCCAAAATTGAAATCGACGACCTCATCCCTGAAAAATGGCGCTTATCTCAGCAATGCGACGATGGCCACTCAATACCGGAACGGTTCCCGGTATTCATCAAACCTGAATGGGGACAAAACGCAAACGGGATCTTTCGTGCCGACAATACAGAGGAACTGACCATTGTGCGGCAGATAACTAAAGAGGCGCAAATTAAATACCTGATACAGCTTGGAGCGACTGAAAAACTGGAATTCGAGATTTTCTGGATCCTGCACGACCAAAATCCACAGCAGTTCGCCAACTTAACTGTTACACAAGCTATCAATCACAGTGAAAAAAACCCCGTTAATGGTGTCAATAACCCAAACACCGTGTATCGTGATATCAGCGAGCAATTCGATGAACAACAGAAGCAGATTCTATGGAATTTACTCGGAGAAATTGAACGTTTTGGAATTTCCAGAGTGGCGCTGCGGGCCGATTCCATCGCCGATCTGCTAGCGGGCCGCTTTCATATCATTGAGATTAATCTATTCATACCCATGCCAATTAATATACTGGATGCTAAAAACGATTTTTTCAGTGAATGGAAGCTGGTGCGCATTTACATGAAATCTCTGGCACGGATTACAAAAGCAAGGAACCGAGCGCTTAAAGAGAAAGCGGTGTTTACAAAAATCATGCTCTACGACCGTCGTAGTCCAATGCTGAATTACATAAGAAATCGCCTATGAGGAAGTTAAAAAAGTATATCTATGCATGGATTAGCGAGAGGTACATGGACGGTTGCAGCAACTACAACTCCGTAGAAGTGCGGCGCGGATGCCGGTCCAAGGCACAATGCCGGGCTGTATTCGCTAAAAACAACGTTCCCCACGCTGTCGGGATGATCTTTCTGTGGCCCTGGCAGGCACATGCCTTTGCCAGAAAGCACGGATTCCCACTGGCAATCAAGCCCAATGTGAGCGGCTATTCACGTGGAAGCTATTTTCCCATTAATGACTACAAATCATTATACAAAGCAATTTTCTGGGCGAAGATGTGGTGGCCGACCACGGTAATCGAACAATATTTGCTCGGTTCAAATTACCGCGTTCTCTGCACAGACAACGAACTGATTTCCATTATTCGTCGCTACCCCCCGTTCGTTACCGGCAACGGTGTTGATAGCATTGACCGTCTGATTGATACAGAAAACAACATGCGGGCAGAGATGAAACTCCACCCGGTTATCTATCCAATCAAGAAAAACGACCAGATAAAAGACTACCTGAAGAAAAAAAATCTCAGCCTTCAATCAATCCCCGCGAAAGAAGAATCGATAGAGTTGTTCCACCGGGTTGCGCTGGCTCCCGGCGGGGTAGTAGAAACTATAGATCAAAAAAGTATTCCCGAAGAGAACAAGGAGTTGTTTTTGAATCTGGTGACGATGTTCGGTGCAAACGTGCTGGGGATCGACGTCATCTTCGAGAAAGGAATCGAGACCAGCTATCTGCAGCAGAAGTGCATTTTTATCGAAGTCAATTCACGGCCTTATATGAAAATGCACTACTACCCCCGCTATGGAGACGTCGATGATCTGGCGACCGCTCTGGCAAAACTGGATAACCTTGATATTCCGGACAGGGATATCTTTTGACCACATCGAATAAACGCACTTTTTATCAATATTTGGCGCTCCATTCATTATTGATAGGTATTTTTCCATTTTATATTCCGGTTTACCTGTGGAAGCAAAATTTCGGCATTGGCGATATATCTTTCTTTATCGCGTTCGCCGGAGTTGGCTTCACCGCCTGCCTCTGGATTTGGGATCACCTGCGTAAATCGGTATCGTTATCCTCTATGATCGGCCTGTCACTCGCCCTGGAAGTGGCACTATTAGTTAATGTTTATGTGCTCGAAATGAACCAGCTGATTCTGCTGATTCTCGGATTCACTTACGGCGCTTACAACTGCTTCTACTGGACAACACTACGCGCATTGTTTTTTGACTTAGTCGATGAAGGCTCGTCAGGTAGAAAGTACGGCAATTTCCAGATATTCGTCGGCGCATCACTGCAGATCGGAATCATTATCGGTGGTGTACTGCTGGAAAAAACAGGCTTTATTACCCTACTGCTTGTGTCTACCGCACTCGCTCTGGCAGGCTATTTTTTCATTACACACAACAAACCGCCATACCCCGTAAGCCTGGCTCAAAATGACAGCCTGAAACTTCCGGCCATATTGCGTTTTTCCGACAACTACCACTCAAGGCTGATCTTCATAATCGACGGACTATTCCTGTTTGCGGAGAGTTTTTTCTGGTTGATTACACTTTTTATTATTGCCCATGAGAGTTTTGCAACGCTGGGCGTGATGATTCTCTCGCTCGCTG
Source organism: Chromatiales bacterium (ex Bugula neritina AB1) (assembly GCA_001730015.1). Classification (GTDB taxonomy): domain Bacteria; phylum Pseudomonadota; class Gammaproteobacteria; order Granulosicoccales; family Granulosicoccaceae. The sequence continues at coordinate 7,472 of MDLA01000170.1, read as the reverse complement.
TGATTTTCGGTATCCTGTTTTTTCTATTGAAAAACGCAATCGACCGGCTTGGCAAAAGGCGTGTCTATATTTTGGCCGTGTTTTCCTATGCAGCCTCATGGGCACTGCGCGCGATGACCGACACCGATCTGTCTCTTGAATTGCTTTACGCTTCACTGGTGATGGTGGCGTTTTGCACCGCTTTTTTCAGGCTCGCGCTGAACAAGCGATTTTACGATTTAGCCAAGCTGACTCTGTCCCACGATTATCTTGTATTAAAAAGTTACTATACGCAGATTATTGTGGCAATTTTATTCGGACTATTGGGTGTCTACAGCTATTGGCATGAGTCCAGTGAATCTTTGCTTGTAGTGATCTACTGGTGCTCAGCGGTTCTTGCACTACTCTACCTGCTCTATGGATCACACGGCCAGAAGACGGCGAATCCTGAATTAACCCCCAAGTAGTGTCTGAATTGCACCCACCTGGCTCCACACGTAAATTAGTGTTGCCAACGCTGCCCCCGCGAGAATCGTGCTGCACACGCCCGCAATGATACCTGCCAACCAGCCCAGCGATCCTACGGCGACAACAAACACAACATAAGCAAGAGTAGCGCTTGCCGTGCCGATCTGCCTGACTTGAAAAACTCTGGCTGTGACTGCGTCTGAGATCTGCTTATTGCCCGCCAATTCAATTGTCAGTCTGACATCAATGTAGAGTGCAATTAAAAATAACAACGTGGATAACATAAGCAGAACAAAGCAGATACGAGGCATCTTCCTGCTCATGTCCAGCTGCAGAACATTGGCTGCAACAGTCAGTGAAAAGCCGGCAAGCAGGCCGCTGAGAAAGGCCACCTGGCCAGTCTGCAGTTCCACCAGTAAGTTATTCATCTGGAGAGGGTCAACTGGCTGCATCAGCTATGGGTTCCGAACTGAAATTATCTATTGCCCGGTAAGGTACTGTACCGGATATGTGGCGATCCCGTTCATGGCCACTGCAGAATCACCGGTCAATTTAAACACTGCATTGATATAGTCTCTCATTGATGGATTCCGTTCGAGGCCATACATTCGCTCATCATACCTTTTTTGAGATATGATTAAACAAACATATATGCGAATTGGAGTACTGTCCGGTCGAATTACGACCTGACTCTTTCCGGTCTGCTATACACCAAGGAAACTTTAAAATGCCACCAATTGTTCGCGCCGTCATTAGCTGGGCAATCGCACTATGGGCCTGCCGTGTTTTTCTGCAATCATTGCCGTACAAGTACTCTTTACACCCGGACACACAGCACATCTTCGGAACTATAGGTGAATGGATCTCAGGCTTTCTGGGCCCCGCAATCGGCAATGCATTTAGCAATTTCGGCAGCTATGTGGTCGGCACATTCGAACTGGCCACATCGGTAGTCCTGCTGGTACCGGCCGTGTTATGGGTGTTGCGTAAAGCGCTCGGAAAACCAACATCGGGAATCAGAGCGAAGTACCATACCATTGGCGGATTGATGGCTGCGATGGTGATGGGCGGAGCGGTATTTTTCCATTTGTTCTCACCACTCGGAATTGAAGTTCTGCACGAAGGTGAAAATGATGGCGGCTCATTATTCTATGCTGCCCTCTCAATTCTCATTGGCGGTATTACATTGTTTTTCGTAAATCGCTCGGCCTCAAGTACTGTCTCTTATGAAACGACTGGCGAAAATTCCTCTGAGCAATCTTAATTGTACTTGAGTAAATGTAAAATAAAGAGCGTTTAGATCCAGTACGGCAGCAAGCTATTCTAACAACCGGCTGCCAAACTTCGACGAGTTTATAATATGCACCTCACGAAAAGAATATTGCAAACACTGATCTTGCTGTTCGCTGTCACAAGTGCTGCTGTGGCTGCAGATCGCATCAACACGCTGGATCGATCAGGGTTGTGGGGCTACAAACCTTCAGGTATCGCAGTCAGGGGGTACGATCCTGTAGCGTACTTCACGGCAGGCAAGCCCACAAAGGGCAAAGAGAAATTTGAAACCGAGTGGAACGGCGCCCGATGGCTTTTCGCCTCAAAGGAAAATCGGGACCTTTTCATCGCCAACCCCGAAAAGTACGCACCTCAGTATGGTGGCTACTGTGCTTACGGTGTTGCAGAAGGCAACCTGGTAAAAATTGAAGTTGATCAGTGGAGTATCGTTGATGGCAAGTTGTACCTCAACTACGACAAAGGCATTCAAAATAAGTGGCTTAAGGATGTTTCCGGTTATATTAATTCTGCTAATGGAAAATTCGAACGACTCCTGGCTGAATAGCGTCCATCGAATTATCAACCTCTAAATTAACTGACAATTGCAAGAGTGTCGTTAAACCCAGAACATTATTGAATTCCGCGGGATGGACCATCGCTGGCATGTAAGCAATGCGGCTTTATGCGATGAGTACTGACTACCCTAACTACAGAACTAATGGTTTAATTTTTGAACCAAACACCAGTATCGGGTGTTACAACAGGCGAACTGGCAGATTGACTGGACCACGAAAGCCGAAGCCACGCCACTTTACGCCATCAGAATCAGGCAATGTCATGTTCGGAAACCGGTCAAACAGCATCGGCATCAGAATTCCTGCGACTAGTCCTCGGGCGACATGCGTACCAGCGCAGTGATGAGGTCCATTGCCAAATGCCTGATGCGGCTTCCTGACTCTGAATACATTGAACTGCTCGGGGGATTCAAATAATTCTTCATCATGGTTCGCTGAGGCCTGAACGGTCATCACAGTCTCACCTTGCGGCAGCAGACACCCGCGAATTTCCGTGTCCTCCAGAACCAGCCGCGAACTCACCTGAATCGGCGCTACCCAGCGTATCGCCTCTTCAAAAGCATCTTTCCAGCACCCCTCAGATTTAACCCGGGTCAATTGATCCGGATTCGTCAGCAAACCAAAAACAGCAGTAGCCATGGCATCGCGGGGTTCATTAATTCCACCACCTATGGCGATTTTGATATTCGAAATAATTTGCGACATCGGTATCGGGTTTTCAGCGTTGATCATGGTCGACAAAGCAGATTGATCCGGTTCCGAGCGCAACAGGTTTATCCGGGAGTTGATCGCCTGATCCATCTCCAGGTTTGCCTGATCAGAAATCGCAAACGGCTCTGGTTTCCAGGCAAAATTTCCGGCCCCGTTGATAAGTGCCTGCGACCATTGCTGCATCTCGTGATCGGAGGCCTGTGGAATTCCCATGATATCAGCGAGAATACGCGCCGCCAGCGGGCCACACAGTGCCTCGAATAAATCAATGGTTTCACCGCGAGGTAAACTGCCAACGTATTCGGCCGCATAGCGGGTATAGCGAGGCGCCCAGACATCGCGCACAACACGCGGCGCCAGTGACGGCGCCATGGCCATACGCTCCCGCCTATGTTCTGCAGCATCTTTGCGCATCAGAGTGTGTGCAAGAAATGCGCGTTTCATCGGGGTGTCCGGATCGTTGGAGCTGAACTGCTCCGGATGATCTTTTACATGGCGAGTATCTTCAGCCCGAGTCAGCAAGGTTCGACCAGCTGCTTTTACGGTCAGCACCGGTTGCTGTGCACGCAGCCGCCGATAAATCGGGTATGGGTCAAGCGTCAATTGCTCGATCGTGATGTTGTCGTCTACCGGTGCGAATCGTGTCATCCGGCACTCCCCCGCTCTATTCATAAAGAACCAGCTCAACCAGAATCTGGCTTCGCCACAAACTCTCAAGACAACCGCATGAAACTGACAACGCGGGCTTGCAAAGGCCTTACTTCAATATCCAGTACTCCAGATAAAATGCATCCCGATTATAACAGCCAGTATCGAGGACTAACGTATACTTGGACCCTGAAATGCAGACCTCTCACAAGCTACGACACTCAGACCGCCTCCTGATGACAACCGATTCAGCTAACTCTTTGCAAGCCACGACACTGACTCCCGTCGCTTATGTCAGATCTTGCTTTACCGAACGTTTCGGTATTCCCCGGCAAGCAGGTCTGGTCAAATCTGCAACGGCTTCCATTGTCTTCGCAAACTCGGAATCCAATATGTTATCGTTGCGCGGTATAGAAGATTTTTCCCATCTATGGGTTATTTTCCTGCTCCACAAACAGCATTACAAAAACCCGAAAGCACTGGTCAGCCCCCCACGACTTGGCGGCAGTAAACGAGTGGGGGTATTCGCGACCAGAAGCCCTAATCGCCCGAACCCTGTTGGACTGAGTGCTGTTCGTTTAGAGTCCATTGAACAAGGGTCCCAGCAAATTCTGCTGCACATACGCGGGGCCGATTTGCTCGACGGAACACCAGTACTCGATATCAAACCCTACGTTCCATTTGTAGATTCGATTGAACAAGCCAATGGTGCCTGGGCCGAACACATCGAAACGCCAATGCCAGTAACCTGGAGTGAGCCGGCGCGTAATTGTCTGCGACGGTTGCATGGTGAATCAACAGATAAGGCCGGTGAACCCGGTTCCACACTACAGCAGTTAATCGAAGAGACAATCGCGCTGGATCCGCGGCCTGCTCATGAGAGAATCAAGGACGGCGAAGCCGGCCAATCCTGGGGAATGAAAATCTCCGACGTAAATGTACGCTGGCAAGTCGATAACGGTATCGCCCTGATTATTAAACTGGAAAAATTGCCGGTAAACATCTATGAATAAATACTGGACCGATCTGGTAAAACGACTCACACCCTATGTTCCAGGTGAGCAGCGCAGCGGAACAGATGTCGTAAAACTCAACACCAATGAAAACCCCTATGCACCATCGCCAAGAGTAAAGGAAGCAATTAATGGCGTAAGCGGCGATTCACTACGCCGCTACCCGGATCCACAGGCATTGGCCCTTTGCAGTTCACTAGCCAGTTATCACGGTGTCACTACTGATCAGGTATTCGTAGGAAACGGCTCCGATGAAATACTGGCTCTGGCCTTCATGGCATTTTTCACTGGTAGCAAGCCACTGCAGTTCCCGTCAATCAGCTATAGTTTCTACCCGGTCTATTGTGATCTATTAAACATAGAGCAGCAGACCACTCCTGTTGACGAGAATTTCTGTCTCGATCTAAATGGTTTCAATTCTTCAGGGGGCGGGATTATTTTTCCTAACCCCAATGCCCCGACCTCGCTAGCTGTTAGCCGTGAGCAAATCACCGCCCTGTTGAAGCGAGTTCCGGATACCCTTGTACTGGTCGATGAAGCCTATGCTGACTTTGGTGCAGAGAGTTCTATTGAGCTTATAGAAGAATACCCCAACCTGGTCGTTTCACGCACTTTTTCTAAAGGCCGGTCACTGGCCGGTTTGCGACTCGGGGCTGCATTTGCCAATGCTGACCTGATCGAAGCACTAAGACGAGTGAAAGACTCATTTAACTCGTACCCGGTTGACACCCTGGCACAGGCAGCGGGCATCGCATCAATTGACGATGAAAAATATTATCGCCACACCATAGATAAAGTGGTGCAAACACGAGACTGGACTACTGCGCAACTCCAGGATCGTGGTTATCGCGTACTTCCGAGTAGCGCAAACTTTCTGTTTGTATCACCCGACGGTATAAAGGCCAGCAGTTTGTTTAACGCCCTGAGGGAGCAGAATATTCTGCTTCGCTACTGGGCTAAGGAGCCGCTCAGCAACTGGCTACGCATAACCATTGGCACCAGCGCAGAGATGGAGCGTCTTATTGCTGCTATCGACAATATCACCAGAAAAAAAGATCATTGAGCCGATGTGAGTCGCAACCTTGCTTTGGCGACAAAGCCCCTGCCCCTGCCCCTGCCCCTGCCCCTGCCCCTGCCCCTGTGAAATTGAATGTTAAAAAGCCGGCGAATTTGCCGTTACATCCGTTTCCGGGCGAGCGTGCTTGCTTTCGATCGAAATATAATTGTGCAGAACTAAAATGCCAGGGACCAACAAAACAGCCAGCGTTGCAGATTCCGGACAAACGGCTGCGACGGACTCCATGTGGCAACAAGAACAAATTTCAATCTCTATTCGCATGGGAGAAATTGCGTTAGCTGAAAGAAAATTCAATGGCTATCGCAATAGGCCAAACATTTTTTCTGCAAACCCTACTGATGTATCCGCTTTAATCGATTCCCTGAACGAGCCACTCGATTCACCACGCCACATTCTATCTGCCCTCAGTGCACCAAATATAACACCGGGCGTATCAATCACCCGAAAATCAATAATCTATGTTTATGAGCAATATAAAAGAATGTATGTTGATGTAAGCGGGGATTACGCTCTGTATCAAAGCAGTCAGGGAAAAAAGTCACTTTCAAACCTTAAGAGAAAGATTAAAAAGGTAGATAAGTCAAATATCGAAGAACAGACCGTGCGCACCTTTCAATACCCGTCTGAAGTCCAGGAATTTATCGATATTGCCAAGCCGATTTCTGCGACAAGCTATCAGGAACTATTACTCGGAACGGTATTTCGAACTGATCAGCAATGGGTTGACGAGCTCAAAACCCTCGCTGAACAGGATCGCTTTAGAGGATACGTACTTTACGCAGAAGACAAACCAGTTGCCTACAACTACTGCCCGATCTATGGCGACGGTGTCATGCTATACGATCTTTCCGGCTATATACCCGAGTATCAGCGATATTCACCGGGAACGGTACTGCAGGCTCGCATCATTGAACTTGGTTTTAGCGACCGTTCTGTAAAAATTTACGATCTTTGCCAGGGCGAAGGCCGTCACAAAAAGCAGTTTGCAACGGGCTCAATCGATTGCTGCAGTGCTTATATTTTCCCAAACAGGCCAGGTTACCGATTTTTCGTCACTTTGCACTATGCAGCCGATAACTGCACAGGTTTCGTTGCATCAGTACTTGATCGATTCAATCTGAAAGACAAAATTAAGGGTATTATCCGCCACCGCCATTCGCTGCAAACCAACAGTCACTGATTCAGCCTCCCGCAGCAGCCTGCGTCAGCGTGTTCAGTTGACAAACCTGAGAGCCAGCCTGGTACCAGCATTCCATACCATCGCCGGCCACCCTCACTCTACAAGATCGATTTGAACTACCGCTCGTTGCAGAAAAAACGATTGATTAGGTGCGGCAGGAGAGCACCAGGCAAATGATGTGGCAACAATTACTTCGTATCTGACAGGTAATTGCTGTTTAAATGGCGGAGAGGGAGTCTAGTTTTGTCCAATCCGGCAACGTCCGAGAGAATCCAACTGGCACTTAAGATACTGTTTCTTATAAAGTTAGTGTCTGGCAGCGTCCGACAGCATCAGGTACTATCCATTTCAATTGGTGGGCTAATTGGTGGGCTAAATGGGAAAAGGAATAAACAAGCTCTCCGCGACACAAGTTGCAAACGCAACGGCCGGAAAGCATATCGATGGTATGGGTCTGCACCTGGAAGTAACCAAAACACTCAATAAAAAATGGATTTTCAGGTTCACCCAACACAGGCAAAGGCGTGAGATTCAACTCGGTGTGTACC
>MDLA01000169.1 GCA_001730015.1 Chromatiales bacterium (ex Bugula neritina AB1) | reverse complement strand
TCTAAGTGATATTCAGGAAAAATAAGTACAGCGCCTTAGATTCTGCTATTGAAGCAGCGCAGCGGTTCTGGGCCGGAATTTTATGCAGCACCAGAGTTAAGTTGCCTTTTTCGGCATGACATCAAGATGGTTCAGCATGGCGACGAACTCAGCCAGTTTCTGTTGCTTATATGAAGGTATATCCATATTGGCGTAATCCAGAAAGCCCTGGCCGGTGCGTAAACCAATTCGATTGTTTTTCATGTTTTCGTTGATAATTTCCGGTGCGACGTAGCGCTCTTCCCCTGTTGCTTCAGTCATATAGTTTCCGGCGTGGTATAGTATATCACCACCGCCCCAGTCTATAAATTCAAGCATTCCCAATATGGCGAAGCGAAAGCCGAAACCGTATTTACTGGCCTTGTCTATATCTTCAACTGAGGCAACCCCTTCTTCAACCATTCGTGCTGCTTCGTTCATTGCGAGCATCTGCATGCGCGGGACGACGTAACCCGGGCTTGCTTTGCATACGATTGGTACTTTACCCATGGCCTCCAGCAGTCGTTTTAGACTTGCTGTGGTTTCGGGGGCGGTTTTGCTGGCCGGTGACAATTCTACCAGTGGTACCAGATAGGCCGGATTGAGCCAGTGGGCATTTAGAAATCGTTCCGGGTGTGTGACCAGTGCCTGCAGGTCGTCGGATAAAATTGTTGATGTCGTTGAAGCGATCAGGGCGTCGACCGGGCAGTGCTGACAAATTGTTGTCAGCGCGGCGGCTTTTGCCTCGAGCGTCTCCGGAACGCCTTCAAAAACCATATGGCAGCCGCTGAAAGCGGTGGCTGCATCTTCGCTGTCGCTATAGCTTAATAGTTCTGTGTGGCTATCGATATCTTCAGGGGCGATCATACCGAGGGTGGCGAGTGTAACCAGGGTGGTACGAACTTCCGATAACGCCTGTTGTCGGAAATCCAGTCGATCAGTCACAGACCGCGGCTTTAGATCGATTAGCGTTGATTTAATTCCTGCTAGGCAGAATGCGACCGCGATGCTGCGACCCATGCGGCCGGCTCCGGCAATTGCAACAGCGGTGTTGGAATAATTTAATCTATCAGTGTGTTCAGACATTAAAGGCCATCCCTGAGAAGGCTGTGCATTTGTTCTATGGATAGATGATCCATGTTCATGCTTTCCAGTGTGCGACCGTTACTGCGGAAATCATCCTCACATATAGACGAGCCGAGTGCTAACAGGCCGGTGGCAACAGGTGCTGGTACGCCTGTCCAGTTTGCGGTTGAGACCAGAAACGCCAGCCCGGTAGCTACATCCTCACGCATATAACGATGCTCCTGAAGCACCAGGTGCTCACGCCAGTCTCCCGAGTCGGTTAATTTGTCGTGCGCCAGGTTACCGTACATCCACTCTTCGCGTTCGTTATCGTAGTGATCAGCCAGTGGAAAATGCGGGCCGCTATAGCCTAGTGCTTTGCGCACGGCGATGCGTTCGGAGTCGAGTTGCGTTGTTACGCGACGAATAGCGGGTTGGGTACCTTCATTGTGTATGTCCCAGTGATCAAAATGCTCAATGGGGCCGGCATTCATTATAATTAACGGTGGGTGGATGATCGGCCCGGCGTTCATCAGCGCGCCTGATAGTGCGTTGCCGGCGTCTTCCACACTCGGGTACGCCTGGCGGATTATGTCCAGTGCTTCTTTTTTTCGACTAAGCGGAAAAACGCCAGTGGGTAAACGGGTTGCACGCGTGGTGATAGCAATCTCAGCCGCACCGTGCTGGCGTGTCAGGTACGGTAAAGTGCCAGCCTCGGCAAAGCACAGCGATGCCGTGTTGCCGGCGTCGCGCACGATACGAGCCATGAGTACACTGCCGAAGGTGCCGGGTGGCAGAAAAATAACCTGGCCGTCCTGCAGGTGCGGGGCCATTAGACGGGCAATGGATGCCTGAGCTGTTGCAGGGGTGGGGCAGACAATCAGTTGTGCGCCGCTCACGGCGGTGGCGATATCTCTGGTCACACAGTCTATAGTGACGGATCGGGTGCCCGAGAAATCCTTGACAAGCAGTTGATTCTGCCTTGATTTCAGATCTGCTATGGCTTGTGAATCACGACGCCAGAAACGAACGTTATGTCCATTCAGGGTTAGATCAGCTGCCGCGGCGTGGGAACCGTTGCCACCGCCTAATACGGCAATATCCATAAGTTCTCCTGCGCCAGTGACTGTTCATAGAAAAGATACTGACGCTGTTAAGTTGAATTATCGAATAGCGTATTGAGTTTCGAGTTAAAATGCGACTAATTTTACGGGTTAAATACTTACCGGGGGCAGTATGCCGATCATCACAGTGACGCTTATTGAAGGCTACGATAAGCAGGCGCGGCAACGGCTTTGCGAGCGGCTGACAGACGCCACCTGCTCGGTGATCAATGCACCGGCAGAGCTGGTGACAGTAGTGGTAAACGAAGTGCCGGCTGAAAACTACATGCGTGGTCGGGTCGGACGTCAGCCGGGGCCTGCATTGGCTGATCAGGCACAGCTTGTTCAGGACTATTTAACCGCAATGGAAAACCGGGACCTTGAAAAAGCACGCGGTTTTCTTGCACCGGATTTTCGCATGGTATTTCCTGGCGGAGTCGTTTTTACCGAAGTAGAGCAGTTAATCGAATGGGCAAAAGGGCGCTATCAATCGATAGCCAAAACCTATGAGCATTTTGACCAGTGCGTTAGTGCTGACGGTGTTACCGTTTATTGCGCCGGCACGTTAAGCGGTGTCTGGCCGGATCAGACGGAGTTTTCCGGTATTCGCTTTATTGATCGATTTACTGTTGCTGATGGTTTGCTTGTCGATCAGCAGGTGTGGAACGATATAGCCGAAGTGCATGGTGTTTAAATTGCTCTTGCTGGCAAACACTGGCGGGCTTAATTTATGAACCCTTTTGAGCTCGGGGAAAAGTACGACAAAATAGCGCTATGGTGGCATAGTCGGCATGAGCATTCTCAGTACGGCGTCAGTCAGCTGGAGCGTGCCGCAGACTGTACCTCAAATGCAGGGAAGGCCCTGGATATAGGGTGTGGTGCCGGGGGGAGATTTATTCGCCTGTTGGAAAAGCGCGGTTTCTCAATTACCGGCATTGATGTCTCTAAGGAAATGATCGGGCTTGCCAGTACCATTCATCCGCAGCATCGATTCATTCAACAGGATATCTGCAGCTGGGAAACAGAAGAGGAGTTTGATTTAATCTATGCTTGGGATAGCATTTTTCACCTGCCGCTTGAGATGCAGGAACCGGTGGTTACGAAGCTAAGCGGGCGATTGGCAAAGGGCGGTGTGTTGATGTATACATTCGGTAATGCCGAAGGGGAGCACACTGACCAATGGCACGGCGATACCTTTTACTACAGCTCAATCGGCATCAACCGGAATATGCAGTTACTTATCAATAACGGGTTAACGCTATTGCACCTGGAGCTTGATCAGTATCCGGAAAAACACGTGTATACCATTGCCACCAGGCCCCGAATTTTTAGCTGGATGGACCATTAACTGGCTGCAGTTCTGCTTTACATTGGTGGCTGGATCGCTATCTGATCAGAACGGTTAACTGCGGTGCTGGCGTGCCGCAGTTGCGCCAGTCGGGGCTTTTTCCGGCTTGAAACCCGGAGTATGATTGCATCGAGCTATCAGAGTTGTCCTGTTTGAATCTTTGTAGAGTGACTTCGGGTGAGCCATTATGAAACTAAACGATCTATATCATCAGTTGTCTGAAGTATTTGATGGAACTGAACCAATTGAAGCGCATGCTAAAAAGGCATTGCTTGAATCTGCCCCTCTGGCACAATTTAGTGGCACAGCTGCAGAGCTGCCAGCGGAAATCGCCGATGTAATGACTGCACCTGACGCACACCCGATCTGCCGGCTTTTAGCCCGAACGCCTTTGCCATGGGCGCCACCCGGCACCTCTGATGACAAGCTGTATATCAGGCACAGCGACTGCAAAGCCCATGTGGAGTTGGTGGGGCCTGACGGCCTGGTGGAATCGGATCAGGTGCGGCTGGGTCTCTATGGCATGTTGCCGGAATCCGAGTACGGTATCCGCACACATGCGGCTGAAGAAATATATATTATGCTGGCCGGCAGCGCCTTATGGAAAGTAGCGGAACTACCGTACATTGCTCATGGAACCGGCGAGCGTTCGTTCCACCCTTCAATGATAGAACATGGTACTCGAACCGCGGAAAAAGCGTTTATGTCGGTCTACGTCTGGCACGGTGATATATCGACCGATAGCTATGTGTATACGGGAAAATAAGCTCGTTGCCGGCAACTTTTTCCGGTGGCCCGCAGCTTGTAGCAGCCGGTTTTGCACCGATTTAAATAGCTGGAAAAGGGAGCAATAATGCCCGATAAATCCGTTGATGCCTCCGTGCAGGAATCACAAACTGATGCACAGAGTCGCCGTTCCAGGGGAGAGTTTGTTCGCGGGGTCAGCGGCTTTCGCCACGTACTGGGTGATGAAACCTTTGCCGCTGAGCCAGGTCGCTATCATTTATTTGTCGCATTTAATTGTCCTTGGTGCCACCGGGTAACCCTGGCACGCAATCTACTCGGTTTGCAGGACAGCATCTCGCTTGATGTTGCATTCCCCGGACGAACGAACGAAGAAGATCCGGTCGGTCCTGATCTGTGGGAATTCAACCCTGGCAGAGTGGCAACACTCACCGGCAAGACTCTGGCTGAATGTACCACTGACACCGGTACCGGCAAGAGTTACCGGCTGGCAAAGCAGATCTATGCGGCTGAAGGTTCGAACGAGGGTTCCGTGCCGATTCTCTATGACAAGAAAACCGGCCGCATTGTAAATAACGAGAGTGCAGAGATAATACGCATGCTCAACGATCAGGCGTCGGTGCTGGGTAGTACGTTGACTGATGCCGAGCGCTGGAACCTGTACCCGGTTGATCATGCACTGCGTGCTGAGATTGATGAACTGAATTCCCTGATTTATACATCTATAAATAATGGTGCCTATAAGGCAGGCTTTTCGTCTGATCAGGCAGTCTATGCAGCGGCCTTTGCTACCTACTTTGATACGCTTGCCCAACTCGAAGCTCGCTTGGCGACAGATCAGCGTTTATTTCTAACAGGTGATCGCTTTACGGAGGCTGACTTGCGCCTGTTCCCGACCCTCTATCGGCACGATCCTGTCTATTACCTGCGCATGAAATTAAACGCCGCCAGAATTCTGGATTATCCGCATCTATGGCGTTGGTTGTGCCGGGTATATGCAATACCCGGAGTGGCAGAAAGTAACTCGCTGGAACATTGCAGGCAAGGCTACTTTGGCAGGTCGTGGAATAATGTAGTGCCGTTGGGCCCAATGTACCCGAAACCCTATCCGGAAGCTTATCACCATCCGGAGTTAGTGTAGTGTGTGCCCACAAACTTGCGCTACAGCGGATCCCTCAGGACACGCGATCTTTCACCGACCACATGTAATTATTTTTAATGACTAAACGCCCACAGGTGGTAGGGGAGATCTCACCCACCTGAATGATCCTCGCTACGTCCGGGTTTATGGACGGGCACTGGTAAGTTAATGAATCGCTATTCCGGTGAGTGATATCTGAGAATAATACTTGCACCCGTACCGCGTACAGGAGGTTGCACATAGAGTTCAAACTTATGCGCGTCAGCAACCCACTTGGCCAGCGCCAGTCCGAGACCGCTACCGGGTTTATCTTTAGTGCCCGGCGCTCGATAAAACCGGTCAAAGACCCGCTCTCTGTTTTCTTCATCAATACCGGGGCCGTCGTCTTCTACAATGAGGAATGAATCGTCCAGAAAAATATAGATGGTTCCGGCGGAATCACTGAATTTGCAGGCGTTGGATAAGAGGTTCCGGATCAGCAGAGCCATAGCGGATTCGTTGGCGTATACCGGTCTGCTGTAGCGGTCCTCTTCTATTGATACTTCGAGTTGCTTGCTAACCAGCTGTGGTGCGAGCAAACCGAGTTCGGTGTGTAAAACACCGGATAGATTTATCGGGTTCAGCTGCAACGATTTAGCAGTTTGCAGGCGTGCAAAACCGAGTAGCTGTTCAATTAACTTGGTGCTTTTATCTACCCCGTCGCGAAGACCATCGAGATGTGGCAGCAGTGCCGGGTCTTTATTGTCACGGCGCAGCAATTGTTCGAGCATTTTTATCGAGGTTAGCGGCGTGCGCAGCTCATGTGCTGCATCATCGGTGAATTGCTTTTCCCGTTTGAGACTTCTCTCAATGCCATCGAGCAGTTGATTTACCGAAGTGGCGACAGGTAGCAGCTCTGTGGGTTGCTGCTCTAGTGATAAGCGCTCAAGGTTATCGACAGATCGATTCGATATATCGCTGCTGACGTTGCGTAGCGTGCGCATAGCGGATGACACGGCCCAATAGGTTACGCCAGCTAATAGCAGAGGCAGGAGAATCAACGGGCTGAAGGTTGCAGCAAGCAGGGACCGGATCGCCAGGTTCCGCTGATGTAGTGATTCAAATACTTCAACAGTGACTGTTATATTGCTGGTAAGCAGCGTTTGCTCCTGTCGATAACAACGCCATTGGTTCTGTAGCTTTTCGTGTGCTGGCATTATTATGTTGAACCCTGTAGAGCACGCTGGAAAAGATGCCACCGATCTGGATTCGAATCGGGTTTGCTCACCGATGATCAGCCGGAAGTTGACTGGAAGGCCGTGTTCGGCGTTGATAGCTTCGGTTATTTCAAGTAGCTCTTCTACTTCATCTTCATCCGGCTCATCTTCATCATCGTCTTCTTCCTGTTCGTGCTCGATTGATTCGTAAAGTATAAAACTGAGCAGAACGCCGGCATTGGCTTGCATTTGCTGATCGTAGAGATCGTTTACAGACTGACTTGCCATTCTTGCAGCGAGGCCGGCTCCCACGATAACCAGCAGTATGACTGGCAATACGATCAGCCAGATCAAACGACGGGTAATTGATCGGTTTTTACTCATGACGAAGGCGTACCGGTTTTCTCTATAATGTAGCCCAGACCGCGGGTGGTTTTGATCAATTCTTTGCCAAGTTTCTTGCGCAGCGCAGATATATGCACTTCAATTGCATTGCCTTCAATGATAGCCGTGTCAGGGTACAGCCGCTCCTCCAGCATCTGCTTGCTGAAATAGCGCCCTCGACCCTGCAGTAGAATAGACAGTATGGAAACTTCCATACGCGACAGATTGATCGGGGCGCCGTTATGGCTGAGTGTTTTGCCATTAACGTCGAATTCAAAATCATTATGTACAATGACCGGAGAGTTTAAACCGTCTTTACGCCGCTTAATGGAGCGGATTCGTGCATCGAGCTCTTTAAATTCTATGGGTTTAACCAGGTAATCGTCAGCGCCCATATCCAGCCCTTCTATTCGATTCTCGACTTCGCTGTAGGCCGTGAGAATAAGAACACCCGAATCAATCTTCTTGCGCTTCATCATTTTGAGTACCGAGAAGCCATGTGCATCAGGCAAGCCAAGGTCGAGAACGACAATATCGAAGGCTTTAACATTCAGGGCAGATACCGCTTCGGCCGCGTTGCGCACCCACTCGACACGGTTAGACTGCCCAAGCCACTGTTCCATCGCGTTACCGATTAGTGCGTCATCTTCGACAATTAGTATGGTATTCATTAGCTGGTTATTCTTGTGTATTGCCCCGATGGGCTGATTGTAGTTACCGGTAGGCGGTTGTGGTAGCTAAAGCGCGACTGTGGCAGGTTCTTATACAAGGGTTGAGTCTGCGCTTAGATTGCATAGCTGTCTTTACCGGTAAGAATTCGTGTTTGATAGTGATCGGGCGCCTGGTTTCTGAAGAAGCGGAAATCATAATCCTTCAACCTTCCGGCAACGACGCCGGGCGAGTCGTCATAGTAGGTTCCCCAGCTGGCGGAGTCAGGCACCATACCGATATTCGCGTCCGCGAGGTAATGCAATGGCAGCTTCCTGAATTTGAATAATAGCGTTTTTGTGCCGGTCACAACCAGGTACTCAAATCCGGAGCGAATCAGATGATCCCACAACTGGTGCATGAGTAAATCGGTTGCCTGACGGTCCTTACCACCCGCCAGACTGCCAACCTCAACTATTTTTTCGCGCCGGATCCGGGTTTGAAAGAGCTGGCTTAATTTTTCTTCAACCGGTTGATCAAGATAATGCTCAAGGAAAAACCGGTTGTCCGGAGATCGTATTCCGGCTACCGCCTGCACGTTGTGGTCGCTGTCGTACAGTGTCATCAGGGCGGGGTAGTCGCACTCGATTTCTGCCCCATGGAAAAATCGGAACTGCTGCTCGACGAATAGGCGGGCTGAGTGATAAGAGTTCTGATTTGAACTGCTGAGTACAGCAGCGTGATGCATGCCCATGGTCGAGGTACCGCTTTCCACTACGTTCACTGCACCATCCCCATGCCGATAAACAGCTCTCGGTTTGCTGCATCGGTAATCGCTCTGCGACCATGCATCATGCGCCAGTTGTCGAGCAGTAGAATATCGGAATCGTGCCAGGCAATCTCGCCGGTTCGGGCTTCGGCAAATTCCCGCAGATTTTCAATTTGCTCTTTCGAGAGTATTTCCCCGCTGGCCAGACGGTATTCCGGTGGCTGGTAGTTAAACGACGGCCCCAGTACAGCATTGGCAAACGCCCGGTTAGCTGAAAACGGACTTCGACGAACCGGATCAATGGTCAATTTGTAGGTCAGTGATGAATCGGCGTTGAGAGTGGCGCTGTGATCATCGTGCATGGCGAGCATTTGTTTTAAATGAATCTCTTTTACCTGATCTGCGCTGTGAATTTCGGGGTGTTCCTGAGCCAGATACGATTTCCATTGCTCTTCAGAGAGTGTTCTGGTGACCACAATGTGCTGATCAAATGGCGAGCGTATTTCGGCGGGCATCTGATCAAGCAGAGCGCTGCCATCGCAAATGGTGGTTTGAGAACCGGAGCTGGCGGCCTTGCGGCAATAAAACCCAAGCAGATGAGGAACTCTGGGCGTATTGCCGTTTTCGATGTGCAAGCCAATAGCCTCGACGCCGGCGTCGACCTTCTGCACCGATTCTGCAGAAATTGATCGCGCCGGATCATAGGTAACGCTTTTGCATAACCGGTTTATCAGCGTGCTGAACTGCTCAAGCGAGTTGCTGTATCCTCGTAACAAGCAGTAGCCGTTCCCGATGATGCTATCCATAACGTTATTAAGATCTATAGTTCCGGTGTTTTCGCTGCTGTCAGTGGCATGTGTAATAGAAATGTTCATTTAAGTTTCCGTTTGTAGATTGAGCGCTTTGATCAGTGCCTCAGTACTATCGGGGGCGAATCTTTAATGAACCTTAAGAATGCCAGTGTATTGTAACCTTCAGAGTCTATGAGTGAGAGTTTGTCAATTGGTTTACCCATATCTTAGCAATCAAGGGGCGAAGCACGCGGTCTATAGTCACTCTCTTTTCAAGGGCTGCAACGCAGCTGTAGACCCCACGCCGAGCTCAGGTAGTGGCTGGTCGAGTAAAGTGCTTAGATTGTGATAATTAGTCACTTCAAGCAGAGATGTATCTCAAGCTCGATTAAAAACAGCGCACTTTGATCGATTGATTCATTTGAGAAGTTTAAAGGTTACAGTGCTCTGGAGCTCGCGTGTTCTTGCTCTTAATGTTGTCTTAAGCCTGATGGCGATAATAGTATTGGCAACACCGTCGTTGCGTTTGAAAATCAATGGAATCATCATGAAAAATACTATCAAGACAACACTGGCCGTATTGTTCTGTGCCGGAATTTCAGCGTCAATCTTTGCTGATGACAATAAAGAGCTGGTCGGTGTTGAGGTTTCACTTGAGCAGGCAGCTTCAATTGCAAGGCAACAGGTTGAAGGTACTGTTATTTCAGCTGAGGCCGAATCGGAGGACGGAAAGTCTGTTTGGGAAGTTGAGATCCTGGATGCAGATGGAACAGTATATGAGGTTGAAATAGACGCATCCAACGGTACGGTGCTGGAGGTGGAAGTAGACGATTGATCCGGAGAACTCCGCAATTCACGCATCAATAATGGTGCGTGAATCAATTCTGATTCATCTGCCTGTTCTGATCATTGGAAGGAAGATGCTGTTGTTTTGATAGCAACTGCTGACTACAATGCGCTACAAAATGAACCGTGCACAAGAGCGTAAGTTATAGATGAGACACTATTTACCCGGAACCGCCATTGTTGTGATTGCTGTTTGCATTCCCCTGATCTGGTTTGTACCACTGGCCGGTCAGCACGATTCAGGGGCTGTACTCAGTCAGTTTCTAGCTTCAGGCGCTTTGATTGCCATGGCAATCTCCATGGTCATCAGCACCCGCCTGCCGGGAACCTCACTGCTGTTCGGTCCGCTGGATCGGGCCTACGTACTGCACAAGTGGATCGGCGTAGGGGCCATGGCGGGACTCCTGCTGCACGATGTGATAGACGCCGATCTCGAAGAAACCGGAGAGGAAACGATTCTGGTTCAGCTTGGCGAAACTCTGGGGGAATTCAGCCTTTATGGTTTGCTGATTCTGGTACTGTTGAGTATTGCTACCTTCACGCCCTATAAGCTATGGAAATGGACCCACCGGTTTATGGGGGCTTTCTTCGTTGCAGGTGCGTTACATTACTTGTTAATACGCAAGCCGTTTGATCTGACCGATTCGCCCGGTGTATATGTCGGGTTGTTCTGTGTTGCCGGAGTCGCGGCCTATGCTTATGCCACAGTGTCGGGCTTGTTCAAACGTGGCAGACCGTTCACTGTTGTTTCAGCCGAGAAAAGCGGTGATGCGCTTGCCGTTGTATTGAAAGCCAACGGTCGCAACATGAACGCCAAGGCTGGTCAGTTTGCATTTTTATCTGTTGATCAGCTGCCCGAACCGCACCCGTTTACGTTGAGCAAAGTCTCTGCAAATGGAGAGATGCGTTTTACCATAAAAAGTCTTGGGGACTACACCCACGCTTTGCAGTCACTCGTTAAACCCGGCGCGACAGTAAGAGTGAAGGGCCCCTATGGCGGCTTTACCCGGCGGCCGGGAACACCGGAGATCTGGATTGCAGCAGGGGTGGGTATCACCCCGTTTGTTGCCTGGGCTCACCAGTTGGAAAATACCAAAGGACCGGTTCATCTCTTTTATTCGGTGCGCCACCAGTCGAACGCTTCTCATCTGGATGAACTGACTGAAATCAGCAATTCATCTGCGCTGCAATTACACCTGCATGAGACCGGCAACAGTGGCAGGTTGTCGATAGATACGATAAAAGCCGCTGCCGGTGACGACTTCTCCAGCGCCTCTGTGTCGTTCTGCGGGCCTGTCGAGATGCGCGATAGTCTGTTAAAGGGGTTTAAAAAAGCCGGTCTTAAATCACACCGATTTCACTATGAAATGTTCGAGTTACGCTCTGGCGTCGGGTTTCGCAAGATGCTGGCATGGGGTTTTAGGCGGTTTGAAGAATACCGCAGTGCGAAAGCTTAGGTGGCTGTCCGGGAATTGGGGTCGTAGCGAGGGCGCGAGATTTTAGGTCAGATATTTTGATCATTAGAGGCGAATAGTTGCTCTTCTTAACGAAAATGATCGAAATAGCTGGCCAAAAGATCGCGCCCGCAGTAGATCCCAGTTCTCGGACAGCCACCTAGCACTATGAAAATTTCGAGTAATTATTGAATGGAAAACCCTTCATATCCGTTCGCGACTACTTCTTCGCATTTTTGGCAATAGGCTGGAAAACCGCCGCTGTAAGGCATGAAAACGCGGGCTTTTCCGTCGACATTGGCTCCCATATACCAGCTATCGGTTGTTTGCTTTAAGGTGCGCTGTCCGGCTTCCTGTACGTGATCCCACCAGTGCTGTTGCGCGTTTTGCTCAGCCTCTATGGTGCTATGGCCGCTCGCGGTAACGTGCTTGATGCAGTCGGCGATAAATTCAACATGCTGTTCAATTGTGGGTAGCATGTTTGTCAGCACCGATGGACTGCCGGGCCCGGTGACGGTAAACAGATTAGGGAAACCGGCCATCGCCAGACCCAGGTAGCTGCCTGGCCCGGGTTTCCAGATTTCCTGCAATGATCGCTTCCCCCGGCCTTGAATATCTATTCGCATCAGCGCACCGGTCATGGCATCAAAGCCTGTGGCAAAGATTATAATATCTGCGTCGTATTGTGTTTCTGCAACACGGAGCCCGGTTTTATTTATTTCAGTTATCGGCTGACTGCGTACATCGACCAGGGTAACGTTATCGCGGTTATAAGTGGCATAGTAGTTTGTATCTACGCACAGGCGCTTGCCACCGATTATATTGTCCGGGCAGAGCAGCGCAGCGGTTTCCGGGTTATTGACAATTGCTTTTATTTTTTCGTGCACAAACGCGACTACTGAATCATTTGCCGATTGATTCAGCATTAGATCGCCATAGGAGCCGAGGAAAGTCAGGCCGCCGTTTTGCCATCTGCGCTCATATTCTTTGCGGCGTTCTTCGTCACTGACATCCATTGCCGAACCGGTGTTGTACGTCCCATAGATTCCCGAGAGGTTCTGCCTGGCACTTGCTCGCATTGCCCGGTAGTTCGCTTTAACCTGAGCAGCGTGCTGCGGGTCCATTGGCCGGTTGTGTGCGGGTACGGAATAATTAGGAGTGCGCTGAAATACCGTTAGCTGGCGCGCGCTCCCGGCAATTACCGGGATTGATTGAATCGCAGATGAACCGGTGCCAACCACGGCCACGTGCTTGCCGTGGAAATTTACCGGTTCTTTGGGCCATAGTGCGGTGTGGTATTGCTCTCCTTCGAAATGCTCATAGCCTTTAACTGCCGGCCAGTTTGGAGCGGAGAGACAGCCCGTTGCCATTACGCAGAACCGAGCGTGCAGGGTTTGACCGGTAGCCGCCTTCAGGGTCCAGATGGCCTGCGCTTCATCGAAGCTCGCGCTGGCTACCCGGCGTTCGAATTCAATGCCATCCAGGAGCTTGAACCGCTCAGCAACATGCCCGGCGTAGCGCAACAGCTCCGGCTGCGGAGAGTAGCGCTCGGACCAGTTCCACTGTTGCTGTAGATCGTCATCGAACTGATAAGAGTACTGCATGCTTTCGATATCACAGTGCGCACCGGGGTAACGGTTCCAGTACCAGGTGCCGCCTACGCCGGTTCCGGCCTCCCAGATGCGGGCGGTGAGGCCCAGTTTCCGGCAGCGGTGCAGAAGATAAAGACCGGAAAACCCGGCTCCGACTATCGCAACATCGTATGTGTCATTCATGTAGCTTCCTTTTGCCGTCTGGTGTTGTTGTGTCAGCGATTGCTTCTGGACAAGGCGTTTTGCCAGTACAATCGGGCAGCAGAGCAGAAAAATCAATCACTTCATCCATGGGGGAAATAATTGAATTGTTCAGAAGGTGGTGAGGGCAGGGTTGCCATCGTGACCGGTGGCGGCGTTCGTATTGGCGCGGCAATAGTGGCACGGTTGCACGCAGATGGTTACCGGGTGCTTATTCATTATCGAAAATCCTTGAAACAGGCGCAGGCACTCGCCGATCAGTGTAACGCGGCAAGAGCCGGCTCCGCGATAACATTCGCCGCTGAACTGGGGCGCATTGAAGCGGCTGAAACCATGGTGAAAGCAGCACTTGACCAATGGCAGCGGCTCGATCTGCTGGTGAACAGCGCCAGTGGTTTCTACCCGACACCCATCGGTGATATTTCAGAAGATACCGTCGCTCAGTTGTTTTCGTCCAATTTCAGTGCACCGTTGTTTTTGTCTCAGGCAGCATGGCCTGCGCTACGTGAGCAATCCGGAAGTATTGTT
Source organism: Chromatiales bacterium (ex Bugula neritina AB1) (assembly GCA_001730015.1). Lineage (GTDB taxonomy): Bacteria > Pseudomonadota > Gammaproteobacteria > Granulosicoccales > Granulosicoccaceae. The sequence goes on along the minus strand of MDLA01000169.1, from coordinate 19,591 downwards.
AATATTGTCGATATCTATTCCGAGAGTCCGTTGAAGGACCATATCGTCTATTGCTCGACCAAAGCGGCGCTGCGGCTGCTGACAAAATCACTGGCGCTTGAATTTGCACCGTCGGTCAATGTAAACGGCGTGTCGCCGGGAGCGATTTTATGGCCCGAGGGTGCTTCGAGCCTGAGCGATGAAAAACAGCAGGAATTACTGGCCAAAATTCCACTTGCCCGCAAAGGTGAAACAACCGATATTGCAGGAATGGTGGCCTTTCTCGCGAGCCCGGCTGCCGGTTATGTAACCGGCCAGATTATTCCGGTTGACGGAGGGCGCTCGTTGTAGCCTGCGACCCCGGAATTTTCGATACTATATCCGGAATCAACCCAATTCAATCTACACTTTAATACCGTTTACACGCTGGAACCCGTTGAATGAATAGACCCTCCGTAACCGCTTTTTTTGATAATGCGACCAATACCATTAGCTACATTGTGGCTGATCCCGCCACTTCCCGCTGCGCCGTTGTTGACTCATTACTCGATTACGATGGCGCCTCCGGCAGAACCAGTACAGAATCTGCTGATGCGATCATTGCGAAAGTTCAGGAACTCGGCCTGACGGTCGAATGGATCATCGATACGCACGTGCACGCAGACCATGTGACCGGCGCACACTATATAAAGGAAAATCTGGGTGGAAAAACCGGAATCGGTGCAATGATTACCGAGGTTCAAAAGGTTTTCGGGAAAATATTTAATGAAGGCCGGACTTTCCACACAGACGGCAGTCAGTTTGACCACCTGTTCAATGACAATGAAACCTATACAGTCGGTGAACTCACGTGCAACGCGATTCATACTCCCGGGCACACGTCTGCGTGCATGGTGCATTCTATAGGCGGATCTTTGTTTGTAGGAGATACCTTGTTCATGCCTGATTTCGGTACCGCACGCTGTGACTTTCCGGGTGGAGATGCCGGGCAGCTATACCGCTCGATACAACGGATTTTCCAGTTGCCTGACGACACCCCGATGTACATGTGTCATGACTACAAAGCCCCCGGGCGTGATGTGTTCGCGTGGGAGACTACCGTCGGTGAGCAAAAGCGGAATAATGTCCAGGTGAATGAGTCGATCAACCAGGAGGAATTTGTAAAGATGCGAACCGCTCGCGACAACAAGCTTGGCACCCCGAAGTTAATGGTACCCTCGGTACAGATCAACATGCGTGCGGGTGAGCTGCCTGATCCTGAAGACAACGGAATGCGCTATATCAAGGTGCCCCTGAATGAGCTGTAGCATTGGAATAAACCACTCCAGAGCGGATTAGCATGGCGGAAAGATCTTTTCATAAAGAAGTTCAGCAGCTGACTATAGAGCAGGGGGAAACGTTCCGGGGTGAGGGCATACTGGCAATTACCAAAGCGCTGCTGGAGAACGGAGTCGGTTATGTTGCGGGCTACCAGGGTTCGCCGATCAGCCACCTGATGGATGTACTGGCCGACGCTCAGGAGATTCTGGCTGAGCTTGGCGTGCACTTTGAGGCCAGCGCATCCGAGGCCACCGCCGCGGCAACCCTGGCCGCCTCAGTGCACTATCCCATCCGTGGAGCGGTAACATTTAAATCAACGGTTGGAACTAACGTCGCATCAGATGCGCTGGCAAATCTTGCATCCGGCGGGGTAACCGGAGGTGCGTTGATTATTGTTGGCGAAGATTACGGCGAAGGGTCATCTATAATGCAGGAACGCAGTCATGCGTTCGCGATGAAAAGCTCTATCTGGCTGCTTGATCCGCGCCCTGATCTGCCTTCTATAGTTAAAGCCGTTGGCGATGGCTTTAAGCTATCGGAGGCGAGCAATAGCCCGGTGATGCTGCAGGTTCGGATTCGCTCCTGCCATCTTCTGGGGGAATTTACCGCCGGACAAAACAAGCGGCCGGAAACAACCGTGAAAGACGCACTGGAAAATCCGCAGCGCGACTACAACCGTATTGTGCTGCCGCCATCTTCATTTCTGCATGAGCAGGAGAAAGTCAGTAAACGACTACCAGCGGCCGTAGATTATATACGTGAGAATAAACTCAATGAATTTTTCGGGCCTGCAGAATCCCGGGTGGGTATCGTCTGTCAGGGGGGCATGTACAACGCGGTAATTCGTGCCCTGCAGCGTCTCGGGCTGGCGAATGTCTGCGGTGACAGCGACATAGCGTTGTATGTATTGAACGTAACCTATCCGCTCGTTGACGACGAATTTCTTGAGTTCGCCAACTCGCGTGCGAGTGTCCTTGTTGTTGAGGAGGGGCACCCCGAATATATAGAGCAGGCATTGCGAGCCATGCTGCATAAAAACGGATCTGCAACCCGCTTGTCCGGCAAGGGTACATTCCCTGTGGCCGGAGAACTAACCGGCCAGGTAATGCTTGATAGCCTGCGCCAATATCTGCTGGAAAACGCCCCCGATCTCATGCCACCGCAGGCCAGATCGCCCAATGCGCCACAGCCGGAAGTCGACGCAGCACTTGCTCAGGCCTTGCCGGCGCGGCCACCGGGTTTTTGTATAGGCTGTCCGGAACGGCCTATTTTTGCCGCAACCAAAATGGTCGAGAGTGAGCTGGGTCCGCACCATATTGCCAGTGATATCGGTTGCCATCTATTTTCTATAAATGCACCATTTGATATTGGTGCAACCACAATGGGCTATGGGTTGGGGCCGGCATCTGCATCGGCATTTAACGATAACGCCGCAAATCGCCGGTCGATATCTTTTCTGGGAGATGGCGGGTTCTGGCACAACGGGCTTACCTCCTCGATCGGCAATGCGGTGTTCAACAACAATGACGGCGTGATTATAATTGTCGACAACTACTATTCGGCTGCAACCGGAGGTCAGGATATTCTCTCCTCCCGTGCCAGCAACCAGAGTAAATCGACAAACCACACAATTAAGGAGGCGGTGCAGGGTATGGGGGTTCAGTGGGTGCGGCAGATTGATCGCACTTACGATGTCGGCAAAGTGCAGGCAACACTGAGAGAAGCACTAACGACAGAGCAAACAGGGCCTAAAGTTATTATTGCCTCATCAGAGTGTATGCTCAACCGACAGCGTCGCCTGAAACCGCTGGTGGCCGAATCCCTGTCTGAAGGTAAGCGGGTAGCACGGACCCGCTTTGGTGTGGACGAAGATATCTGCACGGGAGATCACGCCTGTATCCGGCTTTCAGGGTGTCCGTCGTTATCGGTAAAAACACTAGACGATCCCCTCAGAGATGATCCGGTCGCGAGTATAGACAACAACTGCGTCGGTTGTGGCAACTGCGGCGAAGTGGCAGATGCTGCGGTGCTGTGTCCGTCTTTTTATCAGGCAGATGTCATCTCTAATCCGGGTTGGCTGGAGCGAACCGCCAGTCAGCTAAGAGCACGCCTGATAACCGCCCTGCAAAACCGGCGGGACAAACGGCGGCTGGTTTTTGATGAGACAGCCCTTGACCTCTGATCTCAATTTAAATACTGCAGCGATACCGAACGCCAGCCACACTAGTACGGATACCTCGGCAGCAATCCTGAAAATTGCTATTCATGCCGTTGGCGGGCAGGGTGGCGGTGTACTTGCCAACTGGATATCTGATCTTGCTACAAGCGGTGGTTACGCGGTACAGATGACATCGGTTGCCGGTGTTGCGCAACGAACCGGCGCAACGATTTATTATATAGAAATGGCTCAGCAGACAGACAGAGCCCCGGTGTTTGCGTTAACGCCTTCTCCCGGTGATGTCGATATTCTCATTGCCGCCGAGCTAATGGAAGCCGGCAGAGCCGTGGTGCGTGGATTTGTCACACCCGATCGAACCACACTGATCGCCTCCAGCCACCGGATACTGGCGGTTGATGAAAAAACACAACCGGGTGACGGGCGCGCTGATAGCCCGCTGGTCTATAAAAAAGTAAAGCAAGCCTCCCATAAGGTGGTGTGTTTTGATATGGAAGCAATTGCCAGTCGCGCTGGCAGTATGATCTCCGCCAGTCTGTTCGGTGCTCTGGCCAGAAGTGGTGACTTGCCGTTTGCCACTGAGTTGTTCGAGCAGGTGATTCGAAACTCCGGGCGCGGTGTGGACGCAAGCATCGACGCGTTTCGCGGCGCATTGAACTACGATGAAGGCGTAACACTGGTCAGGTTTGATAACCCGCCGGGCCTGGATGGTGGTAGTGCAAAATCGCTCGTGCAGCCGGTAGGCCCCGCGAGGCTTCTGGATCAATGGCAGCGCCTCACAGCTCAAATAAAAACAATGCCGGAGCCGGTACACCATGTAGTCACCGTAGCTTTGCAGAAAGTAGTCGATTACCAGGACATTGCCTATGGACAGCAATACCTTGAAAATTTACAGCAGTTTGTTGATCTGGAAACTGGTGAAGATAACTATGAGTTGCTGAAAACCGCGGCTAAATATCTAGCAAATGCCATGTGCTATGACGATATCGTTCGGGTTGCAGATCTAAAAACGCGCGCCAGCAGAAACCGGCGATTGCGCCGTGAGCAAGAGGCAGGTGCAGATCAGATAGTACACGTAACCGAGTACTTTCACCCCGGCGCACAGGAAGTATGCGGCACGCTGCCCGCAGGTATCGGTCGTCGTATTGAGGGAAGTCCCCGGATGTACAAGCTGCTGGATAAACTGGTAAACAAAGGCAGACGGCTTCGCACCGATAGCGCAAGCGGTTTTTTAGCCTTGTGGATTGCCAGCTCACTAAAGCCGATACGCCGGAAACTGTTAAGGCATCAGGTCGAAGAAAAGCATGTACAAAAGCTGATTCACGTGAGTCTCGCTGCAGCCGAGCGTTCCGTTCCGTTGGCAATAGAGATACTAAAATGCCAGCGGCTGGTAAAAGGCTATTCCGATACACACGCGCGAGGACACAGTAAGTACCAGATGATTATTGATTCACTTGATACAATAGAGCAGCAAGCCAACGCGGTGGCGTGCCTGAGTCATCTAAGGGAAACAGCCGTTAAAGATGAGTCGGGTGAGTTGCTGGAAGTGGAAATAAAGGCATTGGCTGAGAGATGAAAATTATTGCGGGACGATGATCCTTATGTGCCAGCGGTTGGTATGCAAATGTCCGGTCGGGTGGTTAAGCTTGCGCATCCACCTTCAAGGTTCCCGATGCAAATAAAAAATAATATTGTGGATAAAAAATATAATATATAAAAAGCTAAAAATCTGTCTGGTGGATGCGCTCCGCTTATCCACCCTACGGTGCAGGATATACCCGGTTTTGTGTTCAGGCGAGCTGATTTTGAATTCGATAATATGATGGCAAGAACACAAAGACATTCCGGGGTGATTGTTTGCCTGGCTCTTTTTTTTACTTTCTGTCTTTTTTTTACTTTCCGTTCAGGGCCGGGTGCGGCTTCAGAGAGTCGCCCCGCAGGTGAAAGTGCCCCGTCGAATGGCGCGAACAAGCAGCCTGAGCTCGGCGAAGCCCCGGGCGCTGATTTACCTCGCCTACTTGGTAAACCCCTGGATTATGCTTTAAATTGCCCGCCATATAAAAACTCATCTCTGTACACAGAGCGTCAGTTTTCTATGGTTATCGGGCCTGAAAAGGATTGGGTCAGGGAGATCGAAGAGGCAAAGCCGAGTACGGAAATTCTACTGCGGGACGGTACTTATAATCTGGCTCGGCATGCGGTGTTGGTAGCGGACAAACTAACTATTCGGTCGCTCAGTGGAGACCGTAGTTCAGTGTCAATAGTTGGCCGCGGTTACTCGGTGCCGGGCGAGGGGCTGATGCTGCTTGGCAATGATATAACCATTGCCGATTTAACAATCACAGCAATGCGGGACCATGCGATTTCTATTAAGCCCCTGGAAGGGGCTCGGCGTGGGTCGAGAATCTATAACGTTCATCTGGTTGATATCGGTACTCAGCATGTCAAGCTTAACACTGGCGGTTCAGCCAATGGTCTGGTTGCGTGCTCGTCTGTCGGCTATGGTGAGGGAGGGGTTATAGGCGATTATAACGGTGCAATAGATCTGCACCAGGCAAAAGACTGGATTGTGCGTGATAACTACCTGTATGGAATCCGTGGTGACGGCACTGGCTGCAACGTCAAACGTGATTGTGGAAAATACACCAGTGGGCCTGCGGTACTGGCGTGGCGACAGTCAAGTGGTACACGGGTAACGCGCAATGTGATTTTCGATAGTTATCGGAATATTGCGTTCGGGCTGGGCAGCAGTCACGAGGGCGGGGTTATTAGTTATAATCTAATCGTTCAGGCCCGCCCGGGGGATGCGGGAATCGAGCTTCAGAACGCCAGTGGAGCGCTGGTTGAATACAATACAGTGGTGCTGTCGGGAGCGTACCCAGGAGCAATAGAGTACAGAGATTCAAGAAACCTGCATATACACACAAACTATCTGACTTCAGCACCGCTTGATCGCGGTGGAAATAGTAGTATCACTGTGCAGAGAAATAACGTTGATCCTTTACTTGCAGGTAAAATCGGGATTAAAGAAATATGGGACTTACAAAGCGATGAATAATCAGGGTACTTTACTCTATGCCTTCACAATACCTGGTTTTACGGCACTAGCATGAAGGTAGAACCCCTTACTCGTCAGATTGGAGCGGTTATAACCGGAATTGATCTGGCCGCCGGTCTTGATGCGAACTGTGTTGCTGAGTTACGTGCATTATGGCTTGAGTACCTGGTGATATTTATTCGCGGGCAGAACATTACGCCCGAGCAGCAAATGGCATTTGCTCTGCAATTGGGTGAACCCGATACCTATCCTTTCCTTAGCGGGCTGTCGGGTTTTCCGCAAATTACCGAGGTTCTCAAAAAAGAAAACGAAACGGTAAATTTCGGGGGTGTCTGGCATACCGATACCTGTTATCAGCCTTACCCGCCAATGGCGACAATGCTGTACGCTATAGATATTCCCGCAGCTGGCGGCGATACATTGTTTGCGAATCAGTACGCGGCGCTGGCATCTCTGTCAGACGGGCTCGCGAGTACTCTGAAAACCCTGCGGGCTCTGTCGGTTGCCGGCAACAAGGCAGTTGCCGCCACACGTGCAGCTCGTATTGACGACAGTGGTACCGGGGCACAGGCCGACGATCTCCACGCTGTACACCCGGTGGTTAGAGTACATCCGGAAACCGCAATACCCGCTCTGTACCTGAGCCCTGCACACACGATACGGTTTTCAGGGTGGAGCGAAGCCGAGAGCGCCGCGTTGTTGCAAACTCTGTTTACGATTCAAACACAGCAGGAGTTTTGTTGTCGCTTCCGCTGGCAGGCGGGCGATGTTGCATTGTGGGATAACCGGTGTACATTGCATTATCCCGTCAACGACTACCACGGGCATCGGCGGCTTATGCACCGGATTACACTCAAGGGCGATCGGCCGATCTAGCAGCAATTCAATACTGGCGGAGGCAGGGTTGAAACCGGTATGCTTCAGTGTCACGCGGCTCGATCAAACACCGGATGCACAGCGGAGGATAAACATGCTTAGCGAACAACAGGTCCATCAGTACCACGAAGACGGTTATATCACCCCGGACTTTCGTCTGTCACAGGAAATGATTGATGAAATTCGTGTGTTGCATGACCGCCTGTTGGTGAAGCACCCGGAGTTCACGAATTACTGCCCGAACGTACTCGCATACGATACCGGCTTTCTGAATTTTGCTCGTATTCCTGAAATACTGGACATGGTAGGGCAGGTGATTGGTCCTAATTTCGCGCTGTGGAATTCCAGCTTTTTTGCAAAGCCTGCACACGGTGGCCATGCAACTCCCTGGCATCAGGATGGCGAGTACTGGCCGTTGCGACCTCTTGCAACGTGCACTGTGTGGATAGCAATTGATCGGGCCACACCGGAAAACGGTTGCCTGCGCATGATTCGTGGTTCGCACAAGGAGCGCAAACTGCGCAAACACAATACCAATAACGCCGCCAACCTGACACTGAACCAGGAGCTGGACCCGAGTGAATATGATGAATCAGATGCGGTAGATCTGGTGCTTGAGCCCGGTCAGATTTCATTGCACGATATATACTTACTGCATGGCTCTGAGGCCAACAATTCACCTGATTCCAGGCGTGGTATGACGCTACGCTATATGCCCACGTCCACCGTGTTCGACCGTGCCAAAGCTCGCGAACTGCACGAGAAGCACGGGTTCCTCAATCACGCAGACCGTACCTTGTATTTAATGCGCGGTATTGATGAGTCCCGGCAGAATGATTTTCGTATTCGTCTTTAGCCCGCATTATATATGGGGCGGCGAGGATATCGCGCCGACCTTAACTATTAACACCAGGGGATTTCACCGTGGATTTTCTTCTCGCGTTGAATACTTTCCCTGGTGTTGCATAAAATTCCGGCCCGGAACCGCTGCGCTGCTTCCATAGCAGCATCTAAGGCACTGTACTAATTTTTTTGAATATCACTTAGAATGACCAGGCTCAATCCAGTAAAAACTCCGTGCAGCGCCTTTTATACAGCTCTATAAACTTCTGTACTCGAAATTAAATGCAACACCTGGGCTTGCTGATATTTGCAGGAGAAAAAATTCTCTGTGGAATCAAAGATCAGGTGAGATTCCGTCAATCCCGTGAATAATGCGGGTTAGGGAGCGAATAATTGGGAACCGCCCAGGTAGACCAGGTGCAGAGCAGCTGCATGGCGAGTCCGTCCGCAAAGGCTGCTGCAGAGTACGGAGTTCAGCTTTGTTTCCCCCCACGCGTCTGCCGTTAACGCACTATTTTAAACGGACAAAGATACCGGAACGAGGTTTGGGATCAAAATAGGTGGATTTTGGTGGCATGAGTGAATCGGCATCTGCCACGTTCATCAGCTGTCTGATGGAGGTGGGGTAACAGGAAAAGATAACTTTCCAGCCTTGTTCGTAGTTTTGCAATATACCGACGTGCCCGCTGATGCCCGCAATATAGCCCAGCCTGGGGTCGTCGCGGCTGTCCTTGATCCCGAGTATCGGGTCGAGAACCAGATTCTGCAGGAGTGAGACATCCAGTGAGTTTACCGGATCATCGCTATCTAGAAATTCCGGTTTAACATTGATCCGGTACCAGTTATCTTCGACATACATACCGAACTCGCCATGCTGTGATGAACTGAAATTTCGTGCCTTGCCGAGTTTTTCTACTTCAAAGCATCGCTCTAGTGCAGTAACCAATTGCTCTGCGGTAAGTCCGTTGCTATCGCGCACGCAGCGATGAAAAGGAAGCAGGCTCAGCTGGTTGTCCGGGAACAGTGCAATCAATAATTGGTTGTACGGTTCGCTGCCGGTGTTTTTTCCCTCTCTGGCGCGCATGATTTCCGCGTAACGACGCCCTGACGCGGCGCGGTGGTGGCCGTCGGTAAGATAGGTCGCATCGATCGTTTCAAACAAGGTTTGCAGCCTGCCTAATAGCGCTGCATCTGACACCCGCCATATTCTTTGCAGTTCGTTGTCGTCAGTCAGGAAATCCAGATCTGGTTTGCCACGGGTTATTTCGCTGATCAGATTGTCTATTTCAACGTTTTGCGAATACGTCAGGCAGATCGGGCTTGAGGAAGCACCAACAACCTCCTGATAGCGGGCAAGCAAGTCTTCCTTGGAAGTGCGCGTATTTTCGTGTTTGCGCAACTTGCCGTTTTCATATTCCTCTACTGCCACTTCGCAGACCACCCCGGTTTGCAGGTGGTCTCCACGCCCCAGTTGATAGATATACAGACACGGTTCTTCTATTGCCTGAAACGCACCGTTGTTAAGCAGGGCCTTCAGGCATTGCTTGTTTGTCTCCAGCAACTGATCCTGAGTGGGCTGTGCACCTTCAGGGTAGTCTTCCTGCAGGCGCATGGTATTGATGAAGTTCTCCGGGTTCTCGTCAGCGAAATTTCTGCGCTGTTCCGCTGAAACAGAATCATAGGCAGGCGAAACCACTTTTTCCGCCCACTCTGAACTGATGAGAAAACCATCGAATGGCTGTATCTTTGGCATACCCTGGACCGTTGTATCAGGCAGCGTTGTTGCTTTGGAACTGCACCATGAATTCAGTTAGTGCCTGCACGCTGTGCTTTGGCATTGCGTTGTAGATACTGGCGCGGCAACCGCCCACACTACGGTGACCTTTCAGGTTGAGTAGCCCGGCTTCGGTGGCTTCTTTTATAAATTTCTGTTCAAGGTCTTCGGTCGGCAGGCGGAACACTACATTCATGTGTGAGCGACACGAAACATCGACCGGGCAGTTGTAGTAGCCGCCACTATTATCTATTGCCGCGTAAACCATGCCGGCTTTTTCCGCGGCAAGTGATTCCATGGCTGAGAGGCCGCCCTGCGCTTTCATCCAGTTCAGAACTTTTCCGTACATGTAAATCGGGAAAACCGGCGGGGTGTTGAACATTGACCCCTTTGACTCGTGGATATCGTATCTCAGGTAGCGGCCCATATTTTTGTTGGCGTTTTCGAGTATTGACTTGCGTATGAATACAACCGCCATCCCGGCCGGACCGAGGTTCTTCTGTGCGCCACCATACACCAGGTCAAATTTTTCCCAGGGTAACGGGCGAGCCATGTATTCCGAAGACATGTCGGCAATCATGGGTACATCAACTTCCGGCCACTCAGCAAAGCGGATTCCGCCAATAGTCTCATTGGTGGTGATGTGCAGGTAGCGGGTGTTGTCTTGCAGTGCAATTTCAGCGGTTGACGGCATGCGGGTGTAGTTGTTGTCTGCTCCGTCCCAGGCGGTGTATACCTCGCCATATTCTTTGCCGTCGGTAATTGCGCCTTTAGCCCAGGTACCGGAATTTACATAAGCGCCTTTCTGACCCGGGTTCAGCAGATTCATTGGCACCATAGAAAACTGCAGAAGGGCACCGCCCTGCAGAAACAGCACGGCAAAATCATCGGGTACCTGAAAGACTTCCATCGACAGTGCCATTGCCTGATTGGCCACGTCATCAAAGTGCCTGCCACGATGACTCATCTCGATCAGTGACATTCCTGCCCCCTGATAATCGACAAATTCCGCTTGTGCTTCTTCCAGTACTTCCAGCGGAAGCGTGCAGGGTCCGGCGCTAAAGTTGTGTAACCGATTAGTCATTGATTCTACCTTGAGGCATTAGTGGATATTCGGACGATGATTACTGATTATGCAGGATACAAATTGTGTTGTCGGATTTAAAGATGCCGAAGAGCTGGTGAACAAGCCGGGCTAATTCACGCAGTTTTTAAATTCACCCTCAGTGTATGCAGCGATAACATCGACGACTCCTTCGGCTACAGCATTTTGCGCCTGCTCGGTTGATGCGCCTATATGATGCGTACTGCAGACAGCCGGATGTGTTGCGATTTCAGATGAAAAAGTGCTATCAGCGGCACCGGGTTCGTTGTTGTATACGTCTAGCCCGACACGAATACCTTTCGATTGCATAGCTTGTAGCAGTGCTGCTTCATCAATCAGCTCGCCGCGTGATGTGTTTATCAGCATAGCGCTTTCCTTCATTTTTTCCAGAAATGCCGGGTTAACCAGATTTCGGGTTTCATCCGTAGCTGGCATGTGCAGCGAGATAATATCGCACTGAGCCAGCAGTTCATCCATGCTGTCAAGCTGGGTAATTTGAGCATCTTTAATACGCTGTTCGGCAGCTGCGCTGCGATTGGGCTTTGCCAGAGCGAACACCTCCATGCCGAAGGCGTTAGCGCGTTCAGCAACGGCAAAGCCGATCGATCCTAAACCGAGAATTGCAATTTTCTGTCCTAGCAAACCTTGTGCTTTAGAGTATTTTTTCTTGGCCCAGATGCCCTTGTTAAGGTCGCTTACGCCATCGGGAATATTTCGATCGATGGATAGGATCAGGCCCATGGCAAGTTCAGCTACAGCAACGGCGTTTGCTCCCGGTACGTTGCACACACGAATACCCGATTCCGCCGCAAACGATTTGTCGATGGTATTGGTGCCGGCACCCGCGCGAATCACCAGCTTGAGATTTTCGCCGGCCTTAAGAGTCTCCGCCTGTACCTTGGTGCTGCGCACTATCAGTGCTTCGTTGTCGCCGATTGCGCCGCTCAGGGAGTCTGCGTCGAGATCGGGGCTAAACGTGATTTCATGGCCGCTTTTGGCAAGCACACTGCGGTAGGCTTCGGGGAAACTATCGGCGATTAGTATTTTCATAAAAATATCATTGCTGCGTCGGTCTGCGCGCGGAGTGTACAATTTAAATATAGTGGGAAATGGCTTAGCGGCGTCGCTCTTTGTGATTCCCGCACCAGAATGTTGCACCTGAATAAGTGGGTGCCGCTTCAACACGACGTTGATACCGAATGGATTTACTGCCGGATGCCTGAAAATCGGGTAAAACCCCCGATCCTGACGATATCAATGCTGCAGGAAACGCTGGTGGCACGCTTATCCGCACCACAGCGGTAAGCCGATCAGAGTGTCTGTCGAATCTTCATGGCAAGCCGGTTTACCAGAAACGTGAACATCAGCAGGTGACCGGCAGCTTTATCATACGCGGGGCCGCTAATGCTATTGTCCATCTCGATAAAACACAGCGGTAGTGCGGCGTGGTGGCCGTCTCAACAGGAAACCACGGGCTCGGGCTCGCCTATGATCAATTTGACTGGTACAGCAGTTGTTTTTTTGAGCGGTGGTAATATAGGCATGCAGCTCCACCACCGGATAATCAGCGGGGAGGATGTCGATCTAAGCTGATGCTGTAGCAACGGTTGCCGGTTGCTGAGTTTCGGCTTTACTTTTCGTATCAACAAACAATAAAGACAGAATTCTCTATATGCTCTCTCCTGATCTTCATTTCCCGCAAGCTGAATACGATAGTCGTCTGGCAAAAACCCGCGAAGCAATGCAGCGCGATAATATAGATCTGCTGCTCGTGTCTGATCCATCGAATATGGCCTGGCTGACCGGCTATGATGGCTGGTCTTTTTATGTGCACCAGTGCGTGCTGGTAGCACTTGACGGGCAGCCCGTCTGGTTTGGTCGCGGGCAGGACGGCAACGGGGCTAAACGCACCTGCTATCTGCAGCACGATAATATCATCGGCTACCCTGATGAATACGTCCAGTCGACTGAACGGCACCCTATGGACTACCTCAGTGCGCGCATCGAAGAGCGCAGGTGGAGTAGAGGTACTATTGGCGTCGAAATGGACAACTACTGGTTTTCTGCGGCGGCTTTTGCATCGCTGAGCAGGCATTTACCCCATGCTGTGTTCAAAGATGCAACGGGTCTGGTGAACTGGCAGCGGGCGGTCAAGTCTGAGCAGGAAATTGAATATATGCGTATTGCGGGTAAATTCGTTGAAAAAATGCACCAGCGCATTTTCGATAAAATAGAGCCTGGCATACGCAAGTGTGATCTGGTGGCAGAGATCTACGATGCCAGCCTGCGCCACGATCATGAAATCGGTGCGGGTGGTGATTATCCGGCGATAGTACCCTTGCTGCCCTCCGGTGAAGATGCCTCCGCGCCGCACCTTACCTGGGATGACCAGCCGATGAAATCAGGTGAAGGCACTTTCTTTGAAATTGCAGGTGTCCATCGTCGCTACCATTGTCCGCTTTCGCGAACTGTGTTTCTAGGCAAGCCGACGCAGACCTTTCTCGATGCTGAAAAAGCAATACTCGAAGGAATGGAGGCCGGGCTTGAGGTGGCGAAAGCCGGAAATCGCTGTGAAGATATCGCCGTTGCATTTTTTCGCGTACTGAAAAAATACGGAATAAACAAGGACAATCGCACCGGCTACCCGATCGGAATATCGTATCCGCCGGATTGGGGCGAGCGCACAATGTCACTACGCCCGGGAGATAAAACGGTGTTGGAAAAGAACATGACCTTCCACTTTATGACCGGTTTATGGATGGATGGCTGGGGGTTTGAAATCACCGAGAGTATCGTAATAGGCGACGGAGAACCGGAATGCCTGGCCAGTGTTCCGCGCAAATTATTGGTTAAGGGATAATGTTCCCAGCCTTGCTGTCCCATAATACACTCTGCGTCATCACGGCAGCCTTCATAGACTAGACTATAGCAGTCGGAATACCACGTATTTGAGTGTTCCTGTTTACGTTCCTGTCTATGCACGGGCACTAACCAATTAAGGATTGGCTAAGCGATGGGAATTGCTCCCGCACAGGCTGACAATAACTATGCTGCAGCGGGAATACCGGCTGATGCTGGCGGTGATTCCTGTCGTGTTGATGCGGTGGTTGAGCTGGCCAAGCTCGCCGGAAGTAGAATTCTCGAGCTATTTTCACCCGACATTGAAGTCATTCAGAAAACGGACAAAACACCGCTGACCGCTGCTGACCTTGCGGCTAACAATATAATAGTCGAGAAGCTGAGATCACTGGATTCAGACATACCGATCCTCACAGAAGAATCCAGCGCGATCACACGGACAGAACGCAGTAAGTGGGACACCTACTGGCTGGTTGATCCGCTCGATGGCACGCGCGAGTTCATTAAACAGAACGGAGAATTCAGCGTTAATATCGCGCTGATTCAAAACGGTGTTCCCATACTGGGGGTGGTGCATGCACCTGTGCTGGATATCACCTATTGTGCCTGCCAGGGTATCGGAGCGTGGAAGCAGGTAGCGAATGAAGCTGCACGCAGGATCAGAGTACGTACCGCGTCTGCAAGACGAGTCACCGTTGCGCTGGGTTGGGGCAATAGAAGTGGTACTCATCTACGCCGGTTTCTTGAGAACCTGGGCGAGCATAAAAAATTACGTATGGGTGGAGCTTTAAAATCGTGCCTGGTGGCGGAGGGTCGCGCAGACATCTATGCTTGTCTGGGTCCGACCGGCGAGTGGGACACTGCCGCCGCACAGTGCATTGTCGAGGAGGCCGGTGGAAATATCACCGACACTAACATGCAGAGTCTTCGCTATAACACAAAAGATTCATTGTTGAATCCACACTTTTTTGTATTTGGTAACAGCGAGCGACGGTGGTCTGATTACCTGGGCTAGATAACACCTTATTCTGTCGAAGTGGGGCATAGCGATACTACCCCATAATACCGGCATACCAGTGTGCAAAAGCCGCCACATTGGGTTCTAGTGCTGGCGAGAACCGACCGGCTGAGGCAAACGGTGAGCGCAGGCCACGGTGCTGGTTTTCCAGCGCTATTCGATCTTCCTCCATTGCAGCGTCGAGGCGATCATAATAAAATCGCGCTTTGTCAGCAAAACCGGGCAGGGTGATTGTTTGCTCGGGGAAGCAGATACTCTGTATTACATGGCAGTGATTAGCATCGAGCGGGTAGGCTTCATAGACCCAGATCGAATCCTTGCCTGCAGCGAACGTCATGTTCGGAAATAGCCAGGTATAGCGTGCACCGTTTGCCTCCCGGTCTGGCAGATTCGGCATCAGCGGTAATGCGTGATCCTGCTGATGCTGCAGCAGTGCTCCGGTTCCTTCGGTTGCACCGAACTGAGTTGCGAATGAGCCACTGGTGCTGTCGGCAGGATTTGGAGGATTGTATAGATCGTTGATCGAATCCTTGTGTACATACTGCAAATGGTAGTACTCGTTGAATACATCGAGAAATGCTTTCCAGTTGCATTCGACACTGAACTCGCGCCGGCGTGTGGTAATCAGGGATGCCAGTGGCCAGGCGCTATGGTACGTGTCGAAGTCACCGATAAATTGCTCAAAGGGTGGCGGTTTATCTGCCATGCAAAGAAATGTAAAGCCAGCGTGAGTTTTTACCGTGAACTCAACCAGACCGAAATCGTTGCGATCAAAGTCTTTAATGCCGTCGAGGTGTGGAGCTCCCTTAAGCAGGCCGTCGAGACCATAAGTCCAGCAGTGAAACGGACAGCGTATCTGACGGCATTCTCCGCTGCCCTGCAAGAGTTGTGCGCCCCGGTGACGACAGGAATTATTATAGGCTCGTAACTGATCGCCGGAATCTCGTAGCAGGATAATCGGCACATTGGCAATTGTCAGAGTAACGTAGTCGCCCGCGTTTTTTACCACATCGCTACGTCCGATGCCGAGCCACTGCTGAGTGAACAGTTTGTTTACTTCTTCTGTATGGCGTGCGCTGGAAACGTAGTATTGTGGCGGAAGGCAGCTTGCCTGTTCGACGTTTTTTCTACAATCGTGCAGAGTGTTCATCTGGAAAAAGTGCTCGTATTGTTTCTAACGTTATCCTATTCCCGAACAGATAGCGGGATTTACGCTGATGCGTCCTCTGTGATTGAGAGGGTTGGAAAGGCTGGCGTTATATTGTTTAAAAAATACACGTCAGGTCTGGCCCGGGTATGTGTCAGCGTGCAAAGGGCATGCACCTTGTTACATAAGCCCCGGCAGGTCATGTTCTGATAAATACTGTCAATCGGATTTACGGGTCACTATCGCGATGCGCCATTTTGCAGTTTAGTACTCATCATTAACCCGTATTATTCATGAGGTGGCGAGGATATCGCGCCGACCTGATCTTTTCACACCAGGGTTAAGTTGGCACTGGCGGTTTCTCCCGCATGAGAAAAACCAGTAAACCCGCTATGGCAGACAGCACGATAGAGCTACCCCAGACCAGATCATAGGTTTCGCTTTTGTCGAACATATATCCACCGAAACCAGCTCCAATGGCGGCGCCCAGCTGGTGTCCGGCAGTTAGCAAGCCCATAACGAAGCCCACCGTTCGCAGCCCCAGATGGCTGCTCACCAGACTGGTGGTTACGGGAACAGTAGAGTAATCCACGATGCCGAAGATCACCGCAAACAGCAGCAGATTTTCGTAGCTGGAGCCAATATTTAACAGTAACCAGAACGTGAACCCTCGAACCAGATAAATGCCTGCCAGCAATAGTGGTCTATTGACTCGATCGGCTAGCCATCCGATGCCGATCATGCCAGCCAGATTGACCACAGATAGTAGTCCGTAAGCACTTGCGCTCGGAATAG
Organism: Chromatiales bacterium (ex Bugula neritina AB1); assembly: GCA_001730015.1. GTDB lineage: Bacteria > Pseudomonadota > Gammaproteobacteria > Granulosicoccales > Granulosicoccaceae. Next base: position 2,641 of record MDLA01000169.1, on the reverse strand, counting down.
GGGCGAACCCGCACAGATCGGCGTATGGGAGCAGATGTGTTTCAATCACGCCGGTTGTTGTATAGCCGCAAAGCAGGTAGCTCCAGAATAACAAGTGAAATACCGGACTGAGCATCAAATGGCGTAGATCAGTAAGCCAGACGCTGGAGCTAGCCGACTGAACGGTACCGGGGCTATCCGTCTCCTCGCAATTATCATCGGGTATCAGCCAAACGAACGGTATTAAAAGTGCCGTACCTATGCCCAGCGCTGCAAAGCCCCACTGCCAGCTGAAGTTACTTAGGAGAACGGCGATCAAAGGTACTATCAGAAACTGCCCGGCGCTGGAACCGGAGGTGGCTATACCGGAAGCGAATCCTACATGATCCGGAAATACGCGAGCCACAGCGGCAGCAACAATGTGCGTAGAGACTATGCCAAAGCCGACACCGCCCATGAGCGCAAACCCGATAAACAGGGTAGGTGTGCTTTGCGCGAGACTGACGAGGATCGATGATGCGCAAACCGCTATCAATCCCACAAGCAAAGTAAAGCGCAGCCCTTTCCGATCAAGCAGAATGCCGGACAGTGGCGCAACAACAGCCATAATCACCAGCGTGACCGCGGCGATATTCGATACGTCACCCCTCGACCAGTCGAGTTCTCTCTCCCAGATTGGCATCGCTAGACTGAGAATGGCGCGGACGGAGTAGGCAAATGCTAATGCCATAAACCCCAGAGCGACCACTATAATCGCCTGGTTAAAGTATCTGGACAGATGTTGCTTGTTCATGCCGCTAGCTTAGTGTTGATGAAATGTGGCATAAAGGACAACATGACCTCTAATCATGCCAAAGCCAAACATCGCCTTGTGGTGTTTGTTGTGTACCCGGGAGTTACGTTGCTCGACGTAACTGGCCCGGCACAGGTGTTTTCCTCAGCAAATGCAGAGCTCTCTGAGCAGGCTCTGCGCTATGAGGTGGTGATTGCCTCGGATAAAGGCGGTCTTGTCGCAACCGACACCGGTATTGAGATCAATACACAATCGCTGAGTGAACTGGCTATACCGACAATCGACACACTGGTAGTAGCTGGCGGTAACGGAGTGTTTGATGCGGTATCTAACACCGATGTAGTCAGCTGGCTTAAAATGGCAATGCCGGTGGCCAGGCGCGTGATCTCAACCTGTATGGGAGTATTTCTGACAGCAGAAACCGGATTGCTCGGCAATCGAACCGTCACAACGCACTGGCGCTGGACCGATAAGCTTCGTGCGGACTATCCGGAACTCGATGTCGTCTGCGAGCCTATCTTTATAAACCAGGGAAACTTTGCGTCAACCGCTGGAGTCACTGCTGGAATTGATTTATGCCTTGCATTGGTGGAAGAAGACCATAGTCGAAGAATTGCGCTTAGCGTTGCCAGAAACCTGGTTTTGTATCTGAGAAGGACAGGAACGCAATTGCAATTCAGCTCCTCATTGCTGTTCCAAGCCTCAGAGCAAACCGATAAGTTTGAAGAACTCAACACCTGGATTGATCAGAATATGCAGGCAGATCTATCAGTTGAGGTACTTGCAAAGCGCGTAGATATGAGCCCGCGAAATTTCTCACGCGCCTATGCCGGACATGTGGGCTACCCGCCGGGGAGAGCAGTAGAGCTTATACGTTTCGAGCGAGCTAAAATAATGCTCGAAACGACTAGTATCCCGATCAAAAAGATATCGCTTCAGCTGGGTTTCAAAAACCATGAACGAATGCGTCGGACGTTTATTCGTCATACCGGCATAGGTCCAGCTGAATACCGACAGAGGTTCGGGCTTTAGACATAGTTTATAAGTCAGAAGGTGATTGCCTGCTGTTTAAGGGCTGTGTCAGCTCTATATTCTGGTGTTGCATAATTATCCGGCCCGGAACCGCTGCGCTGCTTCTATAGCAGCATCCAAGACGTTGTACTAAATTTTTTTGAATATCACTTGGAATGACCAGGCTCAATCCAGTATAAGCCCCGTGCAGCGCCTTTTATACAGCTCTATAAGCTTCTAAACTCGAAATTCTATACAACACCAGGGTTTACATCATCTATCAATTCGTGCTCTGTTCAGCGCGTTGCACCTTTTTTCAGTCAGTAGTGTTCGAGATCATTTTTACCACGCCCGCATTCCTCGCTGAATAACGGTTTCTCGCAATAATCACATTGGTCGTGCGGCCATGCCGCAGTACCATACAGTCTGCGGGTGTGAACCGGATGTGACTTGCTTCCTCAAATTCTGGTAATGGGTTCACCGTTTTCAACGAAAAACCAGATCCCGCAAGACGACGGATCGGGCATTGCATTGCCTCATTCGTCAGGTTGCAAATAGTGGATATATCTGGAACGGCCCCTGGAAAGTACCCGTTGGAAAGCGGTTGTGTCCACGTACTGAATGGCTTGCGGTTGATACGGGATCCGGTCCCCTGCGTAGTTTAAGCTAACAAAATTAAGTGACTGTAATTCGAATGACTCAACCTGATATACCCGGTACCGCTGATATAGAGTCTGAATGCGAGATAAGGTTTCCACTAACGCTGCTGCTGGTTTTAGCGTGTTTTTCTCTTGCGTTAAGTATTGCCTCCTCAGCAGAATCTATGGGTCGAGGGAGGCTCAGGCAGGTTGCCAAGTG
>MDLA01000168.1 GCA_001730015.1 Chromatiales bacterium (ex Bugula neritina AB1) | reverse complement strand
GCTTCGGTGGCGGCGTTGGCGGTGGCGGTGGCGTCGGCGGCGGTGGATCAGTTGGTTCCGGCGGCGGTTGCGGCGGTGGTTCTGGTTCAGGTTCTGCGGGTGGGTCTGGCGGCTGTGGCTCAGGTGGCAGTCAGGGTGGACAGGCTCTGCAGCAACTGATTCAGCAATTGATTGCTTTGCTTCAGCAGATGTTGAGTAGCAGCTCTAGCTCTGGTGGTTCAAGCGCAGGCGGCGGTTCTAGCAGTTCTTGTGGTGGTGGTTCGTCAAAAGGAGCAGGTTATGGCAGCGGCAGCTCTTCTAGCCACAAGGCTCAAAGTGCTGGCGGTAGTCAATACTAATGCAGCCGGTACAATTAGTGAGTGAAGTAATGTAGATCACGGTCTACGTTGCGAAGTAACCTTTAAAGCACACCTTCGGGTGTGCTTTTTTTTTGGCAGCACCGATTTTTGCAAAGAATGCTGAACTCCGAAAATAAGAATATTCCCTGACACAGTTTTGACTCTTTTGGTTAGTGTGAAGGGGTATGGAAAATTATGAGCGAATCTAAAACCAGCGCCTATTCACTTAAAGTAAATTCAGGGCTTCATGGAGGTGTGGAACTTCAGTTGCCAGTCGGGGAATTCACGGTTGGCAGACTGGCATCATGTGACATAGTACTATCGGATGCCGGTATGGAAAAAGAGCACGCCAAATTAGTGATTGGCGAGAATGAGGCCAGGGTCTATGCCTCTCAAGGGCGAGTCTATGAAGGTGGCCGGGAAGTAAAAGATGTAGGCCGGGATTCAGAGCAAGTGTTCAACTTTCAACTTGGCACTATAGATATTACGCTGGTGCCAGTAGATTTAGCGTTAAAGGACCTTAAACAATTTTCTGGCGCTCAACCGACCACACCTGTTGTTGAGGAGATGAATTTTGCAGCCGTCCCGGAGGTGGTGACTGACGATCGAACGGCGGACTCAAGGGGTGGAGCATTGGATAGGGGCGATCAAGCACCTTGGGCAGGCTGGAATCGTCCGGACGGATTAACAACACGAAACCTTGTTTCAGCATTGCTAGTTGCCTTATTACTTCCGGCAGTTGTTCTGTTTTTACTCAATAACCGGTCAGCCGGGGGCAGGCTGGATGCTGAGCGAGTAGCAGACGAGTTGATGGATGCAGGCAACTCTGTCCAGATGGCGAAACAGGAAAGGGATGCGCAAAGGCAGGGAGCGATTAACGAAATATTGGCGGCTTATAGCACTCGTATTGCCTCTGATTGTGTTAAGGAAGATGTTGAGCGTGGTACCGGTCAAGCAGTAGAGACTTATACAGGTCATTCAGCATCGACAGGTGCGCAGGAATCAGGTATGCGTTACGTTGCCAGCCGAAACCAAAAGACAACTGGGGTCCTGGCGAGCCAGACAAGTTCAAACAATCTGTCTGATGTACAAAGTGCTGATAATGGCGCCCCGGTGTGTATTGATATGAAGGCATCCTATGTACATGATGGGATTGTGGTTCTGGATGGTTTTGTTAGTGAAGAAGCCGATCTACAGCAGATATTGAATGAAATTGATCGCGGAATACCGGGTGTTTCCGGGTTTGATGTTGAAGCGGTCACCATCGGGAGTGTCGCAAAGCAAGTGTTGCAGCGGTTTATAGACGATGCAAATCTGGCCAGGCAGATTGACGTTCAGCGTCAGGGGAATTTAATGACCATTGTCGGCCAGGAGCGATCGGCCAACAGAGCAAACTGGAATAAGGTAAGCTCGCGTTTTTCAGAGCGTTTTCCTAAGCATATTGTGGTTCGTCGCGAGGCTGTTACTCAAGATGCTGCTCCGATTAAACTGCAAGCAGTGTGGGCGGGATTAAACCCTTATGTAATCCTTGGGGATGGGCAGATTTACATGGAAGGCAGCACGCTTGATAGTGGGTGGATGATTCAGTCTATTACTGCCGAAGAGATTACGCTGGAGCAGAATCAGCAACTGTATTCAGTATCTTTGATGTAATAACAACACCGGTTGTCTGTGAATTGCATATCTTGTTTTTGTAAGATTTTGACAGCATTTGTGACTCCATCGCCTACCAACGGCATTATTGCCAGGAGTGATTGTGGTATGCTTTACTTACTATGAGTATAGAAAAAGCAGGATCCGGAATTCCACCGGCAAGTGTGAGCGAGGCTGCAGCGGATAAAAAAGGACGCAAGGCCGGCAAAGGTTACGACACATCAAAGGATGGGTTGAAGGTCGGAGATACGGCGGGCGCCAAACCCAGGCTGACCCTTAAGGGTGGTCGATCCAAAGATACAAGTGAGCAATCCCAGGCGAATGCGGGACGAGCTGGCACAGAAGAGTCACCTGATATGGTTTATGACCAGCTGATGGTATTGTTGCAGCAAGCGCTCCATGAAGTACCTGCTACGCTGGCGGCAAAAGAAAAGCGAAGACGTTAGGCCTGAAACTCTGATACGCCGAGCAGCTATGATCGATCCTCATGCATGCAAAATATTTGCGGCAGGTGGTGAGCAAGGCGAACGCGGCTTTATACTATATGCGCTTTAATTGCCCTGGTTAGTCTTGTTGCGTCGACTGGCCCGTGATTTCGTCACTGTCAAGCAGTTCGAAACGCTTGGTTCTGGTTAGAGTGTCAAACAAGCTGCAAAGCAACTTTGTACTTTCTTCTATGAGATCTGCCGGACTACGATCAGCGAGGTCCGGGTCGTTGTTACTCTGTTTACGTGTGAAAGCGAGTAACTTGCGGATAGGATCTATTTCGTCATCATTCATTTCAATGTCGAGGCTATGTACCAGGCGGTTGCGTAGCCGGTTGATAACGTCCAGTACCGGCAGAATGTAGGTCATCATGTCACCAGGTAAATCAAGCATGCTTAGTTTTTGTTTGAAGCTCAATTTCAGCGCATCGATATTCCGTATTGAGGGGTGAATAACTCTCAGATATTCATTCAGGTAATGTTCCAGTAGCAGGTGACTTTTTACAATCCGTCCGATGGAATTGCCACGGTTGTGCCACAAGTGCAGAAACTCTTCATTGAACTCGGTAAAGAGTTGCTTAACGAGTTTCGGAGGGATGTCCTGTTGTGGATCGATGTCAGTCATACGTTAAGAGTATATCTGAAATTGTTGCTGATCATTATCTCGGTACCTACAGGATTTCCAGCTTCGTATAATTCTGCCGGATTTACTTCTGGGCACCAATAGATCGCATGATGTCAGAGATATCGTCGAACATGTCTTCTTCGATATAGCTACCGACCTCCAGTCGATTGTACAGTGTTTCTGCGACGCCTGCGGCCTGCACGATCGGTACATTGCCCTGGCGCCCGGCCTCGATCACAACCTCAGCTCCGGCTCCCTTGCCTTTACCGGTAATCATCGGCAGAAAATCATCTTCATCGTCATAAAATAGCGCTACAGCAATGGTACTGCCGCGAGCAATGATAACAGTCGAGGAGCGAACATTGACAACTCGTTCAGCAAAGCGTACTTCCTGTCCGACCTGAAAACGTGCGGATTTTATCAAGGGGTCGCCTTCCATCTCTTTCTGCTCGCGTTTCACTTCTTCTTTGGTCATTTTCATTTCGCGGATGTACAGCATGCGCTCCATTGCAATATCGATTAAGCCGACAATAAGCAAGGTCAGTACAAGCAAAACAATTAACCACCAGACCAGATTACCAAGCAGCTCGCTGTAGCATCCCATACCACACCAGCCGACACGCATAATTGCCTCGCCGTTGAAGCGTAGTAGTCCGAATACCAGCGCGCCGATAACAATTAAAACCAGTACCCACTTGATCAACTGAAACAGGCTTTTCAGGCTGAAAATACGTTTCATTCCCTGAGCGGGATTGATGCGATTGAAATCAGGGATGATGGGGTGTCCGGAGAACAAAAAGCCCACAACAAGCGCGCTGCTGGCGATTGAGGCGAAGATGATAAGCAGAAGTAATGGAAGAAGGAAGTTGAAGGAGAGCTCTATTCCAACTTCAAGCAGGTGACCTACTGCTGTATCAAATGGAAGAGGGGCCACCTGACCAGCGGTATCGATAAGGGTTAGAAATCCAGAGTAGTGAGATGTCCAGCCAAGCCACATGTACAGGAACACAACGATAAGCACCATAGCTGTAGACATATCTGAGCTGTGAAAAACCCGGCCTTTTTTTCTGGCATCGCGGAGTTTTTTCTTACTGGGCGGATCAGTTTTCTGTTGACCTTTCTCCTCGTTAGCCACCGAGAGTTCCTATCAGTCGAGCATACATTCTTTCAATGAAAAATAAATCATGTTCAAACAGTCTGAATATAAATGGCAGTGTTAAGACCAACATTAGAAATGCGATTCCGCTTTTGATTGGTAAAGCGAAAATAAAGACATTAAGTTGTTGCGCATATCGGGTGTAGATGGATAGTGCCAATTCCGTAATAAAATTCAGAATTATTATGGGGCCGCTAATCAACAGCATGACCGTCATCATTTTATCCATGCCCCCGAGCATCAGAATAGGTAGTTCATGATTTATAGTCGGGAAAAAAGAAAACACCGGCCACATCAAAAAACTGTCATACACCAAGCCGAGTATCAGCAGAAAGGCGCCACTGGTAAATAGAAAAACAGAATACAACATGATAAAAAAACTGCCCAGGGGTGTCGTGCTCACTTGTGTCAGTGGACTGAACATAGCAGCTAGAAATGCACCACGATTGAAATCGATAAGATTTCCTGCACCTTCGACTCCCCAGGCAAGGAATCCGAAGGCCAGGCCCAGACTCATACCCAGGAAGGCTTCCTTGAGTAGAATAAGGACAATGTCATAGACGTCCAGGTTGGTTTGCAAATCGTATTGCTGTGCCAAATGAGGGAAGATAACCAGGGCAATGCCAAAAATTATTCCGGTTCTCAAAAGCCCGGGTGGCACAACTCGACCAAACACCGGAAAAACGACAAAAAATGCGGAGAAGCGAGCAATTGAGAGCAGCACCAGTACAAGCATCTTACGAAGAACTTCTACATCGATGGTGTCTGTTAGAGAGAATAAATCCATCTCTCTGTTACCGAGTCAGAAACGGAAACTCGTTAAATATCTGGATAGCGTAGTCGAATAATTGACGACCACCCCACGGAATAACGAATATCAGTGTAATCATGATCGCAAGTAACTTTACAGCGAATGCCAAGGTTTGTTCCTGTAGCTGGGTTAGCGCCTGAATCAAGCTGACGAGTAAACCAATAAGGGTTGCCACGATGATTGGTGGCATTGACAATAGTAGTACGATCAGGAGGCCGGAATTGGCGTAATAGATCAGAGTTTCTTGGGTCATCCTATAATCTCTACTAGCCAGCGTAACTCAGAACGAGACCGTGTATCAGTCGAGTCCAGCCGTCGATTACGACAAACAGGAAGAGCTTGATCGGGAGTGATATTGTCAAGGGCGATACCATGATGGCACCGAGTGCTATCAGTATATTTGATACCACCAGATCTATGATAATAAATGGCAGAAAAACTAGAAAACCTATTTCAAAAGCACGGGTAAGTTCAGAAACAATGAAGGCTGGAATTAGTATAGCGAGGTCGTCACTTTTGACCGAAGCACGTGCATTCTCAGACCATAACTTGTTGGCAGCCTCCAGAAAAAATGCGCGCTCTCTATCACTGGCAAATGTTGTCAGGTAGTTTTTAACGGGTACTTTGGCGTCATTATATGCCGTTCGCCAGTCTTCAATGCTCTGATACGATCGGCCCGGGGTGTCAAGTGACTCGGTAACACTGCTGATTACAGGCTGAAGAATGAAAAGTGAGATAGTAATTGCAATTGCGTAGATAACGATATTGGGCGGGACCTGCTGAAGTCCCAAGGCATTTCTAAGTAACAATAAAACAACAGTAATTTTTGCGTAGGCTGTAACCATTACAGCCAAAAAGGGTACAATCGCAACGCCGACCAGCAGTATTACAAACGAATAGGGATCTGGTAGTAGCTCATTCATGCAGCTAGCTCATCGACAACTATAGCCAGTCTCTTATCAATCTCAACGACCTGGCCCCTGGCAACTAAATGTTTGTCAGTGTAAACCTGAATAGGCGATTCCGGCGTGTCAACTTCGACCAGGCTGCCAGCTTTGAGATCTGTTGCCTGCTCCAGGCTGATCCGGGGTTTTCCGTATATCAGGTTCAACTGAATTTCATCGGGTCCAGGTAGAGTATAATTTGATTCCATTGTTTCCTGAAGTTCAGACGTGAGGCGTATTTGGTTCTCTTGCAGAGTTCCTGCCGCATTTAATCCATCGGGTAGTAAAAGTGTGATGAAACTCGCCTGTAATAGTGTTTTGTCTACAAGTAGACAGTCTCCTTTGGCGATGTTGGCTAAAGCGTCAGCTTTAATATTCACTTTGCCGTAAAGGCACTGCACCGATTTGCTCTCTTCAGGGTTGTTATGTAAAGGTGCCAACTCTTTGCTGGCTATCAACTGGCACAGATTGACAAGGGTTTTTGTACCGACTTTAAGACCGATCGAATGTCTGATTCCTTCCGGGGTCTGGATTTCGAATCCAAAGATATGGTGATCGGGCTGCGATCTATTTGAGAATATTCGTCGTGAGGCAATTGTTGTTGCACTGTCATAAATATGGCTTATCACAATTTTTGCCGTAGATTCTATTTCCAGCCGAGATAGAATATCGGACAATACTGCTTCGAAAAATAATCCGCGGTAGGCATCCGGTACTTCCGCCAGGGTGATTTCCTGATCCGGTAAAGCGCAGATTTCCTGGAACAGCTGCCTCGGAATTTCAATCCAGGCTTCTATATTATCTACTGTCAGGGCGATAACAAACGGGTTTTCAGCCCGGTCGGTATGTACGGGACCTGCAATAACATAATCAGTGCTACCGATGTTAAACGGATCACTTTGTCGATGCGTGTGCAGCCAATCAAGCAAGGTCGACGTGCTCTGCTCTTCAAGTGGTAAAATGGTCGAAACGGATTGTTGAGTCATATCAGTTAAATTCAGCGTTGGCTTTGTAAACGCGCATGAGGAATTTCTTCTACTTTTTTCTCTTCACTTCGTTCGAACTCTTTTCGTGCCTGCTCTTTATGGTTATCCAGTAGATGTTTGAACTTCTGTACTCCCCGGGCTTCATCAACGCGTTTCTCCCGCGCTTCCTCCCAGACTTGCTCCTGCTGAGCGGTATTCTTTTTGGCTTGAGTGACTGATTGTTCTTTTATATGCTGTTTTTCTTTCATTAAAAACATTTCAGATCGGTCTTTTTCAATTTGTCTCCGGTCGGTTTCTGCACCGGTATTGGTTGAATAGATTTCACTTTGTCTGGCATTTTTAAAGTCTGAGAATTCTTCGAGTTCTTCTTTGGCTTTTTCCTCGCGTAGTTGAGCCTCCTTGAGCAATTCTTTTTCCTTGTTTGCGCGCAGAGTTTTCGTTAGTTCGCGCTGACGGCGAATTTTCAGCAGTTCTTTGTATTGTTCACTCATTTTTGCAACTGCATTAAATCGTTAAGTGAGTGTTCGAAACTATAAATATCCGACACCGGCTGCTTTAGAAAATTCATAATATGCTGGCGCTTGGAAATCGCTTCGTCTGCTAGCGGATCCGAGCCGTTCGCGTATTCTCCAACCTTCAGAAGCAACTCGATCTCATCGTATTTTGACAGTAGTCGTTTAAAATGTATGGCGGCATCAGCGTGCTCGTTAGAGATGACGGCACCCATAATGCGACTGTCGGATTTAAGTATATCCACCGGCGGGAAATTCCCCTGCTGTGACAGTTTTTTGGACAGTACAATGTGTCCGTCAACAAGAGAGCGCATTTCGTCGGCAACGGGTTCGTCGAGATCGTCTCCTTCCACTAATACCGTATAGAAAGCAGTTATGGAACCTGTATTGAACTTGCCTGCTCGCTCGACCAGTTGTGGCATGGCGGCGAATACCGACGGTGGGAAACCGCGGCGTGTGGCTGGTTCACCAGCGGCGAGGCCCACTTCACGCAGTGCTCTGGCGAATCTAGTAACACTGTCCATTAGTAGTAAAACCCGGTTGCCCTGATCGGCGAAATACTCCGCGATAGTGGTGGCAGCATGAGCTGCTTTAATGCGCTCCATTGCAGGTTTGTTTGAAGGTGAGGCTACGACAACCGTCCGCTGCATTCCTTCTTCGCCGATATTCTGATAGATAAAATCCCGTACTTCGCGCCCGCGCTCACCGATCAGGCCGATAACAATAACATCAGCCGAAGTGCCGCGTGCAATTGAGCCGAGTAGGGTAGACTTGCCGCCGCCTGCTGCGGAGAAAATACCGAGCCGCTGGCCCTCTGCACATGTGAGCAGCGTATCTATAGATCTGATGCCTACAGGTAGTACCCGATCAATTGTCGGGCGCTGCATTGGATCGGGAGGTGTGCGGATCATAGAGTAGTGATCTTCCACCTTCAGTGGCCCGCGGGGATCGTCGTATCGTACTTCCCCGAATCCGTTGAGTACACGGCCGAGTAAATCTTGTCCGACAGCTACAATTTGTGCATTACGGGTCCGTATAACCTCTGTTCTGCTCGATAGGCCTCGTATGTCTCCGAAGGGGGTCAGCAGTGCCATTTCCTCGGAGAATCCGATGACTTCCGAGTACATCTCTACACCGGTTTCAGCGTCCCGGAGCAGGCAGATTTCTCCTAGTGTGGCGTCGGGGCTGATTGCGTGAACTATTGTTCCTACGATCTTCGAGATGCGCCCGTTCTGTTCCAGGGTATCGACTGATTCAATGGTTTGACTTAAACGGGAGCGTAGGTTGTTGAGCGGCTCAAGGTCTATGTCGGTAATTTGCTTGCCTGCATCCACTTGGATCTAGCCCTCGTTGCTGTAGGCGAAATTACGTTGAATTACCTCGAGTTGTGCATCGAGGCCGGCGCGTGTAACTCCTCTTTGTGTCTGGATAATGCAGTCGGTTTTAGCGAGCGTGTTGTCTGCGACTATTGTTATTGAAGAGGCGTCGTGATGCGAGTTGATCATTTTTTTGTTTAAACTAACCCGGGTATATTCGGCCATCTCTGGGTGAATTTTGATCGTAATCTGGCGCTCTTCTCGAAAGCGTTCAAATGCTTTGGATGCGATCGACGCGACTTGCTCCTGTTCCGGAAGCGTATCTATGATTTTTCGAGTTGTGGCGATGACGAGATCAAGAAAATCGGGTTCCAGCGCTCGTATTTGCTCGTTGACCAATGCAGAGACGGTGATATCCTGTTCGAGACGTTCTCGCTCCGCAAGCTTGGTGGCATTGTCATAGGCCTCCTGGTGCACTTTAGCTGCCTGCTTACGGGCATCGGCGATTATGCTCTTTGCTTCTGATTTAGCGGCCTGAAGGTATTCAGCACCGTCTTTCCAGTGTGAAACATCCTTAGCTTTGACGATATTACCTTGCGGTTCGAACCTGGGTGTACCGTCTAATTGTTGTTCTTGTTCAGGCATAAGGGTACAAAGTTCTCTGCGGCTGACTTGAAAGCGTGTAAACCAGTGGTTGACGCTTTGGTGTCGTTAAATAGCTGTTTCGGGAATCTGAGCTTTACACGCGTTGCCAGTCCGTTCGGAAGTTGATCGAGCCACTCCTGAATAAGTGCAATCGAATCTTTTTCCAGCAAGAGTAAAAATTGATTAAACTTCAGGGCTACACGATGCTCTATAGAATTCTCATGGCTCTGTAAAGCAAACTCGAAGCCATCCTGACCGACCAGATTGGCAATTTTCTGTGCTTCATTGCCATCAATAAATCTTCGTGCAATTGTATTGTGTCTTGACAGTGTGGCAATTCGACTAATTCGTAGCAGATCTTTGCTATCCAGGAGTGCGAGTTGATCTAGTTTTTCCTCGAAGTCAAAATGATAACTCTCGTTCAACTGATACGATTTTGATAGTACGTTTGATAATCGCTTTTGTGATCGGGGCTCAGACAAAAGAAATTTTGCAAGTTTTTCACTTGGTCCGTTTTCGTCCAGGCTTAAATATTGGTGGTGTGCGTAGCTGGCGGGTGAAAAATTAAACTCTATAACTCTGTCTTTGATGGACTGCGGAATACTTTCCATAGCATCAAACTGGCTGGAATCAAGAGTCTGGGTATCCATAGGTAGCTAACATCCGATTGACAGGTGTTGGTGTTTTTGTTCGTGGGGATGGTGTCGTGAAGTATGTCGTCGTAACGCCATGCTCAGCAGAGCCGGTATCTTCAAATCAGTGGACACCGGCCCCACTAGAGTGGAAATGCGGGGTTATTTATCGTAGTTGGGGGCGATTGCTGTTGGTGCTGCGCCCGAACAGTAAAAAGACCAGAGTGAGAATCGCCATGATTGCTAGGCCGCCCAGCAAATATAAGGTGAGAAGAAGTGAATTTGCACTATCTTCGTGAACCCGAAAACCGGCAACACTGGTGTAGTTACCCGCGGAACCACCGGAGCTCATAGACATAGTGCCTCGATCATCCCTGTTGCCGGCATTCGCAGCCATTGCTGAGTCGCTATTGGTTGATTGATCATCGGCTGGAAAGAGTGCTACAGACACTTTGTCGTAAACCAGCCCTTCTACACTGTTTGTGACCAGCAACTTGATCTGAGTTGATAGCTTACTTATGTTTGCATCGGGCTTGTGCCGGATAAATACGGAGGCTGAAGAGGGAACGTTCCTTTCCAAAGGTGAAAAGTTCTCCGGTAGCACCACTTGGACACGTGCCTGCAACACGCCGTCTATCTGGCTTATGGTATCTGAGAGCTCCTGGCTCAGACCGTATGCAAAGCGAGCGCGCTCTTCCATTGGAGAGGAAATCAGCCCTTCCTTTTTAAATATCTGGCCAATATTCTCAAACTGTGTTCTTGGAAGGCCGTTGCGCTTTAACAACGAAACGGCCTTAGCAAAATCTCCTTCTTCAACAAGCAGTGTGCTCGTTTTGTCCTTACTTACCTCTTTACTACTGGAAATGCCGTTTTCGATCAGGACTGCGAGCATTTCGTTAACCTCGCGTTCTGACAGACCCGTATACAGTTCTGTCTTGCAAGAGACCAGCAGCAGTGTTGCGCAAGCCAGTAGTAAGACTTTTTTGAAGGACATTCAATTCCCCGTTACTTAGGTTTATTGCCCGCGTAACAGCATATCGAGGTTTCTGGCAGATCGTCCGGCGATACCCGCCAAAAGTTCTTCCTCGACTACTGCTCGGCCGACATCGAATTGCAAGCGCAGTGTTTCGCGCATTCTTTCGTTGTGATTATTCATCAGTTCCTGCAATTGCTCAGTACTGCTTAGTTCCTGACCAAAATTAATGGATTCAGATGATTCGCTGTTGGATGAAGACGGCAACATCTGGGCCATGTTACTGTGATCGGGATCGTATGGTGGGGCGCTCTCATTGACATTGATTCCGCGACCACTTAGCTCGACCATACGTTCCTGAACAGGGATCATTACTGCTTTATGATTTTTCTGCATATCGGAAACACGCGAGAAAAATCGCTCGCTCAGAGTGGCGGGGTTGTCCAGTCCAGAGGGTGAAGGCGTACTTCCTTCATTTGAAGCGCCATTGCGAACCAGATCGCGAAAGGCATCGACTTGCGCTTTCTGGGCGTTCAGGCTTTGAGGTGTCAATTGTTGTGTTGCCTGTCGGATCGCAGAAATGGCATCAATGTTCATTGAGATTACCCTGTTGTTTAGAATTTATAAGCAGGGTATCGGCCATCTTTTAACAACTTGGACCAGATCGACCACGTTTTGAGTGGCCGGATTTAAACTGGCGCTCTGTCAGGTCCACAATGTTTGCTGTGGGTATACCTCACCTGAACCCCTCAGCTGAAACTGAGGTGGTGTAGTGCAGTCAGATTCTTGTCAGGTGGTTTGCATGCGGGAGAGTTTTGCTGGCGTTCGGAAGTGTAGGGCCAGCAACTACCGTGGTGTCGCGCACTGTCAGGTTGATTTATAAAAGTTGTGTTTTTGTGATTCTCGCTATTGCGTGGTGAGTACGTCCGGAGCTAGCCGTTGAAGAGGGAGGCGGCCATTGTATTGACGATTCCAGAGTCGTTGCCAGCCACCTCAGATGCGAGTTGCTCTGCTTCATCGTTGCGGCCTCCGAGAAACAACGCCAACATCAGTATTGCCTTGGCTTCATCGGTATTGTCAGAGCATTGATTTATACATGAGCGCAAAATATCAATTGCCCCGTTGAAATTTCCCCGGTTCATGTGAGTAATCGCGTGTCCGATCGATCCGGCTGAGTTTTCCGGGTATAGCAATGTGAGCACTTCGAATATGGGCTCGACATCGTCTCCGGTGCCATACATGACTGAAGCATAACCAATTTCAGTCAGGGTCAGAATGTCGTTTTCGTCGAGTTGCGTTGCCATTTATTATTCTCCTGTGCAGCTCTGACCAGTCTAGGTTTGGTCTGCCGAATAGCTAATTTCAGCGATTAACACTAAATATAGTACAAAGTTATGTGTTCATTGGTTGTGTTCTATCGCTTCGGCGGCAGCTACAGCGCACATATTTACAATTCCCCGGACCGTAACCGCTTCTGTTAAAACGTGTGCAGGTTTGTTAAGTCCGACCAGCATCGGGCCGACCGGCAGGCCATCCCCGAACACTTTGACCATATTATAGGCGATATTTGCGGTGTCGAGATTTGGCATCACCATTAAGTTAGCGGAGCCTGTATATCGTGAATCCGGAAAAATTCGATTTCGGACCGACTCTTTAACCGCTGCATCCGCATGCATTTCTCCTTCCACCAACAGTTGCGGGTGATCACGTTCGATTATTTCTCTGGCGAGTCGCATCTTTTTCGAGCTTTTATTATCGCGGCTCCCGAAATTGGAATGCGAGAGCAGGGCGATTTTTGGTGTCATACCGAATCGTTGGACTACGGTTGATGCTAGTGCGGCAGTTTCTGCGATATGCTCTGCAGATGGCACTACGCTTACGTGGGTATCGGTCAGGAAAAAAGTTCCTGACTGCAGAACCAGCAAAATAACAGCGGAACAATCGGATACGTCCTCGCGAATACCGACAATACTTTTCAGATAGTTGAGGTGCCGGATAAACGCGCCCTCGGTTCCGCAGATCAGTGCATCGGCACGGTCCATATTTACCATCAGCGAAGCGAGTGCGGTGGCTCTTGTCCGTACTACCGCCCGGGCGTAAGCAGGTGTTACCCCGTTGCGTGCGGTTTTAGCGTGGTAGGCATCGGCATATTCGTTTTCATCCGGGTTGTTCATCGGGTCGATGATGGTGAAATCTTCTCCCGGCGTCAGTCGCAGTCTAAACGATCGTATGTTTTCCTCGATGACCGAGGGTCTGCCAAGCAGGATGGGCTTACAGATACCGTCATCTACTAGAACCTGTACCGCATTAATTACACGCCGCGATTCGCCCTCAGAGAAAACTACGCGTTGCGGGTTGGACATGGCCTTTTCAAATACCGGTTTCATCACGAGACCGGATTTGAAGACAAAGTCTTTTAGCTTGTTGCGATACTCTGCAAAGTCTTCAATGGGCCTGGTTGCAACTCCGCTGTCCATGGCGGCTTTGGCAACTGCGGTCGGTACTGTTGTCATCAGACGTGGATCGAACGGTTTCGGTATCAAGTAGTGACGACCAAAGCTGAAAGAGAAATCGCCATAGGCCGAGGCAACTACATCTGAAACCTCTCGGGTGGCAATCTCTGCAATCGCTTCAACTGCCGCAATTTTCATCTCCTGATTGATTGTTGTTGCACCGACATCGAGTGCACCGCGAAATAAAAACGGAAAGCAAAGTACATTGTTCACCTGGTTCGGGTAGTCGGAGCGGCCGGTTGCGATGATCGCATCACCACGTGTTTCGGTTGCCAGTTCCGGCATAATTTCGGGAATTGGATTGGCCAGTGCGAATATTAGTGGCGTGTCCGCCATAGATTTCACGTGATCAGGTTTCAGAACGCCGGCTGCAGAGAGGCCGAGAAATATATCGGCACCGGAGATGACATCGGCTAGTACGCGAGCGCCGGTGTCGCGTGCATAACGACTTTTATAGATATCCATTGACTCAGTGCGGCCTTCGTATACCACGCCGTCAATATCAACTACTGTGATGTTGCTTTTCTTAAGCCCTAGCGACACTAGCAGGTCGAGGCAGGCCAGTGCGGCTGCACCAGCACCGGAGCAAACGAGATTTACCTCTTCAATCTTTTTCTCTGCTACGAGTAGCCCGTTGGTAATGGCGGCAGCGACGGTGATTGCTGTGCCGTGCTGGTCATCATGAAAAACGGGAATATTCATCCGCTCGTTCAGTTGTTTTTCGATTTCAAAGCACTCGGGCGCTTTGATGTCTTCAAGGTTGATACCGCCAAAGCATGGTTCCATGAGTGAAACGGCATCGACGAAGCGGTCAACATCTGTGGTATCCAGCTCGAGATCAAATACGTCTATATCTGCGAACTTCTTAAACAATACCGCCTTGCCTTCCATGACTGGTTTGGATGCGAGCGGGCCAATGGCTCCGAGACCGAGTACGGCTGTGCCGTTGGTTATGACTCCGACAAGGTTGGCGCGTGCAGTGAGTTCTGCTGCCTGGGATGAATCCTTTACTATTTCCTCACAGGCGATTGCAACCCCGGGAGAGTAGGCCAGCGCGAGGTCACGCTGATTGACCATGTTTTTGGTTGCACTGATTTCCAGCTTGCCCGGCTTAGGGTAGCGATGATATTGGAGCGCGGCATCGCGCAGTTCGTCTGCCATGTGGACTATGAGCTCGGTTGTTAGGTAGTAGTCGGAATGTAGTCTGGTGTCGCTGGTCTAGTGTGGTATTACGTGAAAGCTGACGATATCAGGCATAACAGGTCGATGCTATTTTCATGTCGGATATTTCTTCAGAGCAGCAATGGCAAAGTATGGTTGACCGTCAGGACTTGGGTGCATAGATATCAGTGCAGGTGCCTTCAGCCACTTCGCAAGCAAAATTCAGTGTTTCTGACAAAGTAGGGTGAGGATGAACCGTTAATGCAATATCTTCGATATCTGCGCCCATCTCTAGAGCCAGAACGGCTTCGCCAATTAGTTCACCGGCGTTGACTCCAACCATACCTGCGCCAAGCACCTGCTTGGTCTCTGGATCCAGCAGTACTTTGGTGAGGCCCTCACTACGCGCCATGCTGAGTGCCCGGCCACTTGCGGCCCACGGGAATACCCCTGTTTCGTAGGGTATATTTTCTGCCTTGGCCTGTGTTTCCGTGAGCCCCATCCAGGCAATCTCAGGATCAGTGTACGCTACTGATGGAATTGTCCGGGCGTCGAAATAAGATTTCTGGCCGGCGATAACTTCCGCTGCAATTTTGCCCTCGCGAGTGGCTTTGTGTGCGAGCATCGGCTGCCCGACCACATCACCTATCGCGAAAATATGGTCAACATTTGTTTTTTGCTGTTTATCGACCGGAATGAACCCACGATCATCGACGTGGACACCTGCTTTGTCAGCAGACAGAGTGCCGCCATTGGGGCTGCGGCCAACTGCCAGTAGTACCCGATCAAAGGTATCTTGCTCCGGTGCTGCTCCGCCTTCAAACCATACTTTCAGTCCGATATCATCAGGCTCCATTTTAGTGACGCGAGAGCCGGTAAAAATATTTTCGAATAGCTTGCCGACACGCTTTTGGAAAGGCCGGACCAGATCGCGATCGCAGCCCGGGATCAGAGTGTCTGATAACTCCACAACCGTTACCTTTGTGCCTAGAGCCTGGTAGACGCAGCTCATCTCAAGGCCAATAATCCCGCCGCCAATAACGAGCATACGGCTGGGGATATCGTCTAACTTCAAAGCGCCGGTTGAATCAATCAGTCGAGGATCATCATAGGGAAACCCGGGAATCTTCGTGACTTCAGAACCTGCAGCGATAATTGCGTGTTTGAATTTGATAGTCTGCGGATTTTCTCCATCCAGGGTTAGCTCGGTTGGAGATATGAAATTTGCCACGCCGTGCGCAACGGTTACATCGCGTTGCCGGGCTAGTCCTTTCAGGCCTCCGGTGAGCCTGCTTATAACCCCTTCCTTGAAGCCGCGCAATTTGTTGATATCGATCTCGGGTTCGCCGAAATCGATTCCATGTGCCGCCATTTCACGGGTTTCGTTGATAATCTGGGCAGTGTGCAAAAGCGCTTTAGAGGGAATGCAGCCGACGTTCAGACAAACTCCTCCCAGATCAGGGTAGCGTTCAATTAGTAATACCGACAAGCCGAGGTCTGCTGCCCGGAACGCCGCAGTATAGCCACCTGGACCAGCACCAATAACAACCACATCAACACCTGAGTTGTCACCTGCTGTGGTTGTAGTTGTAACCATTTTCGCTGGTGCATTTTGCGGCGGTGTGTTGGCAGGTTCTGAGACCGTTGGTGCTTCCGCAGCATCGATTACAACAATGGCGCTGCCGGTAGAAATTCGATCTCCGACTTTTACCAGCACAGATGTAATTTCTCCGGCTTCGGGCGAAGGGATTTCCATGCTGGCTTTATCGCTCTCGACAGTGATAAGTGACTGATCGTGCGCTACGGTATCACCCACTGCCACCAGCAATTCTATAATTTCAACGTCTTTGAAGTCTCCGATATTTGGCACTTCAATGGTGGTCAGGTTAGTCAATCCCGTCTCCGGTAAGTGATGGTACAGTTGTACTGATTTACAGTTCGCCGTGTACGGTTATGGGGTTTCGATATTTGCTTGCGTTTATTTTCGGTTAATAGAGCAGCATTTTTCTTATGTCGCCTATTACTTTGCAGTAGTGCGCCATAAAACGCGCGCCGTCGGCACCGTCTATAACCCGATGATCGTAGGTTAGATCGAGCGGGCACATCAGTCTTGGCTCAAACTCATTGCCGTTCCATACGGGTTGCATTTTAGCGCGAGTTATACCGAGAATAGCGACTTCCGGCGGGTTAACAATGGGTGTAAATGCTGTGCCACCGATGCCACCGAGGCTGGAGATTGTCATACTCGCACCTTGCATTTCTGCAGGCTTGAGTTTTTTTGCCCGAGCCCTCGTGCTGAGATCGGTCATCTCTTCCGACAATTGGTAAATGCTTTTTGCATTGACATCTGTTAGCACCGGTACGACCAGGCCGGCCGGGGTATCTACTGCAATCCCGATATTAAAATATTTTTTATAAAAAACAGATTGGCCGTCTGCTGACAGTGAGGAGTTGAATCGGGGAAATTCTTTTAATGTGGCGCCGAGCGCTTTGACGTGAAAAACCAGGCCGGTTACGCGTATATCCCGATCGGCGGCTTCTTTTTTAATCGATGTTCTAAAAGCCTCCATTTCTGTTATATCGGCCTCATCATGATGTGTAACCATGGGCAGGTTGAGCCAGGCGCGATGCAGGTTTTCGGCGGTTAACACATTGATTCGTGTCATTTCAACACGTTCGACGTCGCCGAACTTGCTGAAATCCACCTCTGGAATAGACGGTATTGCACCACCCGTCGATTGTTGTCCGGCACTACCGTAGGCCGCGCCTGTTGAAGTCATTGCCGATTTTACAAATAACTCGATATCCTCTTTGAGGATGCGGTTTTTTCGTCCAGTGCCGTTGACGAGCGCGAGATTTACTCCAAGCTGTCTGGCGAACTTTCGTATCGCAGGGCTTGCGTGTGCTTTCCGGTACGATTCATCTGCAATTTTATGTGTCGGTGAGTCTGTTGGTTGCGGTTTGTTTTGTGGCTTTGACGGAGCGGCTTGAGTTACGGGTGCGGCAGGCGCTTCAGCTGCAGGAGCTGCGCTTGCAGAGGCGGGAATCCCGACGTTGGGTTCACTGTTAGAACCACTGCTTGCGATATGCAGAATGGTGTCGCCCTTTGACAGTCTGGTACCTATTTCAACGTTGATAGACTCGACAACACCAGCCGCGGTCGATGGTATCTCCATGCTCGCTTTGTCGCTTTCAAGGGTTATCAGAGATTGATCGAGCGACACGGTATCCCCGGTCTGCACCAGCATTTCAATCACTTCTATTTCTTCAAATTCGCCGATGTCCGGGACAACTACCGGAACGGATGTCGTTGCAGTGATGTCCGGTTTACTTTCTACTACCGGTGGTGTGTCGGATACAGGAGCGGGAGCTGCTGTGGCATCTTCGTCAGCCGCAGCAAGTGTAGCGATGAGGTCACCCTTCGATACCTTGTCACCGACATTGACGACAATATCGCCGATAGTGCCTGCATGAGTTGAGGGTATCTCCATACTGGCTTTATCGCTTTCCAGCGTAATCAGCGATTGATCTGCCTCGATGCTGTCACCAGCGGTAACCAGGACTTCAATGATTTCTATGGTGTCGAAGTCACCCAGGTCAGGAACGCGAATTTCAATTGAATTAGCCATGATTCTCTTGTTCCCCTATACCGTTACCGGATTCGGTTTATCTGAATCTATGCCGTATTTCTTTATGGCCTGACTCACCACGCTCGCTTCAATGACCCCTTGCTCGTGCAGACCAAGTAAGGCTGTGACGGTTACATAGTTTCGATCAACCTCAAAGAAGTCGCGGAGTTTCTCCCGGGTGTCTGAGCGACCAAAGCCATCAGTCCCCAATACTTTATAGACTCCGGGAATAAATTCACGGATACCGTCAGACAGGGCTTTCATGTAATCGCTGGATGCAATTACCGGGTTGTTGTTATCGCTTAATAACTGGCTGACATAGGGTTGTTGTGGCGTGGCTTCAGGATTGAGAGCATTCCAGCGAGTACAGGCTAATCCATCGCGACGGAGTTCGGTAAAACTTGTGACACTGAAAATATCGGAGCCAATATTCCAGTCGTCCTTTAGTAATTCTGCGGCAGCAATTACTTCGCGCAAAATTACACCGGAGCCTAACAGGTTAACCCGATGCTTTGCCTTGGGTGCAACGGTTGAAAGTTTGTACATGCCCTTGACGATACCGTCTTCTACCCCTTTTGGCAGTTCGGGTTGCTTATAATTTTCGTTCATGACGGTGACATAGTAAAAGACGTTTTCCTGATCTTTCATCATGCGGCGCATGCCGTCGTGAATAATAATAGCAATTTCGTAGGCGTAGCAGGGGTCGTAGCAAACGCAGTTGGGTATTGTGCTGGCGAGTAAGTGGCTATGCCCGTCTTCGTGTTGCAGCCCTTCCCCGTTTAGAGTGGTGCGACCCGCGGTGCCGCCAATCATGAATCCGCGAGCGCGCATATCGCCGGCTGCCCAGGCTAGATCGCCTATACGCTGAAATCCGAACATTGAGTAATAGACGTAGAACGGGATCATGTTTACGCCGTGCGTACTATAGGCGGTAGCGGCGGCAATCCAGGATGACATGCCCCCCGCTTCGGTTATTCCCTCTTCGAGAATTTGTCCGCTTTTATCTTCTTTATAGAACATCACCTGATCACGGTCTTCAGGTGTATACAGTTGCCCGACTGACGAATAGATACCAAGCTGACGGAACATGCCGTCCATGCCGAATGTGCGTGCTTCATCAGGAACGATGGGTACTACGTTACTGCCGATGTTTTTATCACGAGTGAGAATTGTCAACATTCGGACAAAAGCCATCGTGGTGGATAGCTCCCGGTCGCCGGAGTCCTTCAGAAGTGGTTCGAAGGTAGCGATCGATGGGATCTCCAGCGGCGCCGCGAATTTTTTACGCTGAGGCAGGTAACCTCCCAATGCTTCACGTCGTTCCTTTAGATACCGCAATAGATCACTGTTGGGCTCCGGTTTGGAATATTCGAGGTTTTCAACCTGTTCGTCTGTCAGTGGAATGTTGAATCGATCCCGCATGTTCATAAGGGAATCAAGTGGCATTTTCTTCTGCTGATGAGTAGCGTTCGTTCCCTCGCCGGATTCACCCATGCCATATCCTTTAACTGTTTTCATCAGGATAACTGTGGGTTGCCCTTTGTGGTTGGTTGCGCTGTGGTATGCCGCGTAGATCTTGTGCGGATCGTGTCCGCCGCGATTGAGCCGCCAGATATCTTCATCAGACAGCTTCGACACCATTGCCGCGGTCTCGGGGTATTTGCCGAAGAATTTCTCGCGGGTGTAGGCGCCATCTTTGGCTTTGAAGTTCTGATATTCGCCATCGACGGTTTCAAGCATCAGCTGTTTAAGCTTTCCGTCGTGATCTCGCGCCAGTAATGGGTCCCAGTAAGATCCCCAGATTACCTTGATCACGTTCCAGCCGGCGCCGCGAAAGACGCCTTCGAGTTCCTGAATAATTTTGCCGTTACCACGCACCGGGCCATCCAGCCGCTGCAGATTACAATTGATTACGAAGGTCAGGTTGTCGAGTTTTTCACGGCCGGCGAGTGAGATCGCGCCCAGTGATTCCGGCTCATCCATCTCGCCATCTCCCATAAATGCCCAAACCCGCCTGTTATCAGTTTTGGTCATGTTCCGGTCATGCAGATACTTCATGAATCTGGCCTGATAAATGGCCATGATAGATGTCAGTCCCATTGATACTGTCGGAAACTGCCAGAAATCGGGCATCAGATAAGGGTGTGGGTAGGATGAAAGGCCTTTGCCGTCTACTTCTCTGCGGAAGTTGTCCAGGTCTTCTTCGCTTAGTCGTCCCTCCAGAAAGGCTCGTGCATAGATACCGGGCGCGGTGTGTCCCTGAATGAACACCAGGTCGCCGCCGCTATCCGGCCCGGGAGCACGGAAAAAATGGTTGAAACCGACGTCATAGAGGGTGGCTGCTGAGGCGAAACTGGCAATATGGCCGCCTAGATCAGAGCCGTCCCGATTGGCTCTTAAAACCATTGCGGTTGCGTTCCAGCGAATCATTGAGCGCAACTGATGTTCGATTTCATGATTACCTGGACTGGTTGCTTCCAGATGTGGCGGAATGGTGTTTATATAGGCTGTTGATGCACTGTACGGCAGATTCGTCCCTGAACGGCGCGATTGATCAATAAGAGCTTCAAGGATAAAGTGCGCCCGTTCGGGCCCTTCATTTTCTATTAACGCATCCAGTGCCTCAAGCCATTCGCGGGTTTCCTGAGGATCTATATCTTCAATTTTTTGCATCATGGCCTCATGGTGATTTTAACGATCCGGATCAGGGATCATCACAGGGTTTCACCCACAGGCTTGCGGACTTGCCTGGAGCTGATGGGTGACAGGTGTACCAAATGTTTCGTGGTTCGAGCTTTGCGCAAGTGAGCGTTGGACTCACAGAAATTGGAAATGTCACAAATTGTTCAATTGTTGTCGTAAAAGTATATCTTATTGATCGAAGAGTGGGGGAAATGGGCGAATTTTAATGGTGACATAAACCAAGGTTAAGCCAGTGAGGCGAACGCATACTGACCGTTGTCCGCGGTTTTCTCGAGTCTGCATTTCGATATTGTGTTTGAAAAATTGGTGAGACTTGCAGCCTGGCTATCAACCGGTATGGCGACACGCGTGTAGTTCGGCGTGTAGCCAAGCAGTAATTCGGAGTCCCGCGCAGTAATACCTTCCCACAGGACCTCCGCTGTGCTGCCGATTTGCCGATCCAGAAAAGCCAATTTTCGGGATGCGGCGATCTCGTGTAGCTGACGGCTCCGCTGCTGCTTGATCTCATCAGCGATCTGGTGTTGCATGCTTGCAGCTTTAGTGCCTGCCCGTGCCGAATAATTGAAAATGTGAATATGACCGAATTCGGTTGCATGCACGAAATCCAGAGTTTCCTGCCATTCAGACTCAGTTTCTCCCGGAAAACCGACAATAATATCAGTGGTCACGTTGAAGTCCGGGTGTTGGGCTCTTGCCTGCTCGACCAGAGCTGAAAACTCGCTGGTATGGCAACGCCGTGACATCCGACGAAGAACAGTGTCGGAGCCACTTTGAATTGGCAAATGCATATGCGGAAGCAGGCGCGGATTGTCGAATAGAGAGAAAAAACCTTCACCGAGATCCCAGGGTTCAACGGAAGCGAAACGTAGCCGCGGAACTGATGTGCTTTTTAGGATCTCTGTTACCAGTTCGGTCAGGTTGCTGTTGATATCTGAACCATAGCCACCTACGTGAACCCCGGTTAAAACAGCTTCCTTAATCCCTGCATTGTCGAGTTGGTTTATCTGCGCGACTATGTCACTCACCGAACGACTTTTTTCTGCACCTCTTGCCACCGTAACAATGCAATAACTGCATCGATATCGGCAGCCGTCTTGTACTTTTATAAAAGCTCTGTGTCGATTTCGTGCAAACAGTGTGGATTCGCCCGGCAGTGTTGCGCCCTCTGGCATGATCGGAATGTTCCAGCGATCGTTCACCCGCTTAACCAGTAGATCCTTGTCTTTGTTGTCCACCACCATGTCAACGCCCAGATCGGTGGCACTGCCGGATTCGCCGGTTGATACGAAGCAGCCACTGACAACCAGTTTTCCGGTGGGATTTTCGCGCCGGAGTCTGTTGATTGTTTTGCGTGATTTTTTTACGGCTTCACGAGTTACCGCGCAGGTGTTAATAACGGTAAGATCAGCTTGGTCAACATTGTTGACGAGGCTGTGACCCGCTTGCTGGAACTCCAAAGCCCAGCTTTCAAGCTCTGCTTCGTTGAGGCGGCAGCCGAGCGCTTTGAGATGAATATTCAATTGAAGGGACCAATTTATAATGCAGACTCATAATAACAGCTTGTACTTTAGTGATTCTGTGCAATAGCTATGGCTGTAATCTGGCAGAAGAAAGTAGCGGATGACTGTTACGAAGTCCGTTCTGCGGGAAATTCCATACGTCTCTATAAAAACAGGGTATTCCATTCCCAATGGAATGAACAACGGCCATTATCAAACGGAGTTTGGGACTTACTGTTTCTGCCGGCATTGTTCGTTCCTGCTGAGCAGGTAAGGCGGATACTGTTACTTGGTGTCGGTGGTGGCGCAGTAATTAACCAGTTCACCACGTTACTAGGTCCGGACAAGATTGTGGGTGTCGAACTGGACCAGATGCATATTGAGATTGCCAGACGTTTTTTTTCTGTCGATAACGAGGCAATTGAACTGATTGAGGCGGATGCCATCTCATGGTTGTCACAATACCGGGGTGATAAATTCGACCTGATTATCGAGGACCTTTTTACTGAGAAGGATGGCGACCCAGTGCGTGTTGCTGCCGCCGATGAAAAGTGGTTTTCTGTCTTACTTGCCCATCTTCATCCTAAGGGGATGCTCGTGATCAACTTTGAGGGGGGCGATCAAATGCGCGAAAGTGCACCAGCCTATCTTGCGAGTATGGGAGATCGACCTGATGTGCGTTACCGATTCAGTCAGCCGAGTTATGGAAACAGTGTGTGTGCCTATCTTGGTCAGGAATGTCAGGTTGCAGATTTGAGGAGACGTATCGATGAGGTTCTAACGCTTTTTCCGGCGTGCCGCGCAAAAGGTCAGAAATTTAAAGTGCGGCGCATTACCTAGCCCCCATTTTTTAAGTGGTGCGAGGATATCGCGCGACCTTATTTATTCAATCCATGGGATTTCACAGTGGATTTTCTTCTCGCGTCGAATACTTACTGATATTTACAAGAGAAAAAATCTCTGTGGAATCAGTGATCAGTTGAGATTCTGTCAATCCCGAGAATTAATGTGGGCTAGGCGGCAGCCAAGAGAATGAATGATCTACTGCGAATGTGGTCTTTTGGCCAGCTATTGCGATCGATTTATCTGAATATGAATAACTATTCGGCCGAATCGATCGCAATAGCCGACTCAAAATCACACACCTTCGCTATGAGCCCAATTCCCGGACAGACACCTCGTGCCAAAATGCTGACGACGCCTGGTTTTCAGGAGTCACAATTTACTGAAATTGACCCGCTACAACTCGCTTTCTGGTTATGTTGATGAGGTATAATGCGCGACATGACAAAGCGGTAAAGTGGTGGCTCCGGCCGCGATTCAGCGATCCGATCTGGCTGGATGATAGCTGTACCGACAATAATTTGAAGAGGAACTGTAATGGCTGGCAACCAGAAAGAAGACGGAATCCCGCAGCGCGACGGTCACGCGGTTTATCGCGAAGATATACGTGACAAACATTTGCTTCCTGATGAGCCTAACGTGCGGAAGTCTTTAAAGTACGGAGCGGTTGGATTGCTCGGTATTGGTGTTGTTGGCATGTGGTCTGGCAATGTGCAAAGAGAAAATGAGCTGAGCGTTCTCAATAGCTCAAAAACCGAACTCAATAATCAGGTAGCGAGTCTGAAGAGTTCGCTGGAGGCATCGACCGGAGAAGTTGAAGCCTATGAAGCCGAAATAGCGAAGCTGAAAAAAGAGATTCAGGCTTCTGAAAACCAGCTTTCCACTGCAGTTGCTGATCGCGAAGCAAAACTTCTGGAAGCTGGTGAGAAAATAACGGCTTTTGAGGAGCAAATAAGCGAGAAGGAAACTGTTATTTCGGAATTGCAAGGGCTGCAGGCGCTGATTGAAACCCAGACTGCCCAGATTTCAGAGCTTGAGGCTGTTAAATCCGAGGCTATAGAAGAAATAACATCACTTCGTCAAAAAACGTCTGTCGTAGAAAATCTGCAGGCGGAAATTATGGATTTAACCAGCGCACGCGGGCTTCTGGAATCACGAATAGTCGATATCGATACCCGTTCCGGTGTGCTCGTCGAGCGTAGTGCGGAAATTACCCGTGAACGTGATGAATCCGTGGTGAAGCTCAAGGGTCTTGAAGCGGAAAGGCAGGGTTTATTAACAGAACTCGAGGCACTGCAATCCACTCTGCAAGAGAGTTCGGCGTCTGCTGATTTGCTGAAACAGTCTTACGCTGACCTTGAAGCTCAATCGAACGGCAAAATTTATGAGTTAGAGGGCCGAATCACTGCTTTGAATGCTGAAATCGAAGCCGGTAGGGCTGAGCGTGATGAATTGGTCAATCAGGTGGCCTCTGTGAATCAACAGCTGGAAAAGATTACTGCTGAAAAGAACGCACTGCAGGCCGACGTTGCGGGTAGTGAAACTCAGATTGAAGTTCTCGGTGCTGAGAGAGATTCTTTAGCCGAAGCTCTGGCAGCGCAGAAGTTACACAATGCCAGCAGAATTGACGAGGCGAATTCGTCTTTAGGGCTTATAACAACTGAACGTGATGGATTGTTACAGCAGTTAGCGTTATTGAACAGCGAGTTTGATTCCAGCAGGAGCACGGCAGATTCGCAAAAAACAGAGCTGCAAAATCAGGTTGACGCACTTACACAGGAGGTCACAGATCTAACTGCAGTGCGCGATGCGCTCAACTCTGAAAAGGCGAAGGTTGAGTCAGATCTAGCCGCATTGGCTGAGGAATCCAATACTCAGATTTCTTCTTTGATCACTGAGCGTAATGGCGTCGTCGGTGAGCTTGAACTTTTGCGCGACGATAGCAGAGCAAGGATTACCGGGTTGGCAAATCAGGTTGATACGTTATCGACAGAAGTAGCCGAACTTACACAGGCTCGAGATGCCCTGAAGGAAGAAAAAGAAAAAATTGAGTCAGACCTGACTGTGTTGACCGAAGAGAGCGCAACACAGATCGCAGCGTTGACGGCGACCCGTGAGCAAGTCGGCAGTGAGCTCGATTTACTGCGTAGTGACAGCGCTGCAAAAATAGGCGGGCTGGAGGAGCGCGTTGGGACCTTGACAGGTGAGTTGGCGGACCTGACATCCGTGCGGGAACGGCTGCTTGAAGAAAAAGCACAGCTGGAATCCGAACTTGCGCAGCTCAATGAGTCAAGTAACGTAGAGATAGCTTCACTGACAGCCGAGCGTGATGGTATCGCCAGCCAGTTGAAATCGTTGCGTGATGATAGTACTTCGCGGATTACCGGCCTCGAAGAGCAGGTAAGTACGCTGTCGCAGGATGTGATTGATTTGACGTCAGCCCGCGATGTACTGGAGACGGAGAAGAAACAAGTCGAGTCGGAGCTGTCAAGAGTATCGGGTGAAAGCACTGACGAAATAGCGGCGCTGACTGCGGAACGGGACGAGATAGCCGCCCGTGTAGAGGCGCTGGCTGAATCTACCGGTACTGAAGTCGCAGGCTTGAAGGGGCAAATAGCTGACCTCACCGGGCAGCTCGACGGGCTTACAGCCCAGCGCGACAAAATGCAGGCCGAGATTGATACCTTGGCCAGCGAAAAGCAGTCGCTGGAAGCCACGAGCGAAAGTAAGCTGGCAGCGTTTCAGGCGGATTTGATGAAACTCAGAGGCCAGCGCGATGAAGTGAGTTCGCTATCAGAAGCGTACCGGTTAGAAACACAAGCTACTGTGACAATGCTGGAGTCTGAAATAGATGGCTTAAATGCCCAGATAAAAACATTGACGGTCGAACGTGATGGACTGGCAAAGCAAAATACAGAAGGTTTGCAATCGTTATCGGATTTAAGCAATGAGCGCGATGTCATACAAGCCCAACTGGATGAGCTCGCGGCGAGTGGCGCTGAAAAAATAGAATCGATGCAGTCGAAAATAGAAATGATGAGTGGAGAAATCAATAATCTGGCGTCGGAACGGGATCGTCTGGATGCGGAGCTGAATTCAGTTAGATCGGAGAACATGCTCCTGAATGATTTCACCACTCAGGCCGACAAAGAAAAAGTTCTATTGCAGAAAATTATAGATAACGAACGCATCGTTAGTATGGGTAGAAGTTCTGAGCAAGAAGAACAATTAGCGGTATTGACCAGTGATTTGCAGGCGGCTGAAATAGCCGCGCAGGAAAAATCAGCGATAGTTGCTCAAATGGAGCGACAGCTGGATGAAATGACACTGGCTAGAGATTCTCTAGCCGGCGAACGGGACAACCTGCAATTGCAAATCCAGAATGGCCAGTCAAAGCTCGAGGAGCTTGATCGTCTGCTGGACGGGTATAAAACTCAGCTTTCCAATGATGTAGAAATTCGTACTTCGCTGCAGAGCGAGTTGGAAGCGCTGCGTGGTGAAAGTGCTGGTCAGATTGAACAGTTGCAAGCATCTCTCGATGATTTAACTGACGAAAATGCGGCAATTCTAAAAAATAAAACAGCAACTGAGGCAAAGCTCAACGCTGCGTTGCAAGACAATACCAACGCTTCGTTAGGTCTGGAATCGGCGTTGTTAAAGACGACTCAGCGTCGTGATGAATTACAGAGTGAACTTGCTGCCCAGAAAGCAGAAAGCGAATCAAAAATCGCTCAGCTGAATTCTGAACTCGGAACCCTGGTCGATTCAAAATCTACGTTGGAGTCAGAACTTGCCACTGTTACTGAGGATAAAGTAGCTCTCGAAGATCGTTTGGAAAACGTGCAACTGGAGATTTCGAATCTTACAGCTGCTGCTGAGACTTTTGATCGGGAGAGATCAGCCCTGGCGGCTGTAAACGAGGAAAGCGAATCGAAGCTTGAGCAATTGAAATCTGAACTTGGAAATCTTGCTGATTCTAAAGCCTTATTGGAAGCGGAGCTTGCGACTGCAGCGCAGAGTAAAGAGGCACTGGAAGTTCAGCTGGAAGAAGCTCGTGCAGAAATTGCCAATCTCAAGACTGCAAGTGAAAACCTTGATCAGCAACGTGCAGCACTGGCGACAACAAGTGAGGAAAGTGCAGCGAAGGTTGATCAATTATCTTCTGAACTTGGAGTTCTGGTTGATTCAAAATCTGCACTGGAAGTGGAGCTTGCGGCAGCAACGCAGAGTAAAGCGGCATTGGAAGTTCAGCTGGAAGACGCCCGTGTAGAAATTGCCGATCTCACGGCTGCAAGCGACAACCTTGAGTTACAACGCGCAGCACTGGCGACAACTAACGAGGAAAATGCAGCAAAACTTGATCAAATATCTACTGAACTTGGAGTTCTGGCTGATTCAAAATCTGCACTGGAAGTGGAGCTTGCGTCGGCAACGCAGGGTAAAGCGGCATTGGAAGTTCAGCTGGAAGACGCCCGTGCAGAAATTGCCGATCTCACGGCTGCAAGCGACAACCTTGAGTTACAACGCGCAGCACTGGAGACGACGAATGAGGAAAGTGCTGAGAAACTCGAACAGTTGAATAAAGAACTCGGAGCTCTGGTTGATTCTAAAATGGAGTTGGAGACAGAACTGGCTTCCGTCACAGAAAACAAAGCGAATCTGGAAACGCAGTTGCAAGAGGCGCAGGTAGAAATCTCTGAACTGGCGGCAACCAGTAATAGTCTTAGTCAGGAACGCACAATGCTTGCGGCGTCGAATGAAGACAGCCAGGGAAAACTCGCACAACTCAGTTCTGAACTGCGGGGATTAGAAGATGCAAAACGTGTTCTGGAGACTGAGCTGGCCGGGTTATCTGATGCGAGAGTGGCTGCTGATGCGGAACTTGAGCAGGCGCGATCGGAAATCAAAGCACTGGCTGTTAAAGGATCCAGTTTAGTTAAAGAGCGCGATTATTTGTTAGGGCTTCTGGATAACGAACGCGAGATAATGAAGGCTACCAGCCAGGAGAACGAATCTCAAAGTGCACGCATTTCTGATCTACAGGGTGAGGTGAATACCTTGAAAGGCGAGCTTGAAACTACCCTTGTTACTGGTGAGGAAAATGCTAGAAAAGCACAACTGCTGGAATCTCAGGTTGGTGACTTTGAAGGCCGTATTGCGATGCTCAATACACAATTGTCTGCACTTGCAGACTCGCGAGATACTGCTCAGCTCGAACTTAATGAATTGCGTAGCCAGCTAGACAATGCTGAATCTCAGCTAGTGACTTCACGAGGTGAAATTGATCAGTTACTCGCTGTAAAGTTGTCCGCTGAAGACAAGCTGCAGGCTAATCTAATTCGAGCTACGGATGTTAGGGAGTCTATTGCTGAGCAGCTGATACAAGCTGGAATTGACGATGCTATTGTTGAAGTAAGAGCAGACAATACTATTGGAGTCAGGGTTGCCAGTGGCAGCCTGTTTTCCACGGGCAGCACGACCCTGGATGCTGAAGGGCAGGACGTTCTCGGGGTGGTTGGCGCTACTATAGAAGGCTACGATGACTATAATATTCGCGTTGAAGGTCATACAGATAATGTGCCGATAGGAGCATCACTCGCGGGGTCGTATAAGTCTAACTGGGAGCTGTCGGTTGCCAGAGCAGCCTCTGCCGTACGATATCTGAGTTCGCGCGGTGGTATCGATGCAGATCGTTTGTCAGCAATTGGCTACGGAGAATTCAACCCTGTTTCAGATAACGAGACAGAGGCAGGGCGTGAACAAAACCGGCGCGTAGAAATTGTATTAAATCCTATGCATTGAGGCACTTAAGTTACTGGCGCTAGTATTATGCGTATACCGTTGTTTCCGTTGTCCAGTATAGTTCTGCCGGAAGGTCTGTTACCGTTGCGACTATTTGAACGGCGTTACCTGGATATGGTAAGGGATTGTTTTCGCCTTCAGTCGGGTTTCGGCGTATGTCTGCTGCAACAGGGTAACGAAGTCGGTAACGCCGCGATCCCATATCCGTACGGCACATTGGTAAAAATTGTCGATTGGGATCAGAGCGCCGACGGCCTTTTGAATGTTGTTGTGTGTGGAGAACAGAAATTTCGAATCAGGGACACGAGCGTTGAAGAGTCTCAGCTGCTAACGGGTGAGATAGAACTGCTGCCATGGGAACAGCCCGCATCAGTACCAGAGGAACTCAATTATCTACAAGATTCTATGCAGCAGATTCTTCGACAGATCGAATCGTCAATTGTTTACGATGAGCCGAAGCTCGATGATGCACTTTGGCTCGGTAGCCGCTTTGTCGAGCTTCTACCATTACCCGCTGAAGTGAAGCATGAACTGGCTTCCCTGGACGACGCGGTTGATCGGTTGAAAGCGGTAGCGCAATTGCTGACAGGCTTTACGCTGACGGCAAGAGAATAATAATCAACCTTATGTTAGGTCCAGTGTATACAACTTTGAGCCACTACGTGTTTGATCGCGCAGGCTGTTTCTAACTGCCGGTAGTTGCCTTAACTCTGCCGGAATAAACCCTTGCTCGCGAAACCAGTCGCCACTGCGTGTTGTCAGTGCGAAAAGTTCTGTGCAGCGTGATTTACGGGCTGCCCTGATCAAATATTGAAGTAGTTCTGCTGCCTTGCCACTGTGGCGAAATTGTGGATGAACGGCCAGACAGCCAAGTTCGGCCTGATACTCGTATACTGTCAGGCTGGCACAGGCTATTACGGTGCCGTCGCGTTCCGCGACAATGAATTCGCTGAGTTGTCGTTCGAGATCCTGTTCTGATCGTGAGATGAGAATGCCATCATCTATTAGCGGTTTTATCAATTGCATTATGCCGGCAACGTCTCGATTACTTGCTTCACGAATGGTGTCGTAGGAACCGGAGTCGATTAATAATCCGCTACCATCTCGAGTAAAGAGTTCTTTTAGAAGAGCACCATCCTGTTCGCTGCTGACAATATGGCATCGCTGAACCCCGTTCTGGCAGGCATGTAATGATCGCTCAATAACTGATTCCAGAGGAGCCAGTGATTCAGGTAGTGATTTAACCGAAAAGGTTGAATCGGTGGCCGAGATTTCCCTCAGCATAGCGGCCTCCGTGTCCGGAGTTTGACTGACACTTTTATGGAGAAAAACCAGTTTGTCAGCGTTTAAATCGATCGCAGCCTGTAGTGCAACGTCTTCAGCGTGAAGATTTAACAGCTCTCCTGTTGGGGAGTAGCCGATAGGTGAAAGCAGCACGACCATGCCACTGTCTAGTAGCTGATTAACTTCGCTCTTGCGAAATTTTCTAACTTCCCCTGTGTGGCAGTAGTCGATTCCATCGCGGATCCCGTAGGGTTTTGCTACGACAAAATTTCCTCCGGCCACTGTGACTTGAGCACCGGACATTGGCGTATTCGGCAAGCCGGAAGAAAATGCTGATTCAATCTGGCAGCGGATTTTTCCGAGTGCGGTGTGCAAAGCTGGTAGTACCTGA
Source organism: Chromatiales bacterium (ex Bugula neritina AB1) (assembly GCA_001730015.1). GTDB lineage: Bacteria > Pseudomonadota > Gammaproteobacteria > Granulosicoccales > Granulosicoccaceae. The sequence goes on along the minus strand of MDLA01000168.1, from coordinate 149,970 downwards.
CTATCAGTAATCCGCACTCTATTGCCAGATTGACTGGTGGCCCCGGAGCCGGGAGGGCCAAACCGCGCTTCAATGCCTTCGATAGCCAGAGCAACGTCAATCTGTGGTCTCATTCCATGTACCAGAACCAGTCGCACACCAAGGTGGCTGAGCAGGGTTAAATCATGGACAAAGCTGGCAAATCCGGCGCTGTCGAGTAGCTCTCCATTGAACCAGATGACAATTGTACTGTCGCGATGAGTGTTGATGTAAGGTGAAGTATGGCGAAGCCAATGAATTGGAAAATCGGTGTCTTGACGGTCTGACATGTTGGCCATGGTGTCGCTATTCTGGAGTGAAGGCTGGTTGCTTCGGGTGTGCACAGACATCATACGACAAGGCGGCATACAAGAACGTCGCCAGCGCTATTTTTTTAACAACTTAATGCGGTGTTAACGGATACTTGCGAAATGATCTTCGGGACTATACTTGTGGTATAGCTCTCTTTGCCTGTATCTGTTGTCGGCGGCAGCCAGCGCAACCTACCTTGGATAACTCGTTTGCGAATTCTAATTTCAAGTCTAGTATCGATTTGCTTGTTAATCGGCTCATGGCAGGTTCGGGCGCAGGATTCCAGTGCCGAATGGTCTGCTGTCGTTGGTAAGGCGGTGCAGTCTGTTGTGTCATTGCAGATTTCCTATGTACGTGACTTTGTCGAAGCAGATCAGGGCGTAAGCTCTGCTACCGGCTTTGTGGTCGATGCTGAGCAGGGAATTATTCTAACTAATCGCCACGTTATAGGAGCCGGGCCGGTTGCTATCACCGCGACGTTTCAGAATCTGGAGCGAGTAGATGTTGTCCCGCTCTACCGCGATCCGGTACATGATTTCGGCTTCCTGCGCTATGATCCGGCGGATCTGAGGCGTAATAACCCTGCCTCCCTGAAACTGAATCCTGCGGGAGCGACTGTCGGGACTGATGTAAGGGTAATTGGCAGCGATGGAGGCGAGCAACTCTCCATCCTGGCTGGAACAATAGCGCGGGTCGACCGGCGTGCTCCGAATTATGGCCGCTATGGACACAATGATTTTAATACCTTCTACCTGCAGGCAGCTTCATCAACATCCGGGGGCTCTTCGGGGTCGCCTGTGCTGGATCAATTTGGTGATGTCATTGCACTCAATGCGGCAGCAAATAGCAGTACCGCGAGTAGCTTTTTTCTTCCGCTGGACCGAATTAAATATGCGCTAGAGAAGCTTCAGGCAAAAGAGCCAGTCGCTCGAGGTACAGTTCAGACCGTTTTTGAACAGAGGCCCTTTCGTTTTTTGAGTCGTCTGGGTCTTCACAATGAAATCGCTCAGCGTATCCAGCAGGATTTTCCTCTGAGCAACGGTATGTTGCTGGTCAGGCAGGTGTTCGTCGGAGGAGTTGCTGAAGGGGTGCTTCTCGAGGGAGACATCGTTGTCGGAATTAATGGTCAGACGGTGACTGAATTTATCCGGCTGGCTCAGATTCTTGATTCATCGATAGGAACTGAAGTCGAATTTAAACTTATCCGACAGGGTGCCACTGTAGTGGAGCGGTTAACTGTTCAGGATCTGGAGGCGTTACAACCGACGCGGCTTGTGGAATTGGGTGGTTCAGTTTTTCACAATGTATCGGTGCAAAGGGCTCGTGGGATGAACCTTCCTCAGCGTGGTGTTGTCGTTGCGAAATCCGGTTATGAGTTCGCTCGCGCCGGTGTGCCAAGAGATGCACTAATCACAGAACTAAATGGGCGGCCTATCAACACGGTTAACGATCTGCTGGATCATATGCACCAGGCGTCTGGAAATACCGAGTGGCGTTTGCGTTTTGTTGAGCCGGGCAGAGAATTTACATCTGCGGTTGCGCGAGTGGAAGTCAATGCGAGGTGGTTTGGTGCAAAGTCATGTGATCAGCGTAACGATTCGCGATTCTGGGACTGCACAGATGTTGAACTGCCGGGTCGCCGTAGTGCGCCTGAGGTCCTTACTGATGTGGTTCTACCAGGCTATAAAGACGCGCAGATCCAGAAGGTTGCCCCTTCACTTGTACGGTTATCGTTTGATATTCCCTATGCAATAGATAATGTGTATGCAACCAGTTTCAGTGGTGTTGGCCTGGTTGTGGATGCTGAGCGAGGGCTGGTTGTGACTGATCGCAATACAGTACCAATTGAGCTTGGTGATCTTGAATTAACCTTTTTCTCGACTTACAAGATTCCGGGTAGGGTAGCGTTTTTACATCCCTTGCATAATATTGCTGTGCTCCAATATGACCCTGCGCTGTTGGGTGACGTAACGATTGAAACATTGCCAATGGCAGATTCATTCCCAGCGCTGGATAACCCGCTAGAACTGATTGGCTACCGTAATGACGGCACGATACGTAAACAAAACGTGCCGAATCCCTCTGAGGTCACACTGTATTTCAATCTTCCGCAACTATCCCGTTTTCAGCAGGTGCCGATTGATGTACTCAGTGCCGCATTGCCCGGTCCAACGCTCGGTGGGCCGCTGGTCGATCAAAATGGTGTTGTTCAGGCGTTGTGGCAAAGCTTTGCTTATCAGAGTGGTGATGAGGTGAAGGAAGCCGAATGGGCAATGCCGGCCGCCATGGTGAAAGAAGTGGTCAATCAATACCTGAGTGAGCAGGCTCTTTTTACAGCGCCGGCAGTTTTTCAATATAAATCGCTGGCTCTGGCTCGCGAGCAAGGCCTGACAGACCAGTGGATTGCACGCATTGTGGATTCCGGGGTTGAGCATCGGCGCGTGCTGGCTGTAAGCCAGGTGGTTGGAGATAGTGCGTTCAAAGTCGGAGATATACTGCTCGATGTCAATGGCCAGCTCCCATCTACACTCGCAAAGCTTGAAAAGCTATTTCAGTTAGAGCAAGTGAATGTTCGTGTACTGCGGGATGGTGGTGAAATAGTTATAGGTATTGACACGATAAAACATGAAAAGAAAGGTACTCGCAGAGCGTTGTTGTGGGCTGGATCGATAATTCAGGAGCCGCATTTTGAGCTGTCATATCAACGTGGCAATGTAACTGCGGGGTTGTTTATCAGCGGTACGCAAGCCGGATCTCCCAGTATTCAGGATCGCTTGTACCGGAATCGATTCATCGTGGCGGTAGAAGGGGTGCCCACAAGTACCATTGATGAATTCATTGCTGAAATCTCGAGCAAAAATCCGACAGAACCCGTTAGACTGACGGTTGTTGCGATGAACGGGTACCGATCAGTCGTGAGTGTTCAGCCGGAATACAATTTCTGGCCGACTACTGAGTTGCGTCGGACAGACCGGGGCTGGCAGCGCAAAAGTTTACCGCCTGCTGCGATAGCAGTTGTTGAGTAGCGAGCAGTCAAGGCCATTGTGGTGATGCAGATAAGCTCGTAAAATTCCTCGATGAAACAGCGCGCAACAACTCACTCAACTGACGTAATAGTTGTCGGTGGAGGCATGGTCGGCGGGCTTACGGCAACGGCGCTTGCTCAGTGTGGGCTCGATGTGATTTTGCTGGAGCAGCGCACGCCGGTTCCTTTTAACGCTGAGCAGCACGATATAAGAGTTTCCGCGATCAGTCTGGCAACTGAACGCATGTTTCGTGCGTTGGGTGCCTGGGATCATATGCGAACCAGGCGTGTCTGCCCTTTCCGGCGTATGCTGGTTTGGGATCAGTATAGTAATGCCAGCACTCTTTTTGACAGTGAAGAGATCAGTCACGACTGGCTCGGTCATATCGTTGAGAACCGGTTAATTCAAAGTGCACTGTGGCAGGGCCTCGCGGATATTCCCAACGTGCATATCGAATGTCCGGTGACAATCGATTCGTTGCAGATTAAAAACAATGCAGCCTGCATTGAGATCAATGGTGGTAACCAAATCAGGGCATCGCTGGTGGTTGCGGCTGATGGTGCCAATTCTCAGGTACGGGAACTTGCCGGAATCAAGGTGGATGGCGAGTGCTATGATCAGCATGCTTTGGTAGCGACTGTAACGACATCTTCGCCTCAACAGGATATAACCTGGCAGCGATTTACTCCTCACGGTCCGCAGGCTTTTTTACCCTTAACGGGAAATCGCGCTTCCATGGTCTGGTACCAGAGTGCTGACTATATCGCCGGTTTGAAGCAATTGCCTGAAGAGAAGTTTCTGCAGTGTATGCAATCGGAATTTCCTGATCGACTAGCTGAATTGCGGACACTCGAGCAGATCGGCAGCTTTCCGCTCCAGTGGCAGCACGCCAGAAATTATGTGTTGCCGCGTATCGCTTTGGTTGGGGATGCTGCCCATTCTGTTCACCCGCTGGCGGGACAAGGGGTTAATATGGGTATGCTGGATGCTGCTGCGCTGGTGGAATGTGTGGTCGAGCGTCATGCGTTGGGCGGGGATTTCGGTGACCTCCGCACGCTTCGACGGTATGAACGTTGGAGGCGGGGACAAAACCAGCTAATGATCAGAATACTTGATGGTATTCACCACGCTTTTACGCCGGAAGCGACAGAGTCTTCGTTCTTTTCGAGGGTATTGCTGAAAACCGCTCGAGGTGCTGCATTGACAGCTGCTGGCAAAGTAGATGTGATTAACAGGTTTTGCATGAAGAGTGCCATGGGACTTGACGGAGATCTGCCGGAGCTCGCCTATGGGAGGCTGCCGAAAAAGGCTATGTTGGCCTGACGGCCAACATAGTTTGCCGGGTTGATTATTTCCGCAAATGATTCTAAGCGGCTTTAGATAAGTCGCGGTTCAGGAACTGATAGCTACTCACCGCGTCTGCAAGAATATCGAGACTTGCCTGAAGCGGGTGATTTTTGGATCGGCCGGGTTTGAATCGGTATTTTCGAAATATTTCCTGAGCTGCATGGAACTCGGCTTCGGTAGTGATTGTCATTTCTATCCCCAATTTGTGTAAGCATCGCGGCTGAAACTGGCTTGTGAATAGCCGCGTAATTTTTATTTTTTATGAGCAAACTGTCTGCGGACAAGCTTGTTCGGGCACTGTTACGGCGGTTCCGATGCTTTCTTTAGAACTTTTCTGTTTCGATTGTCACAGTAGCAACTGTGCAGTGTACAATCGGGGGTTCTTGTAGTCGTTAGAATCTGTCTAATTGCCAGGTTATGAACAATTCCAAGAGCGTAGATCTCATCCTTAAATTTTTTCCTGCACCCGAGACCTAAGATGTCCCTGAAAGGCAGTAAAACAGAAAAAAACCTGAAAGCTGCGTTTGCCCGGGAAGCGCAGGCAAACAGGCGCTATGTCTACTTTGCTTCAAAAGCGGAAATAGAGGGCTATAGTGATGTTGCAGCAGCATTTCGATCTACGGCTGAGGATGAAACCGGTCATTCATCCGGGCATCTGGAGTATCTTGAGGAATGCGGTGATCCGATTACTGGTCTGCCTTTCAGCAGTACGCTCGCTAATTTGAGAAGCGCTATCGCTGGTGAGATCTTTGAATTTGAAACGTTCTACCCTGAGATGGAGCAACAAGCCAGGGACGAAGGTCTGGACGACATTGCTGACTGGTTTGCGACACTGGCAAAAAGTGAGAAAGCGCACATCACTCGGCTAAAGAAGTTTCTGGAACGTTTAGAAAGTGAAGAATCGTAGTTTTCCAGTGGGTAAGTGAACTGGAATATTGGCACTTACCGGATCTGGACAACGCAAATCGTAATTGTGGATTATAAATTTAATGAGCAAGTTTCTAGGGGCAGCTCAAGTGCAGTTGCAGTATTTACTGTTCTCTGATGCTCCCGCATGAATGAATCGCAAAAAATTGGATTTGTCAGCTTGGGGTGCCCAAAGGCGCTGGTGGACTCTGAAAGAATACTTACACAGCTGCGAATCGAAGGTTACGACATTGAACCAAAGTATGAAGGTGCTGATCTGGTTATCGTCAATACCTGCGGATTTATTGATAGTGCTATTGAGGAGTCGTTTGATGCTATTGGTGAAGCTCTCGATGAGAATGGTCGTGTCATTGTAACTGGCTGTATGGGGGCCAAACCCGGCGAAATTGAAGCCCGGTTTCCTAAAGTTCTGGCTGTCACCGGGCCTCAGGCCTACGAGGAAGTTATGACAGCGGTTCATCAACATTTACCACCACGGCAGACTCATGACTCGCGGATCGATCTCGTGCCACCCCAGGGTGTGAAATTAACTCCCAGACATTATGCGTATTTAAAGATCTCGGAGGGGTGTAACCACAAATGTAGTTTTTGCATAATTCCTTCAATGCGAGGCAAATTGGTTAGCAGGCCGGCTGGAGACGTAATTGCGGAGGCTGAGCGTCTTGTAGCCTCTGGAGTTAAGGAATTGCTGGTTATTTCGCAAGATACCAGTGCTTATGGGCTCGATACACGGTATGCCACGTCGTTCTGGAATGGCAGGCCGGTTAAAGCCCGGCTTAAAGAACTTTGTGAGGTGCTGGCAGGTTTTGGAATCTGGGTCAGGCTTCATTACGTTTACCCATATCCGCATGTAGACGACATAATACCGCTGATGGCCGATGGAAAGCTGCTCCCCTATCTGGATATTCCTTTTCAACATGCAAGCCCCCGAATTTTAAAGTCCATGAAGCGTCCAGCAGCCACGGAACGCAACCTGGATCGTATTGAAGCGTGGCGGAGTATCTGTCCGGATATAACCTTAAGGAGCACATTTATCGTTGGATTTCCAGGAGAAACTGACGAAGATTTTGAAGAGCTGCTTGAGTTTCTGCGTGAGGCTCGATTAGATCGCGTTGGCTGCTTTCAATACTCGCCAGTTGATGGTGCTACTGCCAATGATCTGGCTAATCCAGTGCCCGCAGAACTCGCAGAGGAGCGGTGGCATCGGTTTATGTCTGTTCAGGCCGAAATCAGTTCGAGTCGGCTGGCAGAAAAAGTGGGTCGTACAATACAGGTTTTGGTTGATGGCTATGACGATAGCGGCGCCGTAGTTGCACGCAGCAGTGCTGACGCCCCGGAAATTGATGGTAATGTGATCATCGAAAATCCGGCCGAAAGGCTAACTGCAGGGGAATTTTGCAAGGTGAAAATCACTGATTCGGGTGACTACGATCTATGGGCTGAAGTTTTGACTTAGAGAAAAACTTCCTGCGATCACCCTTCAATAGTGATGTCGCGTCTTGCTGTCGACAGAGATACCGTAAAACCCGCTATTACATCTACCAGTGATAGTAGCGTCAGGATCAGAAAGGTCGCGGATCCCATTTCACGGACAATGAGCAACTCTACAAGAAACACAACGAAAACACACAGTGACAGGACATGGTCAAGTAGAGCCTGGAAGGTAGCTCGAGTGGATTTCAAAATTTCAATGTAGAGTATTGCAATGCCAATCAGAACAAAGAGGATATTCCAGGTGATGGTTAGAGTAGCTCCCGAAGACGGTATCGAAAAGGAAGCGACGACTGAATCGGGGATATAGTTTTCGGGGCTGCTGAGGAAAATAATCAGGTTATAGAAAAACAGCAACAGCATATTGAGCGGTATCGATAGCAGGGTTCTCATCGTGCGTCAGCCGATATTGTCGATTTCAGCGAGTAAACGTTCTTTTGCTTGATTGACCCGGGTGGCGAGATAGTCATTTCCACCTTTATCAGGGTGCAATCTGGTCATAAGCCTTTTGTGAGCGCGGGTTATTTCCTCTTTGGAAGAATTCGGGGCAAGGCCGAGAATGTTCCAGGCGTCATCCAGCGTGATATCAGAATTACTTCTGCCAGCGGCACTTTGCTGATTCCAGGAATGCGTGGATTCAGGGTGCTCTCTTTGAACGTAAGCACTTACGATCTGTGCTGCCTCTGTGTCTTGACTCAGACAGAATTTGTAATACAACTGGAGCTCCGAGAGACTCAACGAAGAGAGAGGGCGGCCGCTAAACTGCCCGCTGGTTATTTTGCCGTCGATCCGGCCGGAATTTTGGTCGAAGGTCGCCGCAAGAGTAGCAGTAGTAACTCGTGAAAGTCGGCCAGGGTCCAAACCGAAACGCTGAGTGATTTGACGAATCTGAGGGTAAAAACGCATTAGAACCGGGGCAAGTCTCCACGCTGCTGCTATTAAGCCGCCAAACAAGGCAAAAAGTGCGTTCGCTCGACCGGTTAATACCGCCACTAATACAATTCCCAGAAACAGGTACAAAGCAGGCTTGATTAAGCTCTTTGGCCCCTGACTGAGCAGCTTTTTACCGTACAGGTGATACAGTAGATAACCGACGCCAAAAAGAATGAATAGGAAAATAAATCTGGTCAAGTTGAGTGAGAGTTTTGAAAAAGTGACGCTTAGTGTACTGAAAAATTGAATATTGTTTGTGGATACATTGATCGAGGATCCGGGTTTTCTCAACTTTAGGGTTGAGAAATCGCTGAACACCCTGGAGTGAGTTGGTAAAAGTACCGCGGTCTTTGACGAGACTTGCCATGGCAAGTAACATTAGAGGACTGCTCTTTGTGATCCCTGAATGATTCCGGGCCTGAGTAAATGAGCGGCTATTATTAAGTAGTGTTTAGTTGCACGGATGCACATTGGTGATTTCTCTGTCGCTCAAAACACGATTATATTTTACAAATTGTTCAGGAACCTGAACATAATTCACTGTAAATTTGATCTTACGAGGGTAACTTGTCCGGGTGCAACGCAGAGCAAATCTCGCTGTGAATTCTATTAGGATAACGCCGGGATTTGGTATCCCATCGTTACGTACAGTGAACTTACCAAATGAAGGTAGTAATTAGATGAGTGACACCTCACCCAGCGACATACGCCAGGCTGAACGATTCCGGGACGACACTTCGAGCCGCGGGGAAGATGCGGTCGATTTACGCGGTATCATAATTACGCTGCGAAAATACAAGTGGCCGATCATTCTAACAACGGCCCTGGCGACAGCCATAACCGCGCTGGTTGTGTCGAGTATTACGCCAGAATATCGGTCTACAGCAACCTTGCTGTTTGAAGACGGGAAAACGAAAACGGGTTTTGAAAACCCTTTTGTTGAATTTGGCCAATCCAAACAAGACATCCAGACTCAGGTTGAGGTATTAAAATCTCGAACCTTAGCTGAGAGAGTTGTGGTTGAGCTAGACCTGAAAAGTCATTGGGAATATAACAGGCTCTTACCGGTTCCAGATCAGTATCAGGACGTTGGACCACTTTCGAAATTACGCAAGCAGGTGAAATCTCTTTTGCCTGCAGGTAGTGATCCAGCCTCTGAAATTTTGGCCGCGGATGAGCAGTATCTGCAGGACCAAATGGTCCGCAAGTTGATGGATAGAACCAGCGTGTTTCCACTGAAACAGACTAACCTTGTGAAGGTGAGTGTGGATGGGGTTGATCGCATTCTGGCCACCAGAATTGCAAACGGCATTGGCGATGCATACGTCAGCTATCAGCTGGAAAAGTCAGATGGTAGGAACTCTGAAGCAAAAGCCTTTCTCCAGTCGAAAGTGGATGAGCTGAAAGTAAAGCTTGAAGAAGCTGAGCAATCTCTGCTTGCAGAAAGGCGTCTTGTAGGAATTAGTGGTGATGGCGGTGATTATCTTAACCAGACAATTGCACTATTCAATAATCGGCTTGTCGATGCGAAAACCAACCTTGAAGTAGCACGTATTCAGTGGAATGAAGTCAGAACTGTGCAAGCTCTGCCTGCCAGTACAAATGGCCAGGTTACCCTCGCTGAGGTTGGTGGTAGCGCAGAGGTGTTATCTGGCTACCAATATGTTGGTACAGCAGCCGAAGTACTTCCTGTCGTTGATTCGAACCCGCTGGTTCAGCGTAACAAGCAACTAGTACAGGAAAGTCGCAGACAGCTTGACGAATTGAGAAATCGATATGGGCGTAAACACCCCAGAGTAGTAGATGCTTTGTCAAACCTTGAAACCGCAACCGGAAATCTTGATCGTCAGATTGCCAACGTAATTTCTTCAACGGAGAAAGAATTCCTCGCAGCACAACGACAGGTTCGTTCAATTGAAGCAGATATTCGGAGGGAAGAGCAAAAGCAATATAGTATGAGTGAGGGACGTGTTGCCATTAAGGAAGTGGAGCTGACTCGGGATTCAACCAAGCGTTACTACGAAGAAGCGTTGTCTGAATTGCGTGACTATCAGGAAAAGGATCTGCAGAGTGTACCGATGGCGATCTCTGATATGGCTGCCATCCCGGAAACGCCAGTGCGTCCCAAGAAGACACTCATGGTTATGTTGGGGTTCTTACTTAGTTTATTCGGGATCTCGTCCTTATTGTTTGCATACGAGAGTATGAAAGAGACAGTCCAGGGCATTAATGATGTTGAAAAGAAATTGGGTATACCAGTGTTTGGAATTGTGCCGGTTATCAAGTCCAGCTTGTTTGGCCGAAAGACGGTTCCATTGATTCCGGGCGAATTTGATGATAAGAGAGGTGCGTTTGAAGAAGCTATTCGCACCATTCGCACCAGCGCTACTGTGACTGATCTAGAGCAACATCAGCAAGTTATTATGGTTACTTCATCTGTCCCGGGTGAAGGTAAATCTACGGTAGCAAGTAATCTTGCTTACTCGATGTCCAAGCTTGAAAACGTTGTTTTAATTGAAGCGGACATGCGTCGCCCGGGGTTGGGGAAAGCGCTGGGTATTAAAACCCATGGTCTGTCGGATTTACTGGAGGGAGAGTCATATCTAGAAGACTGCATGAGATTCGATGCAATCGGAAAGCTTGATATCATTCCAGCGGGCCGAATCCCTGAAAGCCATCTTGAGCTTCTTGCTTCTCCTGAATTTGCAGAGTTAATAGATCTGTTGAAGTCCAGGTATGATCGGGTTGTTATTGATTTAGCACCGGTTCAAGCAGTTAGTGACGCTATTGTTGTAGGCAAGTATGCTGACTCTGCCATCTTTGTAATTAAGGCTGATAGCACGGCGATGCCGGTGGTTCGCCGTGGCGTTGACAGGTTGCGGGAGGTTGGGATCAATGTTGCGGGTGCGGTAATTTCGCAAGTTGATTTATCTAAAATTTCATCTTACGGTGGCGACTATTACTATCAGGGCTATTACGATTACTATGGTTATGGTGACTCGGCCAGTAAATCCCGCAAGCGTCAAAAAAAGCCATTGGTTCGAGATGATAGTACTTTTGCAGCACAATCCAGACGACGCGAAGAGAAACGGGATGCGAAAAAAATCTCGGACTTAAGGGATCGTCGTGAACGTCGAGATCCGTCTATCGGCGGTGATACAGTAGCGTAGATTACAATTGGTAAATATAAAATGAGTATCGAAAAAGCCGTTCACTAGGCGGCTTTTTACTGGCTTCTTAATATTACTCCGGCGCTCTGCCATAAACATCATCAAATCGCACGATGTCATCTTCGCCCAGGTAGCTTCCTGATTGCACCTCGATCAGTTCCAATGGAATTTTCCCCGGATTCTCTAATCTATGGATAGCTCCCAACGGTAAATAGGTCGATTGATTTTCTGTCAGCATAATTTCATTATCATCGCATGTCACAATTGCAGTACCTTCAACGACCACCCAGTGTTCCGCACGATGATGGTGTTTTTGCAGGGATAGTTTTGCTCCGGGCTTTACCGTGATTCGCTTTACCTGAAACCGATTGCCAAGATTTATAGTCTGGTACGAACCCCAGGGACGAAAAACCTGAGTATGTGTGTCTGCTTCGTTGCGGCCCGCGTCTTTCAGTTTTTGTGCAAAGAGCTTTGCGTTTTGCGCATTTTCATTGTTAGTGACAAGTATGCTGTCCTGGGTTTCAATAATTGATATATTTTGCAGGCCTAGGGCTGCAACTAAACGCGATCCAGCGTTGATATAGCAATTTTCACTATCTACCACCATTGCGTCGCCAGTCGTGGCATTTCCATTCTCATCTTTCTTGCTGATTGCGTGTACAGCGTCCCAGGAACCGATGTCGGACCAGCCAGCCTGAAAAGGCACGACCATGGCACTATTGGTCTTTTCCATTACCGCATAATCGACTGAGATGCTGTCACTTTCAGCAAACGCTGCTTCGTCGATTCGAATAAAATCAAGGTCAGATTCACGTTGTGCGTGAGCTGCTGTACAGGCTTTGAGCACAGCTGGGGCGTAGGTTTGCAACGCGTCGAGATAAGACTGCGCTCGAAACACAAACATCCCGCTGTTCCAATAGTAGTCTCCTGATTCAATAAACTTTTTCGCATTTTCGATGTTTGGCTTTTCTTCGAAGGTTGCGATTTTACTGATCCCGGATGATTCAGCTTTTATGTACCCGTAGCCGGTTTCCGGCCGATCCGCAATTACTCCAAATGTCACCAGAGCGCCATCCCGCGCCGCCTCAGTGGCTTGCGTAACATGATCGTTAAATTTGTTTGTATCCTCTATAAGGTGATCCGCTGCGAGAACAGTAAGCATTGCTTCAGGGTTTATTGTTAGCGCGTGCAGCGCAGCCAGGGCAATTGCCGGTGCGGTGTTACGGGCGACTGGTTCGAGAATGATTGTGCCTTTCGAATCCATTTCCCTCAATTGTTCTGCAGTGAGGAAGCGGTGTTCTTCATTGCAGACAATTAACAGCTTGCCGTCGCAAGCGGACTCAGCTCGGCTAACAGTATTTTGAAGTAGCGACAGGCTGCTTCCCAGCCTGAGAAATTGCTTAGGATATAATGATCTGGACAGAGGCCACAGGCGAGTACCAGAACCGCCAGCCAAAATTACAGGAAAATTGGTGCCCACAGATTCGTGCATGTCATGTTCTCAATTTATAGCCAGTGTTCAGTGGCAACAATCGTACCCTAATGGACTGACTATTATGAAAAGTCTTGGATTTTCAGACTTGCTTGTAATAATTTAATTGAGAATCGATCTCGGTCTCTATTTCTTCGGCCGGTTCACGTCAACTGACAAATGTTTGGATGTATAATTGTTGGAATATAGTTGTTTGCACGAGTTATAAGCAAACGAACTCAAATACTGTTAAGGGGTGGGAATGGTCAGCTTAGCTAAAAACATTGGTGCTGCTCTGAATGGTGGAGTAATGAGCATGGAAAAGCTCCGGAACGAAATTGTTGCTACATTGCCGGCGATCGATTCTGATCGAATTGACCCTGCTTTATTCCAGACCACCGGAATTGCAATTGTTCGTGGCGGGGTGCCGAAAGATCAGATGGAGTATTGGACAAATTTATGGGATAGGTATCGTGAAAATTCAATCGGTTCAGAAAGAAAGCTGGAGAATGCGTCAAATCCGGTCGAAGTAAGACATCTGCCGCCGGAGCTTTTAAACATCTCTCATAGTCCGTATCTAATTAATCATATCAAACCGGTGTTTGGTGAAAATATCGGGCTTTTTCACAAACGTTTTGTAGTGAAAGATGCTAACGCCAAAGGCGCTGTAATATTGCACCAAGACAGCGGGTACCATGTAGGTTTGCTGGAAAAAGCATCGCTTTTCCTTGCTCTTAAACCCGTCAGCGAGGCAAATGGTGGAATGTATCTGTATCCCGGCACACATCGTTTTGGATACCTGGGTGATGCCGGAGCAATAAATGCGAGGGTGTTACCAGCGGATTGGCCAGTGATCACACCATCTCTTGAGCCTGGCGATTTCATGCTGATGAACTCACTGACATGGCACGGTTCCGGGCCTTTCCATAGTGGCGATGAACGAGTCATGACGGACTTTATCTATCAGCCATCAACTGATCCCAGCACTGCAGAAGTCGTCAGTGGGGGGCAGGGATGGGAGGGAAGTTTTCTGACCCAAGCCCGCGAAAAGATCTTTCTGCAATCCCGATCTTCTAAGTTACATGCTATTCGCGGTATTCTGGACAGCACTACGAATTGATTGTGTACCGGCAAAGGTTCGGAAAGTTCAATGGAATCGAACGAAAAAAAACTCTGTATTGTCGGCACTGGTGGGTTCGGTCGGGAGACATTGCTGGTTTACATTGATACGCTCAATGCTAAAGGCACGTCGGAATATCGAGGTAGTGTAGTTTTTATGGAGTCAGACCAGAGCTTTAATGGTACCGAAGTCATGGGAATACCTGTGATACGTCAATCCGAATTTGATCCAAATCAGTACAGAGTGGTAGTTGGTATAGGAGACCCTGCCACCCGAAAAAAAGTGGTGGCACAACTACCCGGAGAAACCGAGTTTACGTCTTTAATTCACCCAACGGCTGTAATATCAGATTGGGTTAGTATTGGTGCCGGCAGTGTTGTTACGGCTGGCACTATTGTGACTTGCAATATAAAACTGGGAAAACACACGCAGCTAAATTTGCACACAACTATCGGACACGATTGTACTATTGGTAACTACTTCACAACCGCACCTGGCGCGAAAATCAGTGGTATTTGCGAGTTTGGTGAATGTGTGTATTTCGGTACCAGTGCTATAGTTCGGCAAGGCATTAAAATTTGCGACAACGTGACAATTGGTATGGGGGGTGTTGTTGTAAAGGATATAGATGTATCAGGAGTATATGTCGGAAATCCTGTCAAGAGACTTGAGAAACACACTCGCAAATAGTAAACGGGTCGGCTCGATTGAATTATTTTTTTATTAATTTATATTGATGAAAAACGCCCAGCCCGGCTACTTTTAATTGCTTTTTACTGATTGTGGGCAAAAACTGGCCTACTTCTTTGCTTGAAATCAAAAATTCTGGCTCGAACACTGATAATGCGAATTCGGTGGATTCTGCGTTCAGAAACTCTGTACGTACAGCCATTACTTTTCTTGGCCGTAGTGCGTAGCTGAGCTTGAGCTCGTGTTTGGTGTCCACGATTACGACATTCGCGTCGTCAGGTATTGATGACAATTTATTCCTAAGAGTATCTAAGGCTATTTTTTCTGAAACGCCTTGTTGGCGCGCTTCCCGGGCGAGAATTACACTGACAGCGGTGGTTGCAATCAGCAGAGCTACTGTGCCGAGCCGATAAAAATGGCGCGGTACCCGGTGGCCTAAACTGTGCGCCAATAATCCGATAGTAATAAAACTTGCCGGGGCTACGATCTGCTGGTAGCGCGGCTGTAATTGCATGAGAACCACTATTGCGGCGTACGCAGCTAGTGCCAGGCAACAAGGAATTAAGATAGTTGAATAGTTCCTGCGTCGATAAATTACCAGATATAAGCAAGCGAGAGATGCGATATTTGTATACAGATATAGTGGGCTATTCCGTAGGGAAAACAGCTGGTTTTTTAATACATAAAGTAGTTTATCAAGTAGCAGGTCAGCTGAGACCGGTATATTCGCATTTGAATAATGCCACATCATATTTGTTTTACCGGGAATGGAGCTCGTTATGATTGCGCTTAGATCAGATTGAAAAGAGCTTGGGAAAAGAACGGGCGTTATCAGAGATGCGGATGTAAACAGCGCGGTAAGTAATATAGAAGCCAGAAATTTATTTGGTTTCTTGCTGATGAAAGATGTGATGAAGAAATAAATTAGGTAACAGAAAGCCAAAACACCAAAAAGCGGGTGGGAAGCAATGCCGATGGTCAGAGCGGCTACCAGCGTGCAATGCGCGGTCGTGTACTTTCGATAGGTGTAGCCCATAAAACACAAGGCAAGAATTCCAGCATAGAATTGCTCTTGCAGAAGATTCAATGTTTGCCAGATAGCAATTGGAGATAATAAGTACAATGAAGTGAGGAGGTAAGGAAACTCCTTGCTGGTGTAAACGTTGGTGACTGCGAAAATGCACAGTGCTACGAGTAGATGGCACGCCAGATTAATGCTTATCCATGCCGCATACGGAGATGTTACTCGTGACAGCAAGGCCGCAAAGTGCAACATCGGGCCGTTGTGCATAAAGTAGTTCGGAGATACCCCATCATTGTCACGAAGTATTTTTCCCGGATAAACCAGGTTGGTAATGGGCGGCTGGTTGCTGGCTAGTTGTTCTACATCAGCAAGGTACCAATATTGATCAGTGCCTCTGACGCCACTTGCAGAATGAACGATTAGTAAGATTGATACAACTAAAGCTATTGAAAGCAGTGTGACACCGGAGTTCTCCGTAATTGTTGTTAGCTTTTTCATAATTTTTAATGGATGTACCCGAAAATTTCTTTATTCAAGTTCTTGATTTTATCGAAAATTCAATTCTATCGGATTGGTTGAAGAATGAGAAAATCGGGAGGGTACTATTACCTTCGGCTGTTATTAATATTAGATTTATTGTTAATTCGCCGATTTAACTGCTGTGTTAGGATCGGACGATTAATAGAAAATATGCAATTGAGTCTGGAAATTTAAATGACCGTACTGGTTTTAGCTCCCCATGCTGATGATGAAGTGCTGGGAGTGGGTGGAACAATAAGTAAGCTTGTATCGTCGGGTGAAAGTGTACATGTGGCAATAGTCACAGGGCTGGGTGATAAAACTCATCCATTTGTCACTGAGGAAGCATGGGAAACCGTGCGAGCGGAGTGTGAACGTTCATGTAAAGTTCTGGGTGTTTCCAGAATTTTCTTCGGTAATTTACCTACTGTTTGTCTTGACCACGAACCGGTATGGAAATCTAACCGGAAAGTTCATGAAATTATTGAGGAATCCGGGGCAGATCAGCTTTTTTTGCCTTTTCCTTTTGATTTGCACCGGGATCATACAACTGTAGCATATAGTGCATCTGTTGCTGCTCGGCCGTATTTAAGTCTCGGCAAGAGCATCGCTCGCGTGTGCTTTTACGAGACACTTACAGAGACGCACTTGACGCCACCTTATCTCGATCCGGCGTTTCAACCGAATTATTTTGTGGATATTTCTGATTGGATCGAAAATAAAATTGAAGCGTTGGAGTGTTATAAATCTCAATTGCAGACTGGCATGCTGCCAAGATCCGCACGCGGTGTGAAAATACTGGCGCAGTATCGGGGAATGCATATTGGCGTTGCGGCGGCTGAGTCGTTTGTCATAGCGCGTGAAATTTTCTGATGGTGTTTGTGTGATCTCGTACCAATCAATAAAAAGAGTTGTTGATATTATTGCCGCGCTCATTATTCTGGCGGTTCTCTCTCCTATTATACTGATAGTTGCCGGTCTGATCAGGGGAGAGTCTGGTAGTCCGGTGTTTTACCGGCAGGTCAGGGTTGGGTATCAACGTAATACATTTGAGTTGTTGAAGTTTCGGACTATGAAGGTTAATCCAGTTCGAGACCACGGCAAAGAGCTCGATCCTGCGGACCCGGAAATAACTTTCATCGGTCGATTTTTGAGACGTTTTAAAATTGATGAATTGCCTCAATTGCTGAATGTACTTCGGGGACAAATGAGTCTGGTAGGCCCGAGGCCTCCATTACCCCTGTTGCTTAGCGAGATGAATGGTCACGAACTGAAACGATTTGATGTTTTGCCCGGTTTGACTGGACTGGCTCAAGTGAATGGCAATATTCATTTGAGTTGGACACAGAGGTTTAAATACGATCTCCAATATGTAGATAGATGCAGTTTTTTGTTGGATATGTCCATATTGCTGAAGACAATCCTGATAGTGTGTTTTGGTGAGCATAGGTTTGTAGATCGAGGCATTGAGAAGTGAGAATTGTAATTGTCGGTGCTGTTCAAAGTGCAGAAAAGGCCTTATGTAAGCTGATAGAGCATAAAATGAACGTCGTAGGCGTTTTCGGGTTTCAGGCGGCAAGTACTGCTCATGTTAGCGGTTATGTAGACCTTGAGGTGTTGTCGGCTGAAGCGGGAATCCCTTTTTTCCCTTTTGCATCGATTAATCAACATGCTGATCAACTAGCCGGTTTGAAACCTGATTACCTGTTCGTTGTTGGTTTATCCCAACTACTGAAACGAGATCTCCTCTTCATTCCTACGCAATGTAGTATTGGGTTCCATCCGACAAAACTTCCGCAGGGGAGGGGGCGAGCGCCACTTGCGTGGATGTTGCTGGAATCGGCTTCGGAAGGAGCAGCAACTTTTTTTAGGATGACTGAAGGTGCGGATGAGGGAGAAATTCTAGCACAGTCATGTTACACCATATCCGGAAGTGATAATGTATCAAGCTTGACTGATAAAGTACTGTTGGCAATGTCACAAGCTTTGGATAAATTGTTACCTGAAATTAAAAGTAACAGTGTTTCTTATACTGTGCAGGATAATAGCAAAGCAACTTACTATGGCAAGCGTGCGCCGGAAGACGGTTGTATCGATTGGGCTGTATCGGCAAGTAGCATCGATCGCCTGGTTCGCGCTACCTCTGCGCCGTATCCCGGTGCTTATACCTATGGATCCGACGTTAAAATAATTATAAACAAATCGGAAGCTACGACAAGCAGTACAAAAGGTGTGGTAGGGCGGATACTCGATATATGTGAGAAAGGTTTTTCTGTTCAGTGTGGTGATGGTGTGTTGAGGGTGATTGAATACCATTCTGTTGAAGGCTGGGCTCCTATTGTGGGCCAGAGACTGGGTGTGAAAGTTGAAGACGAATTGGTTTCGATTAAAAAAAGAATAACTAAATTAGAGTCGATGCTGGATTCGGGTAAGTTCAATGCTCTATAAAAAATGCAAAATCGAGAACGCCGTATTGGTAGATAGATTCCTATGAAATTGTCCAGTTCAATGATGGGCAAGCTACGCTGCCCGTCTGCTCTCGACTCACTTGCATTATCAGATGCAGGAGTGCTGGTGACTGAGTCCGGCCAAAGTTATCCTGTTGTGCGGGGTTGCCCAGTCCTGATTAATGAACCGAACAGTCTGTTCAAGATCGATGATTTTAAAAATAATGTGGATACGACTTTTGATTTGACTCCGGGTATTTTAAAGAGAATATTCATTCGATTTTTCCCTAAGTTGGGCGTGAATATTAAATCGGAGAAAAACTACAATCGCTTAATTGATAGTTTGCCCGCTGGTGCGTCCATTCTGGTTGTCGGTGGAAGCATAGAAGGGCAAGGGGCAGAGAAATTGTATGAGTCTAACTCTTATGATGTAGTAAGTTCAGATGTATCATTTGGTCCAAAAACCACATTGATTTGTGATGCGCATGATATTCCGTTTGAAGATAAGGTATTTGATTGTGTGATTATTCAGGCAGTTCTGGAGCACGTGCTTGATCCAGTAAGGTGTGTAGCTGAAATACATCGTGTGTTGGCTGATAATGGTGTCGTATACGCAGAAACCCCATTTATGCAGCAAGTGCATGCTAAACAGTATGATTTTACGAGATTTACCCATTTAGGTCATAGAAGGCTGTTTCGTCATTTTTCAGAAGTGGAAAGTGGGCCAGTGTGTGGTCCCGGTATGGCATTGGCCTGGTCGTATTCCTACTTTCTACGAAGTATGTCGTCTACTCGATGGCTAAATAGAATGCTAACAGTATTTGCACACTGCACGGGCTTCTTTCTGAAGTATTTTGACTACTGGTTGATAAATAAACCGGGCTCTTACGATGCTGCTTCCGCGTTTTATTTCTGGGGGAGAAAGTCCGATCAAGTGTTGTCGGATCATGATCTGATTGCTGGTTATAAGGGGGTCAAGTGAGGTGAGTGTTATATTTCAACCTACCTGCTCACTAGTGCATCCCAGGACTTCATAATTGTATTTATATCCAGTTTGTTTTTGATTTTTTCGGCTTCCCGGGAAAAAGCAACTCGCTGGGGTTCGTTTTTGATCAGAGTATTTAAGTCGCTAGTCAGTTTAGCCTCATCGTTGGGAGATACCAGTAAACCATTTACCCCATGTTCGATAATTTCGTTCGGGCCGGTTTTGCAGTCGTAGCTAATAACGGCGGTGTTGTGCGCCATAGCTTCGATCAAGGCGTTTGGAAATCCTTCCGTTCGGGAGCTTAAAACGAATATTTCGGCTATTTTAAGCCAGTCAGCTATATTTCCTGCTCGACCGGGTAGTTCTATCTGCTCACTACACGACAAGGACTCAACAAGCGCTTGTAGTTGTTGGCGTTGTTCACCATCGCCCAGAATTATCAGTTTCCATTGCGGATGATCGATTGCTATCTTTGAGAAAGCATGAATGAGGTGGCTGAATTGTTTTTGATCCGTAAGTCTCCCGACGCCCAGTACGATATTTTGACCAGCGTAGTGGCTAGGTGACAGGTGAGGCTGAAATGACGGGAGTGGTAGAATTATCGGATTAGGGATCGATACACAGTGCTGCGCATTGGTATTTTCCTCAAGCCATGACTTTCCCTGGTCGGTTTGAGCTACTACATGATTGAGTAGTCTGTAGGCTCGCTTGCGCAATAACTTCCAGCCAGATGGTGTGTCATCATCGCCGGGGTAGTTTCGCTCACACCCAATTGTTTTTATGCCAAGACCTATGCAAGCTAAAGCTGTAAGGATATTAGCTGTGGCCATCATAGAGATAACTACGTGTGGCTGTAGTTCCTTTAGCTTTGAGCGAACTGTGGTGATTCGCTTGAAATTATTTGCAATGGCGCTTAAAACCCCGGAGCTAGGATAGTCAATATCGAGGGAGCAAGTGCGCACATTATCCGGGAGTTCGTAGCGGTTGTTATCTGCAGAGGTATAAGTAATTAATGTGATCGAATGGCCCTTACTGGCCCAGTAGCTGGCCATATGAGAGGTGACACGCTCGGCTCCCCCACCGCTCATTGAGTAAATAAAAAAAATGATTCGTTTGGCAGGGGGATCTTCGGCAGTTAACATTTAATTTTGCAAGCTTGCGGTTGACGGTTATTTGAGGGCTCCAGCGTTACTTTGTACGTACGACACAACTTCGTCGGTTGGCTTGAGAGTGTAAGAATAAGGTATGTTGGGTTTTCCCGGGCCTCGATTTTCATTTGGCCCAACATGATTCGGGCTGCCGCATTGATCGTGATTGTTGTATATGGAGTTTCCGTTTGTATAAAGCCAGCCTCCATAATTGACTGTAGGGTCTGCTACCTCTGCGCAATTATTAGTTGCGGAGGGTGAGCTGTATACATTGTTTTCTGACAACATATTTGCATCCGTACTTCGTGAGCCTGATGAGTGCCCGGCTGAAACCTGGCCGCGGCCGCCTGAGCTTGTCGCGCCCCATCGCCAGCTGTGGACCCAGTTGTTGAAAAAGTGGAAATTCTCTGCGCCTCTATTTTCGGGGTTTCTACCTTTGGCGGCCCATTCGCTGTTAAAGATTGTAATATGACCTCGCCCTTCCTGCGGAGATTCCATATTGAAAGCTTGATATCCCTTGTCAGTATTATGTACTTTTATATTAGAAAGCGTTATGTAATCGCCACTATTGCTATTGCCGATTCCGCTTATGAAAGCGTCGTCCCAGAAATCGGTGACTTCGACGTGATCAACCCAGTAATTGGTGCCTTCGCGAATGAAGAGGCCACCGACATTCCCGGAACGACTGTTGGGGTCATAGGGAAATTGCCGTCTGCCTTCAAGTTTAAAGCTGTGAAAAATTTTATTTCCAACTCCACCCACGCCAATATTGTTAATCATTGGTTTGTTGCGTGGAAAGCCAGATGAATAATCCGGAAACATCACCAGTCCGGGGGCCTGGCTTCCGTCGAGCGTTATATTGTTTCCGGGGAAAATCATGTCGGAAAAGGGTAATTCCCGATTGGACAGGCTTGGATCCAGGATTACATAATTACCGTCAGTTTCAATTGCTGATTGAAGCTCAGCGAAGTTTTTCACGTAAACGTAGTGCGTGCCACCGGTTGCTGCGGAACCGAAGCCAATCCGATCCGGACTCGCTAATAGTCTCTCTCTCGGATCCAGAATTTTACTGGTATCGGAACCTTTGTCTGGGTCAGTAACTACCACTGGTGGTGGAATTTCGTCAAGAAATTCGATTGTCGGTTGTCCAGGGGCAGAAAGGGAGGGTTGTGCTGGTAATATGCCTGGCGCTGTTAACAGTACGGTTGCAGAACAGATAGCAGCAAGTGTTCTGATGGATTTTCTAATCCATTGATATATCAAAGATATAAGAAACATGGGATATTTCAGACCCTAATTTAATTCTTTGTCGAGTGGAAGTATCGGCTGCTGCCCAATAAGTTTAAAGCGGGATGTGAATTCGTATCGATTATTAAGGTTCGAGTTGTATTGTAATCCGCTAACTGAGCGTGACGCGGAATTCGGTTCTGTGGCATTGTCTGACATTTCGATTTCTCTAGTCCCTGAGTGTTTTACGGTATTCAATTTATGTCCCAACGAATCGCCTTTTTTTTTCCGTCAATGGTGGATGGTGGTGCAGAGCGAGTAACTCTGAATTTAATCAACCACCTCGCTGAACATTATAGTTATCAGTTAGATTTGGTCCTGGTTGAGGCGACCGGAGCTTTTCTTGAGCAGGTATCTGGTCAGGTGCGTGTGATAAATCTGAATGCATCAAGAACGCTCTTCAGTGTAAGGGGGTTGGTGAAATACATAAATGATGAGAAGCCGCACGCAATTTTATCGGGTATGGATTACGTCAATGTTATTTCACTGATTAGTGTAAAGATAGCTCGGCACCCTGTTCGAACTGTAGCGTGTTTACACATTAATATGAGTGCTCAGTTGGCAAATCCGAGCGTATTTCGTGGGAGGTTCATCACTCCTTTCGTTAGATTAACTCATCCATGGGCAGATGTGATCGTTGCAACATCGAAAGGTTGTGGCGAGGACTTTCTGAAGGTTACAGGGGTCGGACACGATAATATGGAGTTTATTTACAATCCCACAATTACGGATGCGATATTGCCGCGAGCAAGGGAGCAGATTGAGCATAAATGGTTTTCGGATGGCGATGATACTCCTGTCATCCTGGCTGTTGGTCGGTTGGCGCATCAGAAGAATTTCGCATTGCTGATTGATGCTTTTGCAATTGTCAGCGCGACCAGCAATGCTCGGTTACTGATATTGGGAGATGGAGCTGATCGCGCAGATTTAGAGAAGAAGGTAGTTGATCTGGGGCTTTCCGAGTCTGTTGATATGCCAGGTTTTGTTGATAACCCGTATGCGTATATGGCGGCATGTGAAGTTTTCGCCCTTTCGTCACGATACGAAGCGTTACCAGCGGTGCTCATCGAGGCGATGTATTGCGGGGCTAAATGCGTGGCAGCGGATTGTCCGAGTGGTCCGCGGGAAATATTAGACAATGGTAAATACGGTTGGTTGGTGCCTGTTGGAGATAAAGAAGCGTTAGCCAGTGGTCTGGTTTCTGCTCTTGCTGACACGCAGTATCAGCCAAATCCTAAGTCGTGGGAGCCATTTGTTGATCATAATGTTGTCGGGCAATACTTGTCAGCGCTGCTTGGTACGGAATCTAGCTAAATCCTGATGATAAATGCATCAGCAAGAGAGATTTAGCTGATTTTTTATCTTGTTGCGTTTCCCGACGCTGCGGTTTGCGATGTAACAAAATGTGATTTCTACTGGTTTAGTCTCTGCTCGGCTGTAGTCCCATAATAGATAGCATGTGACTGTTAACCTTATTTACATCGTACTTCTCCTCTGCGAGTCGACTTGCATTACTTGCCATCGACTGCAAAGTGTCGGGATGCTCTATCAGAAAGATCATTGCATCTGCCAATGCAGTTGTGTCTTTCGGTTCAAAGAGCAGTCCGTTGACTGAGTGAGCAACAGCGTCTCGACAGCCGACCGTATTAGTTGTTATTACAGCGCGACCACTGGCCATTGCTTCGAGAATAGTGCGTGGAACTCCTTCCCGCAAGTAGGTAGCCAGTACAAAAACCGAACAGGATGCCAGTTCGGAGATGGTATCTTTGGTCTGTCCAACATAGTTAATATACGGCCTTTTATTCCAGCTCTCAATCTCATCCTGGGGTATTGCATCGGAGCCTTGCTCTTGCATACCCACAATGCGGAAATGCGCGTTCGGATATTTTTTGCTGACGATATCTGCTGCACCAACAAACTCACGAAACCCTTTTGAGGCGAGCAGCCGCCCGACAGTGAGAAAAACAAAAGGATCCGTCGGCGTGTTTGTACTGCTGTATTTTCTCAGATCTACACCAGAGCCGTTGACCCGATGTGTCTTTGAGTTTGAAGTGAGGTGGTTATCGACAAAAAAATCCAGGTCATCGACATTTTGAAAGGTGACTGTTGATGCGTGAGTTAGTGAGATACGGTAAAGATTCTTTACAACAAACGAGACGAGTTTCTGCTTAAAATTTTCCGAGTCAAATTGTCGGCCTAATCCAGTTACCATTGCATGAAAATATTTGACCCCGGCGAAGCGTGCTGCGATGCCCCCCCATATAATTGGCTTGGCGGTATAAGAAAAAACAAAATCAATATTATTCTTAATGAACCATCTGCGGAGAAAAATCAAGGTATGCAGGTCAGCGAAGGGGTTTAATCTAGTTCGCTTTATTGGATAGCTGACAAACTTCACGCCATTATTTTCAAGTTCGTCGGTAAATTGTGGGTCTTCACCGCCTGCCAGGGCGTATACGTTGTGTCCCAGGTTTTGTAGGGAATAGATTAAGTCCCCCCGGAAATTGGTTAGAGACTGTGGTACTCCTCCAATTACTGCAATGTTCATAATGTTTTAACCCTTGTGGTGTACCAGACTTCAGTGCAGAATAACATCCATATCATACGTGCTCTCTGTGTCGGAGGAAGGATGTTAGTGTTTAGTAGCTTGTCTACGTAGTTCCTGGAATAGAACTGTCTGACATAGGCATTTGGTGTGGAAAGAGAATCGTGAATTACATGCCTCAAGAGACCGTCCACCCAATTGACGAGTGGTGTTTCGAAGCCGCGCTTTGGAGCGGTTGTGACATCGGCCGGCAGGTATTTTTTCGAAAGCTCCCTTAAAATATACTTGGTAGTTGTGCCTTTAATTTTGTACTTTCCGGGTATTGATGGGGCGTTGTCCAAAACTTCTTTTGCCAAAAATGGAGTGCGCGTCTCAAGTGAATGTGCCATGGACCCGATATCCATTTTCGGCAGGAGTGTGGTGCCAAGAAGTGCGTGAAAATCCATGATCATGAGCTTGTCAAGGCTGGAAAGGTTTTTTGACTCTGCCAGGCTATTGTAGTCTGCCAGAAAGTCCACTCCCTGTTGTTTCTGTAATAGCTCAGAACTGCTTACCTGGGTGGTAGATGAGATATATCGATCTGTTCCATTTTTTCCGAGTAATGCTAGAAAACGGTGCAAATAGCTATAGCTATTGTGTTTGTTAGTACTTGGGTTTGGAAGGAATCGAAGAGCCTCACGGAGCTTGCCTGTCGAGTTTGATGTCTGGAACAGATCTAGTCTGGAGTAGGGGATGTACCTTCTGTACCCGCCAAATATTTCATCTGCTCCGTCACCGGTCAGTACAACCGTAACGTGCTCTTTGGCTGCGCGGCAGACATACCATGTAGGAACTATGGAGTCATCACTTATGGGTTCTCCATAGTTGGAAATAATGGAATGTATATTATCCTCGAGATCGGCGTAGTCTATAGAAAGTACGGTGTGGTCTGTTTTGTACATTTTTGCCGTCGCGTTAGCTAGTTCTGATTCATCGAACTGGCCTTTAAATGAAACGGTAAATGTCTTAAGCTGCGCTTGGTTTAGTGATGCCATAGCGCATACTAAGCCGCTGTCTATACCTCCACTCAGGAAAGCTCCAACTTCCAGATCAGATGATAGTAACTGATTCCTGACCGCACTGTTCAGCGCTTCGTCCACAAAATCAATGCAGGATTTAAGTGATCTGGTCTTGCTGTTATCCCGGTTGTATCCGTGTTCCAGGGAGAACCATTTTGAGCCTGAAGGTTTAACTTCAATTGTATTCAGTTCAATAAAATGACCAGGTAAGAGCTCTTCGGTATCTAAATAAGGGGTCTTTTTCCCATACATAACCCCCGATGATAGAAAATTGCATATCGAACCCTCGTCTACCTCTAAGGGCTGTGCCGACTTTATAGTATTTAATTCGCTGGCGAACATGAAACTAGAGCCATTCTTCCAGTAATATAGCGGTTTTTCCCCGGCTCTATCACGTGCCAGGGTAATTTCCTTTTTACGAGTATTGTATATCGCAAATGCGAACATACCATCCAGAAATTTGAGGCAATCAGTTCCTAAGAGTTCAAAAAGGGCGAGTAAAGTCTCCGTATCGGATTCAGTTGTGCAGTTTAGGTCGAATTGCTGTCGCAGGGATTTATGATTGTAGATCTCGCCGTTAAACACAATAACGAGATCGTTGCGACGCATCGGCTGAGCTCCCCCGGCTGAATCAATGATTGAAAGTCGGGCATGAACCAGAATTACATTGTCAATTGACTCAGAACTTTGCCGATCTGGTCCACGATGCCCCATTGATCTGATTACCTCGTCGGTGTTCAGGGAAGTGTTGATAGAACCAGCAATGCCACACATGAAATAAAATTCCCAATATCTAAGTGCGTTGTATTGAATTTATAATCAGGTCCATCCATTTCTGGTAGACGATTTCCGGGTTGAAAGTGGCAGCTATAGGCTCACAGTTTTGTTTCATTTTCAGTCTTGTGTCGGGTGAATCCATTAGAGAAAGTAACGCTTGAGCAAGCGCAAGCGGAGTGCGTTGACTCTCGCTCAAAAGGATCCCGTTTGAATTATTGGTAATCAGTTCCCGGGTGCCACTGACCGAATCGAAAGCTATCGACGGAAGACCCGCTGAAACGGCTTCGGAGAGAATGTTAGGGAAGCCTTCGTAGCGTGATGGAAGTACGAATATTTTTGCTTTGAACAGTTCAGTGAATATGTTGGTGGTTGCGGGTTCAAGCGTTACGAGCTTGTTGAGATTCAGTGTGTCAATCTGTGCTTGAAGGGTCGTTCTCAAAGAGCCTTCCCCAAATATTTTTAAACGCCATTTTGTTTTCTCGGGCAATTGTGCAAACGCGTTGATCAGTAGCGAAAAATCCTTCTGTGCTTCCAATCTACCAGCTGAGATAATTGTATTGGTAGCGGTCCCGATTGTCCCGGAGAGGTTTTGTGCTGGTGGCGGTACAGCATTGGGTATTACTCTTAGTTTTGGCTTAATCGACTTGGGCATCTGCTCAGCGATCAATGTGGTTTGTACAATAACTCTGTGTAATCTATTGTAAAGTAGAAGTCTCAGAAATTTTCGAACAGGGGCAGCTGTATGGAAGCGAGGGTCCATTCGCTCAGAAGATATCACCGGAATTTTCAATCCAAATGCGGCAAGAATTACCGGGAAATTTGCGATGTCCTGAAATGATAAAATAATATCGGGGCTAATGGTTTTGATGTGTCTTCTTATGGCAAGTGGCGATTTCAGGAAAGACGTCAAAGAGGGGGTGTCGTCAATAATGGCATCGATTGAGAATAGTTTGACGCATTTATCAACTTTGTATATCGGGTCTACTTCTTCTCTGAAAGTTAGAAGGCTGATTTCAAATTCTACTTTCCTGGATGAGGTGTAAAGTAAGCTGTGTATAAGCTCAACCATAACTTTCTGGGCGCCACCATGGCCCAGAGTGGGGATGACACACAGCAGCTTTAGTTTTTCAGTGGGAACTAATTCAACCATTTTTCTAACGAGAGGTTGGTGATTCTCTGAGTTTTAAGAATGTCTTCACGATAGTTATCGATTATTTCCTGTCTTAACTCCAGTGAAAGTGGAGTGCGCTCCGCATTGCGCGATACAGAATTTAATAGTCTTTCCCGTACATTTAGGTTTTTTATACCGAGCAATCGCTTAAACAACGCTATGGCTTGAAGTAGCCAACCCGGTGGTTTGGTTAAAATTCTTCCAATAGTTTTATTGGTAATGACTTTATTCTCGTTGATTTTTTCAAATGAGGGTAATGATTCGGGTGGTAGTTCAAGAAAATTAAGAACATCATTGTATGTTTTTTCTGTATTGGACTTAAAATCATCAAATAAAATTATCATTATCTGGCTTCGATCGAATATGGAAAAAAGGCGCTCGAGCTGGTCGCCATATTTTGCGATTTGGTCGTATTGCAATACCTTGGGCTCATCACAGTGCTTGGGTATGGTTCTACTGGGGTTCGGTCCTTTAGAGGTTCTCCAGGCTAGCTCAAAATCAGTGATATCTTCGCTGAATGAAACAATAGCCTGGCTGTGATATGAATAGACCATCTCATCCGGTCTGCGTAGCATGACGATTAGCTTGGCTTTCGGGTTGAAATTAAATATCCTTTTAATGGCATTCTCACAAAACAGGTACCATACGGACCCTTCGATCAAAACGTTTTGATTCGATTTAGCACCTTGAAAAAGTTCAAGGTAGGTGTCTATGTTGGTGTAGTAGTGCTTCCTTCCGGGCATATCCTGATGCGCAAAAAAGTGAGGTTCTTTGGGGTCGCACATAAAGATATTTGTGTGTAACTCAAGATATTTACACAATGCGGTGGTTCCACATTTGGGTGCACCAATGACAAAGGTGTTTGGTTTATTCATGCGAAAAGGCGTGTTGGGAAAAGTGTGTAGCCGTGTTTCCTGAAAATAACCAGCATTGCTAATGTATTCCACACGGCTGTTGTAATTAGAGTTGCCACAGCGGCGCCCAATATTCCTGACAACGGAATTAGAATAAGGTTTAATAGAGTATTTAGAATCACAGCTGTAAGCATTATTTTGAGGAAAATATTCTGTTGGCCCGTCATGTTAAGAAAAAACCCGACCGAGCCAAAAGAGGCATGCAAAACGGTGGTGCAAAGCAGAATATAGAGTGTTGCTTTATCCAGTAGAAATTCTACTCCGTACAAAGTCAGGATCGGTTCGTGGAAGATCAATAATCCTGTTGATAGCGAAGCAATAACAGCGGTAGATAAGAGCGTTGTTTGCTTGGCAAGCCTTCGAAGAGTTTTTAGGTTGTTCTGTTCATACAGTAGTGCGACTTTTGGAGCAAACATGGAGTTTACAGCAAGTGTTGCAAATGTAGTGAAGGCAACCAGCTTTATGTATATTGAGTAAATGCCCACGCTTTTTTGATCAAGATAGAATGCGATGCAAAGAATGTCGATATTTTGAATTAAAATGTGGCTAACTGAAATTCCGAACATGGGAATTGCCTGCTTGTAAATCTGTGAACTCCTGATTGAGTCAAGGCAGTTTGGCTCGTGCTGCTTGTGTTCGAGTTTTTGAAAATACCGGTTCACCATAATCAGTGCCAATATGAATGATCCGACATAGATAAAAAAATAGTAGTGAATAAATGTCTCGTTATTCAGGCCTGCGGAAATGCTTCCAAGAACAACAAGAAGTAGTAGTAGTGATGGAATGACATCTAAAAGTGAAAATGAAATGTAGTCACCGAGCCCTCTTAGTGTATTGCTACAAATAATCACTCCGACAGCACTAATCACGAGAAATCCCGGCAGAAACGGGTTTATTGATTCAGTAATGCTCTCTTTTGTGCTATCGAATGAAAGAAACAGAGTGATTGCAATCATGGCGATGATTGCATTGATTGCTGACAGCATTAAGAGTTTTCTAAATAGCTGTTTTGTTGCCTTAAGTCCATGCCTGGTGAGAAATGTGGGAATGAGTTTAAGGGTTAAGGTGCCCATGCCACATAATGCGAAATTTGCACCTATGTTCATTATGCTTACTACGATCGCAATTATCCCGATTGTCGCTGCCCCGAAGTGTCTGGTTAGAAGCAGGCTACTAATGAATCCTAATGCCGCAGCCAGAACTTTGGCGACGATATTGATTGATGCACCATTTAGTAAGTCTTTAAAATGGCTTTGTGTTCGTTTAGTTCCGGCGTGCATTGCATTGTCTTTATAATGTCGAGTAGCCCCCTTAGACAAGGTGGATTAAATTGAGTTGTTTATTGCCCAGGATTGAAGATTGAGAACATCCCATAGGTGATACTCCCAATTCACCTGGTGTTTTTTATGTTGATTCCAGTGCTTTCTGATTATGTTCGGATCTAGAATTCCAGTGGACTTTAATGAATCGTGTGAGAGTAAGTCCTCTGCCCAGCTATTTAGCGGGCCTCGTAGCCACTGTCCTATCGGAACGCCAAACCCCATTTTAGGGCGCTCAATCAAATTTCTTGGTACATGTTTATATAAAACATTTTTGAGGATTCGTTTGCCCTCACCATTACCGGCTTTGTATATTTGTGGCAAGGTCCAGGCGAACTCAACTATGCGGTGGTCCAATAACGGTACTCTCGCCTCCAGTGAGGTTGCCATGCTTGTGCGATCTAACTTTGTGAGAATGTCTCCGGGCAGATAATCCAGTGTATCTATGAATTGCATTAATGAGAAGGAATCTTTAAATTTAATAGATTGAGCTTGCTGATACACTGGGTCGTCTATTTCTTCATCTGATAGCATTAAATTGTTGGGTTGGGAATAGTGAGCTAGGGTAGATTGATACAATGTTGCTAGCTGCCCATCCCGCAGTGCCGGAGGTATGCGGTGTATTTTGTGTCCGGCCAGCAGGTGGCTAACCCTCCCGGGCAGAATTGTCCTCATTCTATTGGCCCATACTGGCGATATCGAATTAAGGATACGAGCACCTGTGTTTCGAATTATACGAGGTTGCTTTAGAATGGCTGAATTGTTGTTTACCGTGAAATAACGTTCGTAACCCGTGAAAAGCTCGTCACCACCGTCACCCGATAATGCAACGGTGACGTGCTGTCTTGTCATTTTACACAATAAATAGGTAGGAATTTGCGATGGATCTGAAAATGGTTCATCGAATATAGTGTGTAGATTTGGAATAACATCCATGGCATTCTGTGGTGTGACGTAGAGTTCTGTATGATCTGTTCCCAGGTGCTTGGCTACTTCTGCGGCGTGGGGCGCTTCGTTAAACTGGCTATCTTCAAATCCGATCGAAAATGTCTTTATCGGCTTGCTACTTTCATGTTGCATCAGTGCGGCTACAAGCGACGAGTCCACCCCACCTGAAAGAAATGCACCCAGTGGTACATCAGATAGCATTCGCATGCTCGTGGCGCTTTTCACCAGTGCTTCAAGATGAGCTTCTGCTTCTTCGATGCTGCCGTCGAATTGATTGTCGGTGCCAGATTTAGCTACATTACTCATTGACCAGAATTCCCGGATTTTCGGGCTTTTTCCGGATACTAAGGTCAGCAGATGTCCTGGCAGTAGTTTGTGGACGCCACAGTATATTGAGTCAGGACCATTGATGTAGCATTTTTGCAGGTAACTTGATATTGCACCTTTATTTACCTCACGAGGACAAACAGGGTGGTGCAAAAGCGCTTTTAGTTCGGAGGCGAAAATAAACGTATCGTTGACAAAAGACCAATAGAGGGGTTTTATACCCAGCCTGTCGCGTACCAGCGTTAGTGTTTTAGTACGAATGTCCCAAAGTGCAAGCGAAAACATACCGATAAGCTTTTCTATTGTTTCGTTCAGTCCCCATTGGGCAATTGCTCCCAGAATTACTTCTGTATCTGAGGTGCCGCGAAATATAGTTCCGGTTTTACGCAGTTCGGCAGCTATTTCTGTAGCGTTGTAAACCTCTCCGTTGTACACCATAATGTAGTTCCCGCAGTGGGAAATCATTGGTTGAGCACCGGACGGGGTTAAATCAACAATTGATAATCGCTTATGCGCAAGTGCAACCCTGTTGTCTGCATCTGTCCAAATGCCATCACCGTCCGGGCCTCGATGATTGATGGCCGTTGCCATCTTGGTTGCCAAATTGCGTAGTCGCTCCGGGGATTGAGCTGTCGAATTTATTATACCGGCGATTCCGCACATATCATTGATTTCTTTAGAGTTAGGTGGTAGTTCGTGTGTAGTTGTGTGAATCGCGGCTGGATATTGTACTCCTATTTAAACTAGCTTAGATGTCGATCCAATCCTATATTTAATAATCGTGGCAATACTGGATTGAACCCGACTAAAACCGGTACCTAATGGCTATCTTATGAGTAATTCCATAAAACTTGTTACAAACATGACGTTGTTTCTGGTCGTGTTTCTGTTGGTTTCAAATATTCCGTACTATATCCTGTCTCTGCGTATAGGTCTCGTACCCTGGCATTTCTGGTTCGGTTGTATTGTTATTTGTGTATTTCTCAGTATTTTCAATAAAGGTTTTATTAGTATCTCACGCCCGGCCTTGACTTATCTCATGTGGAATTTTTGTTTCTTATTAATGGGGTGTTTGTCTCTGTTTTTTATTTTTGATGGCGGGTCGATGGAACAATTTATCCAATACACATGGATGAGTGCGTTGGGTGCCACTTTCATTGTTTTGGCTAAGGATAGATCAAATTTTAATGCATCCGGATACGGGATGGTGGTCGCAGTTGTGCTCCTTGCGGTCTTGTCAGTAATGGAATTTCTTGATCCGAATTTCCAGGTGATCGTAGATCGATTTTTTGAGGATGCTTCAAAAGTCGGGGAGGTCAATAGATCCGGTGCGCTGTACGAAAATTCTAATGATAACGGCCATGTTATGGTTCTGGGGATGTTTATCGGGCAGTTTTTCCTTCCGGTTCGGTTGAGATTGCTGTTTTCCATTCTGGTTGGTGTGGCGGTCTTTTGCACGGTTAGTCGGGCATCGCTGACCGTTTGGGGATTGGCAGTATTGATATCGCTCTTGTTCGGGTACAGCGCGAAAAGTAGCGTGTTTGTCAAGATGTTCGGGATGTGCTTCGTTGTGCTTCTCGCCTTTTTGCTGATAAGTGGTCAAATACCGGCGTTGCTGGTGCAGTTTGATCTGGATCAATATATGAGTACGAATATGTTGGAGCGCCTGTCTCAGAATTTTTTCACGCAGTCGGATGGTTCCACCGAAGTGAGAAAGGATCTCGTCGTGTTATCGCTCGAAGCATTTTCGAATAATCCTTTAGTTGGTACAGGACTGGGTTCGAGTGAGGGTATGATTGGCGATATAGGTACACACAACCAATTTCTGAAAATCGCAGTGGAGCAGGGCATTCTGGGTTTGCTCGTGTATCTTGCGCTGTTTCCTGTTGCCTTGTTCAGAAAATCAATAGCCGCAATGGTTTTTGTTTTTTTGTATTTTCTGTTTGCATTAAGTAGTCATACCATGATGTCGTATCCTGCCTATGCGATTATGATTCCAATGAGTGTGGCTATTCTCCCGGTCCTGCTACAGGTGAAGCAAAAAAAACGCAGACGTCGGCGCCGGAGATCGGCAACCGGGAGAGCGGAGAGTATGGTCTGATCTGGCCGCAGTTTCTTTGGCGTTCCGACTGCTTTACCGGCTTAAGATGTACTTTTTATGTCATGACATTGACTGAATATTATTGATCGTCTATTCTGCTCCTCAACAGAATTCAAATAATAAGAATATCGTCTACACTAATTTGTGTAAGTTGGGATGTAGCTCCGAGATGGTGGCTATGGAAATAGAATACGCTACAGGACCGTAGCACCCTTACAGGGTCGCTGCTGGTAATTGCCCGGTAATGAGAAAATAACAAAATGAGGAACCAGGAAAATTCGGTCTTTTCAGGAATTTGGGATCCTGTTGTTCCCGCGGAGATCCCAGGTCGGCGAGTGATGGTGCAGCGTAAAATGTTAAGTGGGCTGTTTAGTCAGTTAGCAGACAAATCAAGCGGTTTTGAAAAAAGCAAAAAACAGCGGATCGCTCAATTTCTCGATGCAGTTTTTGTATGTATGGCGTTGGGAATTGCCAATCTGTTACGCCTTTCAGCTGTTGACTTGTCACAACTTTGGCCGGTTTTTCTGTTGCTTCCGTTCGTGACTGTATTGTTGTTTCAGCGAATGGGTGTCTACAACATGGTTATTCGCTTTAGTGGCATGGACGAATTAGCGCCGTTGATGAAAGGCGTCGTAATGTCTTCAATTCTGTTACTTGTTGTTCAGCACCTGGTTGCACCTGATCCAAACCCCAGATCTATTTTCATTATCTACGGACTCGTGCTGGTGTTTTTCTGTGCTGGTGCGCGGCATCTGTGGAAATGGTTAGCATCAGATGCAAAAAATGTTGCGGGGGAGCCAATCGCAATATACGGGGCGGGGGCGCTGGGCCGACAAGTGATGCAAATTTGCCGCAGTGGTCTGGATTATCGTCCTGTCGTGTGGCTGGATGATGACAAAAAAATGCATGGTCGCGTGTTGTCAAAAGCAAAAGTATTTGATCCCAAAGATCCCGCAACCCCCGATGCACTAAAAAGGCTGGGCATTGAGACAATACTGATGGCGATCCCGTCCGTCAGTTCAGGACACATGAAGCAACTGCTGGAGTCGCTCCGCAATTTTGACTGCCGCGTTCAGACTTTGCCGTCGATTGACGACATCATGGCCAACCGGGTTACCACCAGAGATGCGAAAACACTACCTTTGGAAGAGCTGATTGGTCGACAGCAAGTCGCACCGGATATGGATTTAATGTGCAAAAATGTGACAGGAAAAGTGGTAATGGTCACTGGTGCCGGTGGCTCAGTCGGTAGTGAATTGTGTCGGCAGATTCTTCCGCTGAAGCCAACCGCTCTCATTCTTTTTGATGTGTCTGAAGCCGCGTTGTATCAGATCGAGAGTGATCTCAAATTACTCTGTAAGCAATCTGGTTCTATCCCGGTACATTGCATTCTTGGTAATGTGATTTTTAAGGATGAAATCAAGCACACTGTGGGGACGTACGCTGTGCAGACACTATTTCACGCAGCGGCTTACAAGCATGTGCCGATGGTAGAAAGTAATCCGCAGCCGGCCATTCGAACAAATATTTTTGGTAGTTTGTCGGCGGTAGAAGCAGCCATAGAGCACCAGGTGGAGAATTTTCTTTTAATCAGCACCGACAAAGCAGTTCGTCCGACCAATGTCATGGGGGCCACCAAGCGCGTCGCTGAAATGGTTGTGCAGGCCAAGGCTGCACTTGGGAATGGAGCAACCCAATTTAGCATTGTTCGATTTGGAAATGTAATAGGGTCTTCCGGTTCGGTTGTACCGAAGTTTTCAGAACAGATTGAGAGTGGTGGGCCGGTAACCGTGACGCACGAGCATATCGTCCGTTACTTTATGTCCATTCCAGAGGCAGCGCAGCTCGTTATTCAAGCTAGTTCTCTGTGTAAAGGGGGTGATGTATTTCTGCTTGACATGGGGCAGCCGGTACAAATTGCTGACTTGGCAAAATCGTTGGTTTACCTGCATGGTAAAACGTTAAAAGATGAGGATAATCCGAAAGGAGAGATAGAGATTTTGTACACCGGGCTACGTGAAGGTGAAAAACTCTATGAGGAATTACTTATTGACGAAACAGCACAAGCCACGGCACATCCGAAAATTTCGCGGGCGAAAGAAGGTTTTATTGAGTGGCCAGAATTAAATCAGGTGTTGCAACAGTTTGAAGCAGCGATGAAGGCGAATCCAGACGATGAAATGGTGGAGCAGTTGCGTTCGGTTGTCATTGGGTATAAGCCTAACCGTTTTGCCAGGCCAAAAGTTGTTCCCATATGTGATAAAACAACCGTCCCAGAGCTTGTAGATTGATTTAGTCGTCATGAATTCCTTTGCACCGTGGCCGAACTACTCTGCTGAAGAAGCAGATATTGTTAGTCGTGTGTTGTTGTCAAATAAAGTTAACTACTGGACTGGCAAGGAAGCACGTTTTTTCGAGGCAGAATTCGCCACTTTTTTTGGTACCCGGTACAGTGTCGCTTTGGCTAACGGTACATTAGCTCTTGATCTGGCTCTATACGCTTTGGATGTCGGGGTAGGCGATGAGGTTGTCGTTACCCCCCGATCCTTTATTGCATCAGCGTCCTCGGTTGTAAACGCAGGGGCGCGAGCGGTTTTTGCGGACATTGATCGAGACAGTCAGAACATCACCGCGGAGACAATCGAAGCCGTCATCACTGACCGGACCAAAGCCATTATATGTGTGCATCTTGCCGGCTGGCCCTGTGACATGGCATCGATCCTGGATCTTGCCGGTAAACACGGCATTAAAGTTATCGAAGATTGTGCGCAGGCGCATGGTGCAGCTGTGGACGGCAAATCGATCGGGACGTTCGGAGACATCAGTGCATGGTCATTTTGTCAGGATAAAATAATGACCACTGGTGGAGAGGGTGGGATGGTCACCACGGACTGCCAGAAGCTTTATGAAAAAATGTGGTCATTTAAAGATCATGGGAAATCGATAGAGAAGGTTAAGGTGCCTTCCAAATCAACTGCCTTTAAGTGGATTCACGACTCCATCGGAACAAACTGGCGATTAACCGAAATGCAGTCAGCATTGGGTCGATTTCAATTGTCACTAGTGAGGGATTGGGTCACGCAAAGAAGAGCCAATGGTGAAGCGCTCAGCTCGATTCTTAGTCAGGTAGAAGGGATTCGGACCACCATTCCTGACTCATCAACCTACCATGCTTATTACAAATATTACTTTTTTGTCGAGCTGGACCAGTTGCGAGACGACTGGGATCGTAACCGGGTAGTTGCTGAAATACACGCTCGTGGCATCCCTTGTTTTACTGGTACATGCCCGGAAATTTATCGTGAGAAGGCCTTTAGCGATCTGTACGGTGAGCAATCGCGACTTGAAGTTGCGAGTGAGCTAGGGGAAACCAGTGTCATGCTGAATGTTCACCCGGGAATTACGGTAGAGCAATCGAGGCAGTCGGCAGAAGTTGTGCGCGACGTGATGCATCTGGCGCACAAGTAGTAGTCAAAAGATGTGTTTTTAAAAGCCCTCCAATTCTCTGACTTCCAGCTCGCCGGTTTATGCCTTTGCCGGGAATAGCCTGCGACTGATTTTCGATCTTAGTGACGGATATATTTTTAGTTCGATCAGATAAGAAGCAATCAGCAGGCATAACAGATAGCCAGACCATCGAAGCAAGGGCTGGTCTATTGTTTTGAGGAAGTCCGATTCCACCATGATAGGGAAATGGCCGATGTAAATAGCATACGATATCGGAGCCAGCAACAGGAAAGGTTTAAGCAGAAAATCAAAGCCGATCCAACCTGCTTTGCGCCACGCAAGTGTCACAGTGATAATTGTGATTGCAGACAATATGTGCCGCAATTCCAGTAGTGGGTGGTAGCCCAGAAGAAGCGGTTTTTCTCCTGAATTAATCTGTAATGCGACAGGTATAGCCAGTATTGCAGCAATTATAATTAAGCCGGAAATTGGCGCGAGTGTTTTCTTGTAGCTGTCGGTCAATCCATGAATATACAAGTTCGATAAATACACACCCACCCACCAGATCGGTAAGTAGGTTAGTATTCGGGTAATGAAATTGGGGAAAATTGTATAGGATGCCGCTGCAATAATTCCCAGACCAAAAACTAGTAAAGCCTGGCTGCTATAACTGGAAATTCTGGTTGCTATAGGGAAATAGAGCATGTAAAACCACCATTCGTATGACAGCGACCACAGCGGTGTATTGCCCAGGAATGGAGAAATAATTACATTTGGTTTTACCAGATCCCAGTCCTGTAGCATGGCCAGGTTGCCGGTCAACTCCCAGATACTAAGGCCGACCCATTGTCCCGTTTTACTGATTTCAATAAAATAGGCAATGCCGAAGATCATTAACAGTGGAATGTAGATCCGGGCTGCCCGCTTAAAGAAGTAGGTTTTGAATGATCTGTCGTGACTCTGTTGAAAAGAATAATTTATTACAAAGCCGGATAGCAGAAAAAACAGAATGACGGCTTCTTGTCCAAATCGCAGTAGCACACCAATATTAAATCCACCCAGATATGTGCTGTGAGGAATTGTATGGTGAAGCACAACGTAGAATGCGGCGAACCCGCGTGCTGCTTCGATTTTGTATAACTTCATTACTAATATTCTCTAAAGCCTTGTTCAACAAGTACTAACAGTAGTGACAAAACCCAGGGTCCAGTTTAAAACACCATCATTGCTATTTATGTGAAATCGATCAGCCAAAAGATGGTTTGCCAATTAAGCTTTGCAGACCTCCATATCTGGAATCTGCTCAAATTTTCGCAAAGAGAATAGTTTACCGTTTAAGATTGATTTGCGTATTCAATATTCAAAGTAACACTATGGAGGGGTCTATCAGAAAATCCGGTGAAAAATTGGACTGAAATATGCAAAGTCGCAATTCGCGTTTAAAACTGACGGTAATAATTGATGAGCAGACTGCTGGTTACGGGCGGTGCAGGATTTATCGGTGCGAACTTCGTACACTATTGGCTTCGGCAGTACCCGGAAGACTATGTGGTGGTGGTTGATGCGTTGACCTATGCCGGAAATCTGGCCAGTCTTGCCTCTCTTGCCGGAAATAGTCGATATACGTTTGTGAAAGGGGATATCAACGATCAGTCATTGATTGAGAAATTACTTCGTGAAAATTCCTTAGACACCATAGTAAATTTTGCGGCTGAAAGCCATGTAGATAGATCAATAAGTGGTCCTGATGTATTTATCAATACAAATATCATTGGCACACACAGCTTATTGAAGGCAGCGCGTCAGATTTGGCTGGATGAAAAAACGGTAACTCAACATCGATTTCACCATGTTTCAACGGATGAGGTGTATGGCGCCCTTGGACCATCTGACCCGGCCTTCAGTGAGAAACATCAGTATGCTCCAAATTCCCCCTACTCGGCGAGTAAAGCAGCTTCAGATCACCTGGTAAGGGCATATCTGCATACATTTGGATTGCAGGTAACCACGAGTAATTGCTCAAACAACTATGGTCCCTATCATTTTCCCGAGAAGCTCATTCCGCTGATCATAACTAATATTCTAAATGGTGATGAGCTGCCGGTTTATGGCGATGGTTTGCAAATCCGTGACTGGCTGTATGTCGATGATCATGCCCGGGGGATTGAGAAAGTGATTACCCATGGTAAAGTCGGTGAAACCTATAATATCGGCGGCAACAATGAAATAACAAATATCGACATTGTAAATCGACTTTGTGCCGAAGTGGACAAGCGTTTAAGTGCAAGTGAAGAGCTTCGAGCGAGGTATCCGTTTGCGCCAGTAGTTGGAGGCAAAGACAGTCGTAGTCTGATCAGATATGTTGACGATAGACGTGGTCATGACAGACGCTATGCGATAGATCCTGAGAAAGCCAATTCGGAGTTAGGTTATGAGCCCCATGAGACATTTGAAACCGGGATCAGTAAGACGCTGGATTGGTTTTTAAATAATCCCCAGTGGTGGGAGCCATTAAGAGCTCCGTTAAAGTTAGCCGCTTAACGAAGTGAAAGTAGCGAAAACCTCAGTCGTTAAATGGTCCGCGTTGATTGCGCTGATTGTTCTGTCAGCAGTAACGGGCTTGTTGTTGACGCAAGTGGAGCAGTTTTACGTTGAAAAGGAACAACTGCTGAAAGACCCGTCATTTGTGGCTGGAGGCTGGTCTGAAAGAGGTAGTAACTCGGTAATCTTCGAAGGCGATTCTGCTGTTATTGAAAACGCTCACGATGGTGTGAGCCACTCTTTATATCAGACCGTGCCCATCGGTGAGGTTGGCTATTACCGGTTATCCTTTGAAGCCGCTACGAAGGATGTTTCAAGGGGGCCGAAGGACTGGCATCGCGCGAATATTACCGCAATCCATCGAGATATCGATAGCAATAAAATCAACCACCAGGCCGTTTTACAACTAGATGGTAATACGCCTCTGCGGCCGTATTCGGAAATTCTGCTTTTGGGGGCTGCGACTAAAAGCCTGGATGTTTCTTTTCGTCTGCTCAATGCAAGTGGAAGATTCATAATAAGAGATCCGGTGTTATCTAAGCTTGCCATTTTTCCCGCCTATACATACACAAAATATGCTCTGATGGCTGTTTGGGTTTTAACCGCTGTGTGCTTAATGGTTCTGGCGGTTCGTACCTTGAGCAGAGGTTTGCTGATATCAGTTTCTGCACTGGTAGGAGTGACTATGGTTGGAGTGCTGCTTCCGGAATTTATGATGGATAGATTAAGCAGTGAGATGGCGGCTTTACTGCCGGACAACGTTCGAGATATGTCCCGTGCCTTTTTCGCAAAAATATATGGTGTCGGGGAGTTGGCAGGCGGGGCGTCAGATATGAGCAAGCTTGGTCATATTGTAGCGTTTTTGTTGATTGGTTTTGTCTTGGGTGTTTACTATAGAGCAGTGGGTATTATCTATGGTTTGGTGGTTATTGTCGCATTCGC
This sequence comes from Chromatiales bacterium (ex Bugula neritina AB1), assembly GCA_001730015.1. GTDB lineage: Bacteria > Pseudomonadota > Gammaproteobacteria > Granulosicoccales > Granulosicoccaceae. The sequence continues at coordinate 109,965 of MDLA01000168.1, read as the reverse complement.
CCTGATGACCGAGAGCCTACAGCTATTCATCAATGGTCGCGGGTCAAGCTGGATCGATGCAGCTATCGATAGTGTGGCCGGAGCAGCGGGCTTATTGCCGGGTGTGCTGCTGGCCATGATGTTTGGACGTGATGATCCCGAATCGGAAACCAATTCCACATTGTCACTAGACAGGTGAAAAATGAAAATAATAGATACCGCGATTGATGATGTGAAAATTATTGAACCCGCCGTATATGGTGATGCCCGTGGTTTTTTTATGGAAACCTGGAATCAGACCAAATTCTCTGAAGCCGGCCTGCCAACGCAGTTTGTTCAAGACAATCACAGTCGATCAGCAAAAGGGATATTGCGGGGTTTGCATTATCAAACCGAGAATACACAGGGCAAGCTTGTCCGGGTTACTGCCGGAGCAGTATTCGATGTAGCTGTTGATCTTCGCGCGTCGTCGGCAACTTTTGGAAGCTGGGTCGGAGTGGAGTTAAGTGAAAGTAATCGACGCATGCTCTGGGTGCCGGAGCAGTTTGCTCACGGATTCTACGTACTAAGTGACACTGCCGATTTCGTCTACAAGTGTACCGATCAATACGCTCCGGAATATGAGCAGTCAATTCGATGGGATGACACAGAGCTCAATATCAACTGGCCACTGGTTGATGGGGAAAAGCCGACTCTGTCTGAAAAAGACGCCGCCGGTTTTAGTTTCAGGGAAGCGCCCCGTTTTGCCTGAGCTGCCGTTGGCTGACTGGTAGTCCGCTTGGTACTCTTTCTGGAATAATAAAATTCTGTGCCTTTGCCTGATCACCTGTCAAGGCATGAAGAAAAGCAACCAGATCGTGTATCTCGTTTGTCAAAAGAGGGGGTAGGTTAATGTCAATTTGGCTGCGCTGCCGAGCCATTTCCAAATAATCCTGCTCGATAATAAAATCGATCTTATCCAGCCAATGCGCTTTTGGCAGTACCAGTTCCTCTTTTGTCCAGGTGTCGCGAGACCGTGCCGGATAGGCGTGGTGAGTGATCATTGACACGAGCGTCCTATACGAACCATTGTGACCGTAAGGCGGGGTGAGTTCTACGTTCCTTAACATTGGAACCCGGAATCGATAGGCGTCTTCCAGTCGATCACTTTCTCCCATTCGACCGACATCACGGGGTAAAGGATCGAACTTGCGGGTTCTGCCGGGACCAAATGCCGGAAGCCCGAGTGCCTTAAAAGAGTGGTTACTGAACAATATTCCACTGTGGCAGTGATGACATTGAGCATTCCCGAAAAAAAGGTTTTTTCCACGAACCTGCCGAGCATCAAGGGCCGAGGTATCGCCCGAACGCCAGCGATCAAACGGGCTGTCCATGCTTCTGAATTCTACAGCGATAAATGCTGCTAGAGCGTTAGCGATCTCTACGATACTCACCTCTTCCGGACGTCTAATGGTGCTGAAAGCGGCTACAAAGCGCTCACCGTATTCTGGTATCGCACGCACACGCCTGGCGATTATAGGCCAGGCGTTATCGATCCGATCATTGGCCGCGCCAGCCACTTCGTTTTCCTCATTTGAACCGGCCATTTCTGTTTCAGAAGTCATTGGAAACAGCGCCTGAGCGGCCAGTATTGAATCCAGCCCGTCAGGTAACCACTCCTGCGCCGGGGTATTAAATTCGTTGCCGTAAAGATTGCTTTGCTCGATTCGGCCATCGTGCATGAGTGTTCGAATTTCTGTTGCGCCTAGATTCCAGAGTCCGGGAGCATTGCGCGGAACACGGCGCTGTATCCGGTTTTTTCCGGTACCGGTTGTGCGGGTTGGACCAACCCCGGTTCCTCCTTCACCAACACCCAGAGACAGTCCGTCAGACGTTCCGAAAGACGGGTGGTGGCACGTACTGCAGCTGATATTTTTATTGCCTGAGAGAATTTTGTCGTAGAACAGCAACCGCCCGAGCTCTACCTTGTTGCTGCTTGCTTTCCTGAATACAGGCTCGCTCAATGAATTATTGGCCAGGCAGTTCAATGCTGCAGTTAGCAACAGGCAGACTGCAACAGGTTTGCCGGAATAAAGCGTGAGCCCGGCAAAAATATGGTTAACCAGGGTTTGAATGGAAAGTAGAATGTGCAAGGGTCGAACGAAAAAAATGCTGCTTAGCGGAACGGGTAAAGCCAGGCTTTGTAGTCGGCGATTAAAACGTGAGCTGCATTTATCTGCTCGCGGTTCATTTTTTTAATTACTTCTTCCAGGCTGATTGCAGCATCCGGGTCACCGCCGATTGCAGATAATGTGTACCACATATAGGCACGCACCAGATCCACCGATGGCAGCCCTCTGCCAACTTCATAATACCAGCCCACACCTGATTGAGCTCCGGGGTGTCCCTTCATTGCTGAGCGCAGGTACCACTCAAAAGCGCGGCGATCATCCTGTTTCACGCCTAATCCCATTGCATACATTACCCCGATCAGTTCTTCTGCTTCCGCATTTCCCGATCTCGCCGCTGGCCACAGCTCTCTGTATGCAGCTTCGTAGCTCCCTGCATCCATCAGATCACGAGCGATTTCAAGGTCCGCTATTGCTGGATGTGACAGTAGTAGTGCGAGGAGCAAATACCTTCGCATTATTGCAGTATCCCGGTGGAAAAGTATCTAGGGCATATTGAATGACGATGCCGGGAGCCTGCAGGGACAAGCCCCCGAGATCATCGCCATACGCTCTTAAATGCTGCTCTATTTAATATCGGAATCGCGTGCCGCGTTAATATCAGATTCTGCTGCTGTAACTGCAGAAGTTAATGCGTCAAAAACCTGCTCACCACGATTAACGTTCTTTTTAAACCAATCGTAAACCGGCGATGCTGCTTCTTTGAATGCTGCTTTTTGCGCAGGCGTTGGTACATACAGATCGCCACCGCCTTCAACAAAGTCTTTATAAGCCTGAATTGATTTACGCTTCGGTGATGCGAAAGTTGCCTGCTGGAGGGCATAGAATCCATCTACGACTACACGGCGTTGATCGTCGGAGAGTTCCTTGAATGAACCGTTGGACATCCACCACAAAGCGCCCATATAGGCATGACCGTCGAGCGTCAGGTATTTCAACCCGGCGTCTGGAAATTTCATGCCCATGATGTCAGTGATGCCATTTTTCGAACCTTCAACTACACCAGTTTGAAAAGAAGTGAAAAGTTCCGGCCATGGAATTGGAGTAGGCGCAGCGCCAAGTGCTTTTACCAGCTCCTGCGGTAGGTCTGCAACGACTGTGCGTATTTTAAGGCCATCCATATCACCAGGTTCTGCAACGCGACGTTTGGTATTTGCAAAGTTTCTCCAGCCACCGGTGTTGCCAATGGTCATAAGACGAATTGCATCGCCGGAGTCTTCCAATGCCATTTTTCGCACAGTTCGAGTGAAGTCACCAGACAATACGTGTTCTGCGACCCGGTCATCTGCCATCAGGTAGGGAAGGTCGAGCACCTGCACGTACGGAAACAGGCCGGCTGCGCCACCTGATGTAGAAATGTAAATATCGATACTACCGTCAGCAACGCCCTGTAAGCACTCAGCGCCGTTGGAGCAGAGCTGCGTGCCAATAAAAAGTTCCACCTCAATAGCACCGTTTGAAGCACTTTCGACGTAGTTTTTAAATACCACTAATCCGTCATAGTCTTCGTCGTTTTCATTGGAGTTAGCAGTGGCGCGTAATGTGATGTCAGCGGCAAAGGCAGAGCCTATTGCAACGAACCCAAGCGACGCGGCGAAAGCCACCGTGGCAGCCAGTTTTTTGATCATTATAGAAAAGCCTCTCTGTTAGATAATATCTGTTGGTAACCTTACTTTAAAAACCCGGTAAGGCGCGGGACGGTGAGCGATAGTGCCGGTACAAAGGTAATCAGCAGGATCACTAAAACTTCTACAGCCAGAAATGGCAAAATGGCCCGGGCAATGGTTGTTACCCGCTCTCTCGACACTGAGGCGGCAACAAAAAGCACCAGTCCCATCGGTGGTGTGGCAAGTCCGACTGTAAGATTGACACACATAATAATCGCAAAGTGAATTGGCTCTACGCCCAGACTGATAAACACAGGGCCGAGAATCGGGCCAAGAATAATAATGGCCGGACCGGCGTCGAGAAACATACCGACTACAAACAGCAACAAGTTGATTAGAAACAGCAGCAGCAGCGGGTTTTCAGTCAAAGTTAAAATAAATGCTGCAAGTTGCTCCGGAGCATGGCTTAGGCTCACAACCGTTTTAAACGACATGGCAGCGCCCACCAGAAGCAGTACAACTGACGAAGTCAGTCCGGCGCGCGTTAATACATCGGGAAGGTCTCGAAAGGTGAGTGTACGAATTACAAATAAACCGATGAACAGGGCATAGGCAACGGCGACGGCAGCTGCTTCAGTCGGGGTGAAAACGCCCCCCAGAATTCCACCAAGAATAATTACCGGCGTCAGTAGTGGAAAAAATGCTTTAAGACCGGCATGACCGCGCTGTCGCCAGGTGTAGCGTTCGCTGGCGACAGGGAAGTCGTAGCGGTCGGCCATATATTTTACCATCAGCATTAACCCGGCACCGATCAGCACCCCCGGTACGATACCGGCTAGAAAAAGTGCCGCGACGCTTTCTCCCATCACATAGGCGTAAATGATCATAATGCCGGAGGGCGGGATAATCGGGCCTATAACCGAACTGGCTGCTGTGATCGCTGCGGCAAAGCGTCGGGTATAGCCCTGCTTTTCCATGGCAGGTACCAGCATGGAACCCAATGCGGATGTATCGGCAACCGCAGAGCCGGAAAGACCGGCAAACAACATTGAAGACAGCACATTTACGTGCGCAAGCCCGCCACGCAAATGACCCATCAAAGCCTGAGAGAACTCGACGAGTCTGGCCGTGATGCCGCCGCGATTCATCAATTCCCCCGCGAGCATGAAAAACGGTATGGCCATTAGCGGGAAGCTGTCCATACCATTATATAAATTGCGATAAAGCAGAGTGATATCACGTTCCTGACCATTTAAAAACAGCAATGCACCGGGAGCTGCGAGCAAGCCGAAAAAAACCGGCAGTCCTATCATTAAAAGCAACAGAAAGAGGGGTAGGAACCAGATCAGCATCATTCCGCCCCTCTTGCGATTGCTTGAGAAGCAGGGGGCTCATTGTCGTTTACCTCATTGCTAAACAAGGCGACGATGCGTGAAAGAATTAATTCTACATTCACCAGAATCAATAACACGATTCCAACCAGCAGTGAGGTCATCATCCAGCTGCGCGGTATCCGGTACCAGCTGTCAAAAGATAGTGAATCAGGTATATAGAGTGATGCCGTCGTAAATCGTCCGCCCAGACCGGTGACCTCTTTCCAGCCAATCTGCACTGCGACAATCAGCACGGCAAGAGATACAAATAGCAATACAATCTGCAGTAACCGTACGGCGACGGTTGGTAGCAGCACCTCGATTGTATCGATGGCAACAAAACTTCCGTTTCTGAGTGCGGTGGGTGCCATGAGTCCGGTCATCCACAGCATGCAAAAGCGAGCTGCTTCATCCGGCCAGGGCAGAGCGTTACCGAGAACATAGCGACAAAACACCTGTACCAGGATAACCGCCACCATCATGCAAATTGCGAAAACGCCAACGACCCGTCCCATGGCCAGCAGTTTGTCATTGATAGCCCGTAGCCCTTGTAACACGACTTGTAATAGTCTCATAGGCTGTTCCTCAGGTTTAGTAACATATTTACGTGCTATACCAGTGAGTAGCGTGGATAGAGGTTACTGTGGTCCTGCGTCAACGCCATGCTACGGTACTTCGTGGCCTAGTGCCGCCTCGTAGAGTTCAAACCAGCTTTCTCTGTCGAGTTCAACCTGCAGAGCATTGCTTATTTTGCTAATGCGATCGAGATTGTTTGTGCCAAGTACCGGAAGTATCGTTGCCGGATGATGTAACAGAAAGGCCACAGCAACTGCCGCGCGATCGGTGCCTGATGATCTGGCTATTCCGTCAAGCCGGGTAGTCAGCTCGTTGGCTGAAGTCATCAGTTCACCGCCGCCGAGTGGTGACCAGGCCATTAGTGGTTGATTGTGCTGTTGATGAAACGCCAGATCACCATTGGTGAAAGGGCTGATTTCGGTCAGTGAAATCTCGATCTGGTTGGTAACCAGTTTTGTGGTCATCGCTGACTGCAGTAATTTCCAGTCCCACGGACGGAAGTTGGATACGCCAACAGCCCGGACTTTTCCTGATTTGACCGCAGTATCCAGTGCTGCTCCTGTTTCGATGTGATCCATTAGCGGGTCTGGCCGGTGAATCAGAAGCAGGTCGATGTGCTCGATGTTCATGTCAGTCAGAGACTGGTTAACAGAAGCTTCTATATGAGCGGCAGAGGTATCGTAGTATTTTATTCTTTTATCGCTATATCGACCCGTGGGTGCAACGATATCGCATTTAGTCACTATCTCCATGCGCTGGCGCAGTGACGGGTTTTTTGCCAGTGCTGTGCCTAGAATCGTTTCAGCAGTATAACCGCCATAGATATCCGCCTGATCGAAAGTGCTGATGCCCTGATCGAGACAAGTCTGTATTTTTGCTTCAACGTGTGCTGATGAGGTATTGGTATCATCGCCAATTCGCCACATACCATAGACTAGCTGGCTGCACTCAAGATCTGGTGAAAGTTCTAACCGTTTCATTATCGACGCTCACCGATTGCAAGTGGGGTGGAGGGGGCGCTTTGCGGCACGCGACCATAGACATTTGGTAACGAACAGGTGTTCAAGTGGGGTAATACCTTTGAGCCGAAATGCTCTGCTTCATCAATGTGCGGATAGCCTGAAAAAATAAATGACCTGATTCCCATTTCCTGATAAGCGTTAATTCTCTCGATGATCTGCTCCGGTGTACCGACCAGTGCGGCGCCACAGCCTGAGCGTGCCCGCCCGACTCCTGTCCATAAAAGTGGCTCGATAAAACCATCATCTGCTGCCAGCTCACGATTTTTTGCCTGATGACTGACACCGAGAGATGTCGAATCGAGTGCCCGCTCCCTGATTTCACGTCCTTGTTCGTCGTCAAGCCTGGATACAATATACTCGGCGTACTCCCGGGCTTCGGCTTCTGTGTCACGTACGATCATATGTACCCGTAACCCGTAATTAAGAGTTCGATTATAACGCTCCGCTACACTATTAACGGCTTTCATGCGACCTGCAAGTTCTTCCATCTTCTCAGGCCACATCAGGTAGACATCGCAATGCTGGCCGCAGAGTTCCAGTGCCGGCGGTGAGTAACCGCCGAAATACAGTAGCGGGCCGCCTGTCTGATAAGGTTTGGCTGGATCGCTTGATACGCCACTGAACTGGTAGACTTCACCTTGATAATTAATTTCATCCTGTGTCCATGCCTGTTTCAGGATTTCCACAACCTCTCGTGAGCGCTGGTAGCGAAAATTGCTTTCAGCTTTCTCACCGGGGAAATCGGAAGAAATAATATTGATCGTCAGGCGGCCTTCAAGCATGTGATCGAGGGTAGCTATTGTACGAGCCAGCATTATTGGTTGCATTTCGCCACAGCGAACAGCGGCCAGCAGATTGATGTCGGTGGTTATGGGTGCACAACCCGCTACAAAGCTCAGGGTGTCCTGCCCGACCTGATAAGAAGACGGACAAAGAATGTTCTTAAAGCCCTGGGCCTCAGCGGTTTTTACAATGCTGGAGCAGTGAGCCCAGGATGAGCGCAGTGAGCCATCCGGTACACCCAGAAACTGGTAATCATCTGAGCACAGTGCTGAAAACCAGGAAACTTCAGCTGCATCAAGATCAGGCGAAGTAATCGGTACGACTGACATAGCTACGTCCAGTGGTAAATATGCCATGCAACTTAGCATTAGCTTTGGTGTAAATCAATGGTGTATCAATGTTGATCAGCGGTAGTTGGAAATTTGTTGAATATTTCAAATATAGATATTACTGATGAAGTAGGTGTAGTTGACAATTGTTTTAGAATTGAGTACATCAACTGTGTATCAATTGGTTTAGAGTCTACTTCGTGTCTGTGCCTTCCAACCCGAGCAATGAATCAACTTTGATTCCGTTGTACCTGCAAATCAGCGAGTCGATAAGCCGGGAGATTGCCGCGGGTCGTTTTGTTGAAGGTGATCGATTGCCACCAGAGCGTGAATTGGCACATCAATTTGGCACGACCGTGCGCACACTGCGAAAATCGCTGGCGGAGCTAGAAAAACAGGGGATGCTGGAGCGTGTACAAGGGTCCGGCAACTACGTTCGAGACAGCGACCTGGCTCGCGGCATTTACTCCATGTTTCGTTTGGAATTACCGCATGGAGGAGGTTTGCCCACGGCACAGATACTCAGTCTAAAGGAACTCGATAAGCCCGTTGACCTGCCGCAGTTTGGCAGCTCGGTGCGGGCTACACGGGTTCGGCGCTTGCGTTGTCTGGATCAAATGGCTGTCGCGATTGAGGAAATCTGGCTGGATCGATCAGCAGGAGAAATAGACGTCGCAACGCTGGGAGATTCTCTGTATCGATATTACCAGCTCAGACTTGGTTTCTGGGTTCATCGAGCCGAAGATCGAGTATCAATTGCTGCATTACCAGAGTGGATGCCGGATAGTTTTGGAATGAAAAAAAAAGAGTTGTGCGGATTCGTCGAACGCTATAGCTGGGCGCAACAGCCGGTGCCGGTGGAATTTTCCAGAACCTGGTTTAATCCACACAAAGCCCGTTATGTACAAAGGCTGAAATAGCTAAAATTCTAGAATTACCTGCTAGCATGCGGCGGCAGCTCTCGGCCGGATTTTTCAAGCTCTTCCTTGTTTGCATAACCGATCAATATCCCGGGTGGTTCCTTCGCGGTTGTCATCGCTTCAATAGTCTCTGCGCTGCGCGTAATCCGCGAGTGGTGCTGGCGACTCCATTTATAATGCAGCTCGGACAGCCGCGCCAGCTGTTCTGCATAAGCCGGGTCTGCGCCCAGGTCGATCACTTCTTCCGGATCTGTGTCGAGATCAAACAGCATGGGGCGCATGGTTTCTACATGAATATATTTCCAGCGACCGTCAAAAATCATTGCCAGCCGGGCGTCATTCTGATCAACATCGACTGCGCGACGGGCATCTCTGGTTGAATAGTCGTATTCTGAAACGCAGTAATTTCTCCAATCGGGAGATTGCCCCTGCAGCAATGGTTCCAGTGATCGCCCCTCTATAATATGTGGTTTGCTTTGACCGCCAAAATACTCGATGAAAGTCGGGGTCAGGTCGATACCTTCTACCAGCTGGTCAATAGCGGTGCCCCGGGTACTGTTTGCACTGGCTCTCGGATCGTATACCAGTAGTGGAACTTTAGCTGAGCAATCATGGAAAAGATCTTTCTCTCCGAGCCAGTGATCGCCCAGGTTATCACCATGATCGGAGCAAAATACGATCATCGTATTGTCCATGCGACCGCTGTCTTTTAAGAACGTAAAAAGCCTGCCCATTTGATCGTCGAGTTCTTTAATGAGCCCCATATACACCGGTGCGACTATGTCGCGAATAGATTCGCGGGAGAAGCTCTTGCTTACTCGCATGTTGATCCATGCTTGCATTAACGGGTGGGTGGTGTTTTTTTCCTGTTCGGTACGGTTGACTGGTGGTACATCCAGAGCTCCAAACAGATTGTTATAGGGGGCAGGCGCCAGGTAAGGCCAATGTGGTTTTATATAGCTTAAATGGCATAACCAGGGTTGATCCCCCTGTGATTCTATGTACTCAATTCCGCGGGTGGTAAGCCATGCTGTTTCTGAGTGTTCCTTTGGAACCCGTGCTGCCAGTGACGAATTCTCAAGCATCCATCCCGATGCCAGTTCTCCGTCAGCTCCGATAGCCGTATTGGCCCACTCTTCCCATGGGTTGTTACCGTCCATGCCGTGCTCGCGCAGATACTGATCATAATCCTCTGCGTGTCTGTTGGGATAGTCTGTGTGGTTGGTTCCGTCATCCCGAACAAACACATCAAAACCACATTCGCTAACCAGCGCCCCGATTGTGCTTTCCGGTTCAATGCCAAGACGCTTCATGCCTTCCAGATCGGGTGTCATGTGAGTCTTGCCAACCAGTGAGCACTTAACGCCGAGCTCGCGAAGGTGCTCACCCAGCGTTGGTTCGCCAATCCGCAGCGGAAAACCGTTCCAGGTGGATCCGTGGCTGCGAACGTAGCGTCCGGTATAGAAACTCATTCGACTCGGTCCACAGATAGGCGATTGCACATAGGCCCGATTAAACCGCACTCCCCGGCTGGCAAGCCAGTCAATGTTAGGGGTTTGCAAGTGACTAGCGCCGTAGCAGCTCAGATAGTCCCAGCGCAGTTGGTCGGCCATAATCCACAAAACGTTCATAGAATGCACTTTGGTTAGGGGTGATAGTCTCTTTTGCTTGCGAATTTAGCTGGCAGAAGAGGATTGGGGGCGGGCTGGTTTAAGCTCAATTAGAACGCTGCGACCGATCTTAATTGAAAGTTGCAGTGTTACCTGCTGTCCACGAGCCAGCCTGCTATTTTATCGCATGTAGAGACGGTTGCCGCATGATACTTCAGCTTTTTTCTGTAGACGCCTTGTGGTGCGTATGCAGTGTCTGGAACCATTCGGCGATCGTTTTATCGCGAAACGGCTGTGCTGCGGCTAAAGGTGAGCCATATCGCCAGTAAGAGTAATGGCACCACTATCGATATTAGCAATGCCAGGCCCAGCCGATCATGCTCGCTGGCGAAGTGTCCGAGCGCAGAATACGCTGCCGCGACCACCAGATTGGCAAACAGTACCGGAGGCCAGAATCGTTTGGCGCTCATGCGGTAGACGCCAGCCAACAAGACGGATGCCTCGGCCAATACTGGAAGACCACGCGTGCAAGCGAGCATCCAGGGGCCGAAACGGTCAAGCCATAGCCGGCTGGTATCGAGTTCCTCCTCTGCGCATAGTCGCCTGGCGAGTGGCAGGCCGAAGTGTATTCCCAGCCAGCGTCCCAGTGCGCTGCCCGCATTCAATGCGAACCATCCAATCAGTGTGCTTACTGTCAGGCCATAGGTTGCCCCCGAGAACGCAAGCACTCCGGCAGCAGGAACGGGCAACAGAATATCAGCAATCAGTGCTGTGATGATGATGGCGGCTGCGACCGGACCTCCAGCTGCAAGTGCGTTGTTGTCGATTAAGGTTTGCTGAAACCAGTCTTCGCTTTGTACGCCAAATAGGGCAAATGGAATAATTGGCACCAGCATCAATATCAACACGATAGAGACACTTCGTAGTAGTCGATGGCGATGAGTCATCTCGCCTCTCGTAGCTGGCTGAAAGCACAATACTGGTTATCGTTGAGCCGGATGTTTGGATTTGGTGAGTTCATGGGGTGTATCTGGCTGCCGGGTTTGTTAAAAAAAAGACATTTTGCCTGAGTGATCGCTTTGATATCTTCCCAAAAGGTTTCGTGCAGGAGATATTGAAAAAATGTCGGGGGCCTGTGTTGAGCAATTTGCCCTGATAATTTGCAACCTGTAACCACCGTATAATAGGTCTGTATTCAACAATAGCGGCTTTATGTGTGACCTTCAAACAGTTCAATCATGCTTGGCGGGACTTTATTACTGTAAGAGTGACTTTATTACTGTAAGAGTAGGGGCTATCAGTTATTTGATCGTTAAGCCAGCCGAAAACCGGTTGCGGAACTGCGTAAGGGGTAAGCTCCTGTACCACGGGCCGGCGGGGGATCAGTACCGCCAGCATTGCTTTTTTTTCACCAGCTGAGAAAGCTTGATCTGGCTTTAAATCTGTCAGTCTCACTTGTAATCGCCTCTCAGAAGTTTAATAGCTAAAGAGGACTCAATGATTCTATAAAATTTCAAAGCGGATCAAAATAGTAACGGCGGCAACGCCAGGCATTCGCAATAACCTCACATAACGGCTTGAATTACCAATGATCAAACTCACCATAAACAGCGCTGAGCACGTGCTTGATATAGAACCGGACATGCCGTTGCTATGGGCTATTCGTGAGGAAACCGGACTGCGTGGTACCAAATTTGGCTGTGGGCTTGGCTTGTGCGGGGCATGTACGGTCCATATCGATGGTGCTCCCGTACGCTCTTGCACCTATCCGGTCAGTGCAGCTATGGGCAAGCAGATCAATACCATTGAATCAATAGGCAGCGCAGATGCTCCACACGCGGTGCAGCGCGCCTGGATCGAGCATCAGGTGCCGCAATGCGGCTATTGTCAGTCGGGCATGCAGATGGCAGCGGTTGCCTTATTGAGCAGCAATCCGAAACCGACTGATGCGGACATTGATACCGCGATAACCAACCTCTGTCGCTGCGGTACCTACGATCGAATTCGAGCAGCTATTAAATCTGCTGCGAAGGCGATGCTATAATGGGCCTAAGCAGACGCGTGGTTATGATTTCGGGTGCCGCCGTCGGCGGCGGAATGCTGTTAGGCATAAGTGGAATTGGCGGGCACTTGCTCCTCCATAACCGCCTTAACGTTCAACGCGCTGCACATCAGAGCGATGATTCATCGCAGATCAATTTGTGGTTGCGGATCACGGCGCAAAATGAAATTGTCGTCGTCAATCCACATACCGATATGGGGCAGGGTAGTGCAACAGGCCTGATGCAGATTGTTGCCGATGAGATGGATGCTGACTGGTCGCAAATGCGATTAGAGCTGGCTCCGGTAGAACTTGCCTACTCTAACGGCAAAGTTTTCGAAGGTTTTGTACGTGAGATGATAACGCCACCCGACTGGGTGAGTGCGCTGTTTGAAAACGGGTTTTATCGTCTGGGTGATCTAATGAAAATGCAGATGACCGGTGGTAGTTCAGCAGTACGTTTCACTGGTTGGGATGCAATGCGAAATGCTGCCGCCGCCACCCGCCAGATGTTGATTGACGTTGCAGCAGAAAAGTTCGCGCTGTCTGCACAATCACTGTCGACAGAGGCCGGTCGCGTCGTCCATACAGAGTCTGGTCGGACCTGGACTTATGGAGAGCTCGCGAAGATTGCAGCGAAAAGGCAACCCCCGAGCGACGTACCATTTAAATCGCCACAGCAATATCGCTATATCGGGCAGTCGGTTGAACGCATCGACGTGCCTGCAAAGGTGATAGCCAACGCCGATTACGGCATCGATGCCGATGTACCCGGAATGCAGTACGCCGCGATTGCTGGCAGCGGTGTGTTTGGTGCACAGGTCAAATCGATAGACAATGCAGCCGAAGTGAAGCGTAATCGCGGCGTGAGTGATGTATTGCTTGTACCTGAAGGGGTAGCGGTGATAGCCGATAATCCCTGGCGCGCAGAAAAAGCAGTGCGCAGCGTAAAGTTCACGCGCGAAGCCCACAAGAACGAAAACCTCAGCACTGAATTGCTAATCGCAAATCAGCGTGCCGCGCTGGCAGCTAAGCTTGTCGATGGTCTGAATGTCGGTGCTCCGAACAATATAGATGCGACCTTGACTGCAGAGTACATTGTCCCCTATTTGGCGCATGCGACCCTTGAGCCGATGAATGCAACAGTCTGGCAGCAGGATGGCAAGTTGCATATTATCGCCGGCGTACAAAATCCATTGCTGGCTAAATCGCGTGCGGCAAAGGAGGCAGGCTTGAACCTGGATGATGTGATACTGCATCCGCGCCAAATGGGCGGGGGATTTGGCAGGCGCGTAGCCTATAGCATGAGTGGAGATGAGCCGTTGAACTGGCTGGTGCAGGCAGTGCGCATCGCTGTGGATACAGATAAACCAGTTAAAGCCACCTGGTCCCGCGAAACCGATACCCGCAATGATGTATATAGGCCGATGGTGGTAGCTCAGTTTGAAGGTGGATTGTCTAGTAACGGAAAGCCCGCGCTGTGGCGCTCGCGCAGTTTCGGAAAAGAAATGAATATAAAGGCCGTCGCACCTCCATATCAAATAGCCAATATAGACGTGAAATATGCAGACCAGGACCATCCTGTTCCAATTGGTTTCTGGCGAAGTGTCGAGCACTCGCAGCACGGTTTTTTTGTCGAGAGTTTTATCGATGAGCTGGCGCTGGCAGCAGATGTTGATCCCTTGCAGTATCGTTTAGATCTGCTGGATGAAAAATCTCCCGCAGCACGAGTACTGCAAAAGGTTGCAGAAATGTCTGGCTGGCGCAATGCCGTCGATAATCGAGGCAGGGCGATGGGGGTGGCGATGGTGCAGAGTTTTGGTTCGACCGTAGCGCAAGTGGTAGAGGCAACGCTTACGCCAACCGGCCCCAGAGCGCTCCGGGTTTGGTGTGCGGTGGATTGTGGTGTACCCGTAAATCCGCAGGCGATTGAGGCGCAAGTGCAGGGGGCAGTTAACTATGCGTTGTCAGCTGCGCTCTATGGTAAGTGTGATCTGAAAGACGGTGGTGTTGTGCAGAGTAACTTTCATGATTATAGAATTGTGGGTATGGCAGAAGCACCGTCGATTGAAGTGGTGTTGATTCAAAGCGATAGCTCAATTGGTGGTGTGGGTGAGATTGGTGTACCGCCTTTAGCGCCCGCACTGTGTAATGCGCTTGCGGTAGTCGATGGTAAGCGCAGACGCAGTTTGCCGCTGGTGTAAATCGGGGTGATTACGAATTTTTGATGTAACTGGGGGGTTACCGGCGCAGAAATTACCAGTCGGCAACAGCGACTGCAAGCAGTGAAAGAATGGCTAATGTATCCCGAAAAATCAGACCTTGGACTCTTACAAGGTTGAGTCATTCATCGACAATTTCGAACATGCATTGCGGGTAGAGGTAGTCTTCATCGGTATTGTCTATGACTCTGAAATATCCCCCTTCTGCAGTTGCATTATAAATCTTATTCAAAGTTAGACTTATCATTTTACCCTCAAACTGGCCTTCTACCAGACTGCTATTTGGCTGCTCTTCCAGATATGGATTTATACAAATACACTTTACTTTTAATCTAACCATAATTTAAGTTCAAATTCGAATCTGCACAATTGCATTCGCATTCATACCAATGAACAGCTCCTTATTCTATGTAACTGGCCGTGTCTGCAACGCCAGTGTGGCCTGAGAGGTTCCACCAGTTTCTTGTTGAGCCATCATACTTGTTTACTAGTCCATTGACCTTTCTAAGATACAGCCATTGAGATCAGAAGAAGCAGGCGAAGGAAGAATCGTAGTCCTTCTGTACGACTGCGTAGTAAAGTTTCATCAATCTCTTCAATTTGCCCGGTATTTTGACCATAACGTCCACCTTGATAGAGTTGACGAGAATTCTACCAGTAGCCGGGCCATTGTCTCAGGGCAGCTGAAGCATATGCTGGGTGTAATACTGCGAAAGTAGTAACGCAGAGATGTATGCAACCCCGGAATCATTGCCAAAATTAACTCCTGCCGAGTACCTGGATTGGGAAAGTCAGGGGGAGGTTCGTCATGAGCTGGTCGATGGCTACTTGTACGTCATGACACAAAAAATAGAGGGTCAGGTTTTTCCTTACGGCAATTTGATTAACATTGTAATCGCGATCAATGGCAAGATCCCTACGAATTGAATTCGCTGGCGCGATCTATCATGTTACGTCAGGTGGAGATTGTCGTGAGCCAATCTACCTGGACGATGAGGGTCACATTTAGTGGTTGCAAATATTTGGCGCAGTATGCGAGCGATTTAATTGGCGTTGCCATGCCTGTACAGATTGTGGTTTTCGAACACCCGAAGCTTCGTTACCTTCCAGGGTGTTAGGAGAGATTTGTGTGGTGGTAAAATTAGATGTGGTGGAGTTTGGCGGATTAACTTCGAACTCTCTTTTCTCCATCCTAGAGGACTGGAATCGCCATATCAAGGCCGAGGAAATTGAGATCGGCAACTTGGTTGAAGAAGACAAATTTGTACCGTCCGAACAGTGTTTCCGGACTGTTTCGCCCTCTTCTTCACCTATAGAGGCAAGTACACCGAAGAACGGATCCCCATCTGCCGGAACTCTTAACAGGGAGCCATCCCTGTGACTTCCGAGACGAAAAAGGCACAATCCTCAAGCTTACACGCCACATTTTCTGAAAGCGTAAAGCCGCAGGCTCGCCGAAGGATTGCCTCCTCACCGATCACACTACGTGTGACAGACGAGGAACGCGCTCAGCTGAAAAAGCTATCGGCCGGTCAACCTGTCAGTGCCTACATTCGCGAATGCCTGTTTGGCTCGCAGCGATCAAAACGAAGTCGCGCGAGGTACCAGCCTGTAGCGGACCAGCAAGCCTTTGCGAAATTACTGGCCCCACTCGGTCAAACGCGTATCGCCAACAACCTCAACCAACTTGCACATCACGCCAATTGCGGCACGTTGATTGTCAACACCGAGGTACTGGAACAGATTGAGGAGGCGTATCGCTACATACAGGAGATGCGCGTCACACTGGTCACCGCCGTCGGTCTGCGCGACAAATCCTCCCTATCATGATCTTAAAAGGATCGCAGCGTGGTGGCGGCAGCCAGCTTGCCCGTCATCTGCTCAATACGGATGACAATGATCATGTGACCGTTCACCAGTTGCGCGGGTTTGTCTCCGACAATCTTCCAGACGCATTCAAAGAGGCGCACGCAGTATCGAGAGGTACTAAGTGTCAGCAATTTCTGTTTTCACTCAGTCTGAACCCGCCAGAGAGCGCTAACGTCCAAATAGATGTTTTCAAAGCTACCCTTTCGAGTATCGAAAGCAAACTGGGTCTAAGCGATCAGCCTCGTGCGGTGGTTTTACATGAAAAGTACGGTCGTCGCCACGCGCATTGCGTCTGGTCACGGATCGACGCTGATACGATGAAGAGCATTAATCTTCCGCACTTTAAGATGAAGCTGCGGGACATCTCCCGCCAACTCTACCTGGAGCACGGCTGGGAAATGCCAGTAGGGTTTTAGGATAAAAATTTACGCGATCCGCTCAGTTTCAGCCAAGGTGAGAAACAACAGGCAGTCCGTGTAAAGCAAAATCCACAAGAGCTAAAAAAAGTCATTTCGTAGCTGCTGGGAGGCCTCAGATTCCCGAACGGCGTTTGCCCATGCTCTAAAAGAGCGAGGTTTCATTCTGGCTAAAGGGGATCGACGTGGTCATGTTGCTGTAGACCGATTTGGAGAAGTTTACGCATTGTCGCGCTGGCTGGGCGCAAAAGCCAAAGATGTTCGGGCGCGTTTGGGTATGCCCGATAGCTTGCCTAATGTGGCTGGGGCAGTTGCACTACTACACACACAGCCCAGCGATGATTTGCAAATACAATGCAAGGACGCCGACACGATAATCGATCTCGATTTGGCGGCATTCGAGACCAAAAGAAAAACACTTGCCACCGCGCAACGAGCAGCACGTGCTGATCTTGATACAAATCAAAAACAGCGGCGCGCAGCGGCGTTTGAACAAAGTGACATAGATCAACCTCATGGGTTGCGTGCGTTGTGGCAACGCGTAACAGGACAAGCTCAAACAATTGGGAAGCAACAAAGAGCGCAGCGTCTGGATGAACTCGACGAATTAGATCGCGAAGAACAAGAAACCCTTATACAGAGGCAGTTATACGAGCGCCGAACTCTGCAGGCCCAGGCGGAACCTATGCGTTTTCGCCATGCACTTACGCAAAAAACACTCAACCACGCTGTGGGTCGCAGTTTACAAGTCGACCCGATGCAACCGCTGATTCTACCGGTTGATGAAGTAGCCGTATCCGCTCGACTAACAATTCAACAATCACCAGAGACCATTCTGGAGTTGATTAGCGACAAGAATGAGTTCTTTACCCGCAACGATATTGTGCGAAGACTGGGCCACTACATTGAATACCCGGTAGCCCTCCAGCAGGCCGTAGAACAAACCCTGCAGTCAGATGAATTGGTACTCGTCACCAACGATGCAAACCCTCGGTATACCACTCGGACTCTGCAGGCGCTCAGCGACAAGTTACGTGAAGAGGTGCTAGCGATGGACAGAAATAGCTGCCACGGCGTGGCCTCTCACCATGTTGATGACGCGATCTCACATCAAAACTCTCAACTTCAGAACCGGGTTGGTGCATCCCTAAGTGATGAACAAGATCAAGCCATTCGACACATTGTGGGCGCGCAGCAGTTGAGTGTGGTGGTCGGGTTGGCGGGTGCGGGTAAAAGTACGATGCTGGCAGCGGCTCATCAGGCGTGGACGAAACAAGGTTGTCGAGTTATCGGTGCGGCCATCGCAGGAAAAGCAGCCGACGGATTGCAAACGGCCTCGGGAATTGACAGCAGAACCTTAGCTTCCTGGATGTATAGTTGGAAAAACGGCAAGCACACACTTAATGCTGGCGATGTGCTGGTGCTGGATGAAGCTGGCATGGTCGGTACACACCAGATGGTTGAAGTAGTCAATCACGTAACAGCGGCGGGGGCAAAGCTAGTGCTCGTCGGTGATCCAGAACAACTCCAACCCATAAATGCGGGCACTCCGCTACGTAATATGACTCGACTGGTTAACACCGCCGAGCTTAGTGAAATTCGTCGGCAATCATCATCCTGGCAACGACAAGCCTCTGTTCAACTGGCTCGCGGTCACATCAGTGCGGCACTGGCGGCTTACGATACCAATGGTGACGTGCACCGTCGTGATGATCAAGCTCAGGCGATTGAAGCGTTGGCTCGTGACTATTTGGCCGATGAACGAGAGAGCGGCGTCCGACACCGGCGGCTGGCGTTGGCGCACCGACGGGTGGATGTACACAAGATTAATCAAACAATTCGTTCGGGCAAACAGCAACGCGGTGACTTCGAAGAGGAACATCGGGTTAACACTGCTCACGGGCTGCGTTCTATTGCTGTGGGTGATCGACTACTGCTGACAAAAAACGATCGTGATTTAAACGTTCGCAATGGCATGATTGGCTCGGTGGAATCAATCGGTGATGAGATTACTGTGCCTCGACAGCGACGGCGCTGCTGAGGGGCGATTGGTGAGTTTTTCACCGAGGCACTACGCTGATTTTGATCATGGATACGCCACCACCATTCACAAAAGCCAAGGGGCGAGCGTCGATCACACATTTGTGCTGGCCTCCAAAACCATGGATAAACATCTGGCCTACGTTTCCATGACCCGTCACAAGCATCGTGCTCAACTCTATATGGCGCCGACCGAGTTGCGTGGACCGTTGTGGTCAGAATGGATGACACAACAACACCAACAATCACGAAAACGGAGCGGCCCCACTTTCCACTAACGCCAAATACTGCCTATCAGCATAGCAGCGAGGTGGAAGATTCCGCACGGAAACAAAGTTACTATTGATCACAGAAGATGTTACAACATAAGATGTCAAACCTGCCCGCAATC
Organism: Chromatiales bacterium (ex Bugula neritina AB1); assembly: GCA_001730015.1. Lineage (GTDB taxonomy): Bacteria > Pseudomonadota > Gammaproteobacteria > Granulosicoccales > Granulosicoccaceae. The sequence goes on along the minus strand of MDLA01000168.1, from coordinate 90,619 downwards.
TACGCACAGTGTCAGGCTAGGCTCAAGACAATCAGGCAGGAATCGGCCAAAACCGGTCGTTCGCTCATTGGGATATTGTGGGAATTAGTTACTTATTACTTAGATATGAGTTTCCCACAGTAGCAGTTGGTGCATTGCGAAGAATCTCGTTCGAGTTTTGTGATCGAGTGCATTTGAAATAACTCTCAAACCGTGTTGTAAGAGACAAGTAGATAAGCCACGGTTCTGTATAATTACGTTTAGATGAAGAGCAGGAACTGCCAGGGAACGGAGTATATGAAGTCATCTTTAGCAGTATTGTCTGATCAACAGAGCAATCTCCACTCTACCGTACATGCCAAAAACCCCACGACACTGCGACACTGCACATACCGATTCTTTCTCAAAGACGTTCAGTCGAGCTGATTTTGGGCGATGCTCTAAATGTATGACAATGATAAGCGTTGTGAGAGTCGAGAGGGTTTCGCTTTGAATAGATTTTCTGTGAGTGTGATAAATGGATTGTCATTGCCTGATAGTGTTGGCAAATTGAGATACGAACAATATGTTCAAGAGCAAGGAAAGAAATATCCTACAGCTGATCATGACAACCAACTCTTGTTTGATGAAGCTGACGCACAGTCTGTTCACATAGTAGCTTTTTCCGAAGATGGGAATTTGCTTTCAGCACTTCGCTTGACGCCAGTCGCAATTGCAAACAACATTGATTATTTTAGTGCCTTCGTTTCCCAAAAAGCATCTTGTGATAAATCCGAGGACAGCATTGTGATTCTGTCTCGCCTCGTAAGGTGTAGTAGTATGGATGGGGCTAAATCGATACAACACATCTTTAGATTCTGCTTCGACTATTGCGTCAAACGGGAGTGGACCTACGGTTTGATTCATACTTCGCCAAAGTTGAGGTCACTTTTTATCAGATACGGATGGAGACAGATAGCTGAGGAGTACCATGACCAGTATGCAGGACCGCAGGTGTTGCTATACCTTGATGCGCTCGACAAAGAACACCTAAGGCAGATAAGATCGCCATACCTTTAGACTTGTATTTCAGAATGAGGCAGTGAAATTGGCCAAGACACAGTGGAGTTCAGATTCATACTTGAATCAAATTGAGGCACTGATAACAAATGCTCAGGAATTGTTCAAAGACAAGCTTGAAGGTTATCTGGTATCTGATACCCCAAAAATTGAATCTTATCAGCGCTATTTGACTTTTCAGTACCATATGACAAAGGGTGTGCAAAGGTACTTCTTCAGAGTTGCCGCAAGTCCAAAATTGGCTCGCAAAAGAAAGTTACGCAAATTCTTCACCTCATTTGCGAATGAAGAAGAACTACACTACTTGGTAGCTGCCTCTGATCTACGAGCTTTAGATTTAGAAATATTACCTGAGCCGTTTGATGTCTCCCTGTGGCATGCCTACTTTAATTCTGTAGTAGATGAAAGACCCTTCATTCGAATAGGGGCTGCTTTGATTTTAGAAAATATAGCTGATGGGTGTGCAAAGCCCGCTGTAAAACAAGCTCTATCTGCCGACTTTATGAATCGTGACAATACTAAGTTCCTTGTTTTACATCAACATGAGACACTACCACATGGGGATCAATTAGTTGAAGCTGTTACTTCTGCTTCTCTTTCAGACGAAGACCTTGAAGACCTGATATTAGGTGCCAGACAAGGAACGGTTTTTTATTTACGAATGGTGGACTGGGCGCTGGGGAATGACACTCTTACCTTGGTTGCCTCTGACAGACGCTCTAGCTTAGGAGAGAAGGAATCAACAGATATATTAGAGTTCTCCATGGCTGATTTGGAGCTTGAGACGTAGGGGACTGTTAACCGATTTCTTAGGGATTTGTTCAATCTTGAGACTAAAATTGAACGGTTGGAGCTTATCGGTGACCGTCCGCAATGGGCACACACCTGCCGGTCTACGTTCGGAAATGCCGCCCAATTGACTAGTCACCCACATGGGTTATTGACAAACCTGAAAAATCTGGCAACTATCGGCAGGATTCGGCCAAAGGCTGCCATATTCTGTTTTATTGGGAACGTCCGATTTCTAGGGGAATTCGTAAGGGCCAACTCTTTACTATCCGTTAACCTTGATACTCAGTTGGTCAATTGACAAGTGCTTGAATATCGGAGATATCTGCGATCTCATGCAGCACCATTTCGCCACAATGATTGGCACCTATGTTAATTCTCACTTTTCACGCTAATCAGGCCGCCCCGTTTTCGGTTTAAACCGGTGGCCTGATTAGGGTGTAACGTGACAGAACTTTGTTTGGATTCTGTTCACTGTCTGCTATTGTGCCGGTTGTACTAATTTCCATTGCAACAATCAAGGAAGTGCGAATCAGCAAGATCAGTAGATATTTCTTGCTAAATGTGACAGGACAGCTTTCATCCGCTGTTTTTCTGTGTTCTGTGAAAGGAATCTTGAAATAGTCATTAGCCGCACGAATATCTGACGCAGATCCGTGTGATCAAGCATATATCGGTGGCACTTGGATTAAACTTAGATTGTATATGGCGCTCAGCGTATTATGAAAATCAATAATAGCCCGATCTCAAGTGAACTAAAAAAAATCAAAAAAAATACCAAATTATGCACTAGTACAGATAAACGTTATCGATTTCATAGTGCGCAACACTTTGAAAGCGCACCAGAACGGTTTTATCTGAACTTTATCGAATCGTATCGAACTTGGAGTGCGCAGTATAGATTTGCACCTCGTGGAAGTTTTTCGGGATTTTTCTTTTCAAATACGGTTGATGGCGCGATAGCAGAAATTTGTTACTATGACTCCGACCGAAAGGAACTACCTACTGAAAACGAATCCCTCTCAGTATGGGACGATAAAATATTACTAAGTTGTGATATTGAACACTCTGGATTATGTGATTTTACGTTCGGACCAACACTCTATCAAATTCTTTCAAGAGGTAGTCTTCAAATCGATTTTCATCATGATATTGATCATATATCTCTATTTCGTTTCTTATTAAGTGCGGCTTCTGGGGGAAATTCTTATACCGATGCTCTAGGCATGGATGCGCAAGAAGCCGGGTTCTCTGGAGTTCGTTTCCCAAGTGTTAGGCTACTCAATAGTGAACGTGATTCATTTGGTGAGCATGGAATAAATTACAGTATTAGAGATATTTTTGGAAAATGTATAAGGGGTCAATCCTATTACGCTATTTAGATGCCTTATCAAACAATTTTTCCAGCTTCCTATAGTCGCTGGTTAATTCCCCGTTCTCCAGACGTCGTTTCGTCGCTGTTATCGCTCCTGATACACTGCCCTGATTGGTGAAATTGAAATTCTCTGCTATTTCACGCAAGGACAGATCCCCGAGTTGCTGGCAGCAGTAGACCGCGAGTTGCCGTGCAATTGTCACTTGTGGATTCCGCCCTCGTTCATTTTTTACTATTTCGACTTGTGTCGTTTTAAATACTTTGGCTACTGCTGAGACTATTGACTTCAAGTCTGGTCGTTCCGACAATTCCTCAGACAGGTCGCCTGACACCCGTAGCTCATCTTCCCTTTCTTTTATATCATCGCGGAACGTTTTCCCTCCTAGTATCCCAGCCAGATTTCCTTTGCTGTAAAACTGCAGGAACTCTTCCTCACTTCCTGTGCCACATAGACTCGATAACCCGCGTAGCGGTTTCGTTGCCCTAACATACGATAGGTCATTTCGCGGGTTCGCCAATCCGGCGCTGCTGCCTGATTTGTATAGGCCGGATAACTAGACCAGATAAACGCTCTATAAAACCGTTCCGCAGGCTATCGCTACAGACGACACATTGTACGCTGCGTTGGCTCCGGCAGATGCAATAAGACTCGGCAATTCACGCGAAAAGAAGCTGGCGGCCAAAGAGCTGCGATTGCTGTTGGAGCTTGATTAGTGTCTGCACTGGATTTTGCCGTTTCCATGCTGACGCGTGTTGCCTCTGCATTGGGTTTAACACTGCTGGACGACATTGCGTTTGTCGGTGGCTGTACAACGGGGTTGTTGGTGACTGACGAATTCAGTCGGCAGCAGGTCCGTTTTACCGACGATGTCGATTTGATTGTTAACGTGTTGAGTGAGTCAGGTTGGTATCAGTTGCATCAATAAAGCGTAATTGACTTGGCTTAGCTGTCTAGTTGCTTACGCTGGTTTGCCATAGCGTCGTCAGCTCCAGTGTGATTGCATCGAATGGAGCGATGGATACAGCATCATTGTCTTTGAAACTGCCTGCCAGAGACCATCGGCCGTTTTGCAGCGCAAACGTCTCAAGTGTATGTGCCAGCGGGTCAACCAGCCAAAGGTGGCTCACGCCCTCGTTGGCATAGATAGGCATCTTCTCGATTCGATCAGTTCTACCGGTGGAAGGAGACAGCATTTCACAGACCCAGTCCGGCGCTACGGTAAAACGATGGCTTTGCGGGATCTCGGGCAGGGTTTCGTGGTGCCAGCCTGCAATATCGGGAACCAGAACCTGTTCGGTCAGGTGAAGCTCCGGTTCAAAAATGATCCACCAGCCGCCGGGGCCACCCCTGCCTCGGTCATATGGGGTGCCGATGTCCATACCCATCACTGAAGCTGCTCGTCCGTGCGGTCCAGAGGGGCGAGGGCTCGCGTGCAGCGTTCCGTTGATTATTTCGCCGACCTGATTTTCGGGGAGTGCTTCCAGCTCACGGTAGAGCTGTTCGAAATCTGGCGACTTTGGCTGTGCCTGGTACATCGGGTCTAACCTATCTGTCGTTCTTCAAGGCCTAGCTTACGCATACGCCAGTGCTAAGCCAAGTGTGTCGCCGGGAAGCCCGTAACTGACGGGTCAGGTACTCGACTTACGATTCCGGTAGCGAAAGGCCGAGTGACGTCAGGTTGCGTGCATGCAGGCTTGGCTGCCTGTTGTCATGTTCACTTATCGTGCGGATAATTCGGCATAAGTGCCTTTGAGTTGCGTGTTATTGTGGTCACTCTCAATGATCAGTTTGTCGACGCAGTGTTCGGAAAGTATGTCGATATTCAGCGTGTTAGGAGAGGTTTGAGTGGTGGTAAATTAGATGTGGTGGGCCCGGTAGGATTTGAACCTACGACCAATGGATTCACTTTGCCCGAACTTTTCAGTACGGAGCGGACTATCTCATCACCCTCAGCAACAATGTGTGCTTTGTGGCTGGTGGGGTGCGGGACGCTCTAGCCTGTTATTAAGAACACTGTAGTTCCCAGGTAGTCTCTGCACCTTCCAAAGGTGTACCTTTGGCTTGGCTCAGGATTGCCTTCAGCCTGACTGTTAAGGTTTCCCTGAATTCATCCCGTTCATTCTATATTTTACAATATAGACGCACCATTTTGATGAGTCCACTGCTCTAACCAACTGAGCTACAGGCCCACGAGGTACTAATTATACATCATGTGATCTGACAGGTCTTGTCATTTTGAATCACATTATTTGGTCAATTTAACGAGAATTCATTTGATAGATGCTTTGCCACCGGCATTTGTGGCAAAGCATCTTGTTTTGGCTCTTACTATTCCCCGTCGAGAAAACTTCGCAGTTGCTCTGAGCGGGTAGGGTGGCGCAACTTTCTGAGTGCTTTCGCTTCAATCTGGCGAATTCGCTCTCGTGTTACGTCAAACTGCTTGCCGACTTCTTCCAGCGTGTGGTCGGTATTCATATCAATGCCGAAACGCATGCGCAGAACTTTTGCTTCACGTGGTGTGAGGCTTGCGAGGACTTCGTGAGTGGTTTCGCCCAGGCCACCGGAAGTTGCGGAATCGACCGGAGACAAAATATTCTGATCTTCGATAAAGTCACCCAGGTGGGAATCTTCATCGTCGCCGATGGGGGTTTCCATTGAGATCGGCTCTTTGGCGATTTTCAGTACTTTGCGGATCTTGTCTTCCGGCATTTCCATCTTTTCTGCAAGCTCTTCCGGTGTCGCTTCCCGACCCATGGATTGCAGCATTTGACGGGATATCCGATTGAGCTTATTTATGGTCTCAATCATATGTACCGGAATTCGGATGGTGCGCGCCTGATCCGCAATAGAGCGGGTGATCGCTTGCCGGATCCACCAGGTGGCGTAAGTCGAAAATTTGTAGCCGCGACGGTATTCGAATTTATCAACCGCTTTCATCAGGCCGATATTGCCTTCCTGAATCAGGTCGAGGAACTGCAAGCCCCGGTTGGTGTATTTCTTAGCGATAGAGATTACCAGCCTGAGGTTGGCTTCGACCATTTCCTTTTTGGCGCGGCGTGCTTTGGCTTCGCCGATCGACATACGGCGGCTGATCTCTTTGATCTGGCCGACTGTAAGAGTGGTTTCTTCTTCGATGACTGCCATGCGGCGCTGGTAGCGTCGGATATCGTCGGCATTGTCGGCCAGGCGAGCAGCGTATGGCTTGCCGCTATCGAGGTGGCTTTGCAGCCATTCGGGATCTATTTCGTTGCCCGGGAATGTCGCAATGAACTCTTTGCGCGGCATGTCGCAGCGGATGACGCAGGTATCGCGAATTGATTTTTCCTGTGTGCGAATGCGGTATACGCGCGCGCGAAGATCACGGGTCAGCTCGTCGATAAAGTTCGGCGACATCTTCAGTTCCATGATCATGGCGGTGGTTTTTTCCGTCGCCGCGAGTAAGTCACTGGAGCTGCCGTCTTTGATCTTGCCGATAAGAGCCATGGCTTTGCGGTGCGCTTCTTCCAGTGCAACCATGCGCTCGCGCACTTCTTCCGGATCGGGGCCGGTATCGACTACTTCTTCTTCGTCGTTTTCTTCTGCTTCGGCGGCGGCTTTTTCGCGATTCGCCTGCTGCTGTGCCGGAGTTGGAATTTCATCCGGGGCGTTGGGGTCGATGAAACCAACCAACAGATCACTCATCCGGGCTTCTTCCGCAGCAACGCGGGCGTAGCGCTCAAGAATCTTCTGTACCGTGGAGGGGAAACTTGCCAGTGCCGCCTGGACTTGCCCTAGGCCTTCCTCAATGCGTTTGGCGATTTCTATTTCGCCCTCACGTGTGAGCAGCTCCACGGTGCCCATTTCACGCATATACATGCGAACGGGGTCAGTGGTGCGGCCGAACTCACCATCGACACTGGCCAGGGCTGCTGCTGCTTCATCGGCAGCGTCATCGTCCGGGCTGAGGGTGCTGGAGTCTGAAAGAATTAATGTATCTGAGTCAGGCGCCGCCTCGTGGACGGTTATCCCCATGTCATTGATCATGGCGATAATTTCTTCAACCTGCTCTGGATCAACAATACCATCGGGCAGATGGTCATTGACTTCGGCGTAAGTCAGGTAACCCTGTTCCTTACCCTTGGCAATCAGCTCCTTGATTCGGGATTGCTGATTCTGGTCCATTGATGTTTTACGCGCGGGTCGAGCATTCACGTACGATTACACCTTATAGAAAGCCAAACCACCAGTTTAGCGAAATCGCAGATTCTTGTCTACGCCTGAGAGTGTTTATTGCGGTGGTGGTGAGAAATAGTGCTCTATGAGCAATTAATCAAGTTTTTGATTGAATTCATGCGTTTAATCGGCCAATTTTGTGTAAATTCCATGTGAATACCGGGGCCAGAGTTTCAGCACTGCATCACAAATGGTATTATTGGCGGTTTACTTGCTGCTGTTACCACGTAATCAGTCGTACGCCATATTGTTTCCTGATAAAGATATTGGCGGCACTTTGCTGCGATTTTAACTATCAATTGCTGATATTACCGACACGGATTCCGGTAAATCGGGTGGTCGTTGAATCGGGCGGAATCACTAAATAACTCAAACGGAATCTTCATCCTATGGTTGATCATAGAACTCTGGCGAATGCCGTACGCGCCCTGAGCATGGATGCGGTACAACAAGCGAAATCCGGCCACCCCGGTGCGCCGATGGGTATGGCTGATATAGCGGAAACGCTCTGGAGTGATTTCCTCAGGCATAACCCGGCAAACCCGCAATGGCCGGATCGTGATCGCTTTGTGCTGTCGAACGGGCATGGCTCGATGCTGCTGTATTCGCTGCTGCATTTAAGTGGCTACGATCTCGACATCGGCGAGCTGAAAAATTTCCGCCAGCTGCATTCAAAGACGCCGGGCCATCCGGAATACGGCTACGCGCCTGGCGTTGAAACAACGACCGGTCCTCTGGGTCAGGGCCTTGCCAATGCGGTGGGTATGGCAATTGCCGAGCGCACACTGGCGGCTCAGTTCAACAAGCCTGATGCAGAGATCGTCGATCACCACACCTATACCTTTCTCGGCGATGGTTGCTTAATGGAAGGTATCTCCCATGAGGTATGCTCGCTGGCCGGAACACTGGGGCTGGGCAAACTGATTGCCTTTTATGATGACAATGGTATCTCCATCGATGGTGAAGTCGAGGGCTGGTTTAGCGACGACACTCCTGCCCGGTTCGCGGCCTATGGCTGGCACGTTATAGCACCTGTCGACGGGCATGATCGTGCTGCAATCAAAGCGGCAATTGAGGCAGCGCAGGCTGAAACAACGAAACCTACCCTGATTTGTTGCCAGACGGTCATCGGTTATGGCTCACCCAACAAAGGCGGCAAGGAATCGTCCCACGGCGCGCCTCTGGGCCCGGATGAAATTGAACTGGTGCGTAAAGAACTGAACTGGCCGCATGCACCGTTTGAAATACCTGACGACGTCTATGCCGGCTGGGATGCAAAGTCCGGTGGGGCAGCCGCGGAGTCAGAATGGGCTGACAAAATGGCTCAGTACCGCGAAAGGTATCCGGCGGATGCGGCTGAATTTGATCGGCGTATGGCGGGTGAACTGCCGGCCGACTGGGCCTCGGTTGCCAGTCAGTATATTAAAGAGGTCGATGCGGCCGCGGAAAAGGTTGCCTCGCGCAAGGCTTCGCAAAATACATTAAATGCGTTTGGACCAGCGCTGGCGGAACTCATTGGCGGTTCGGCTGATCTGGCTGGTTCCAATCTGACTATCTGGTCGGGCAGCCGCGGTATCGAGGAATCAGCCGATGGTAATTATATCTATTTTGGTGTTCGTGAATTTGGCATGGCGGCTATTCTAAACGGCTTGGTGCTGCATGGTGGTTTCAAGGCTTATGGCGCTACCTTTTTAATGTTCTCCGAGTATGCCCGCAACGCGTTGCGCATGTCGGCATTGATGAAAATTCCAACTATCCAGGTCTTTACTCATGATTCAATCGGCCTTGGTGAAGACGGGCCGACACATCAGCCAGTTGAGCAGGCAGCTACATTGCGACTAATTCCAAATATGGATGTCTGGCGAGCCTGCGATGCGGTGGAGTCAGCGGTGAGCTGGAAATGTGCGCTTGAGCGAACCGATGGACCGACCAGCTTGTTGTTCAGTCGACAGGGTCTGGCCCACCAGCCTCGAACCGATGAACAGATTGAAAATATCGAAAAGGGGGGCTACGTGCTGGTCGATTGCGATAAGCCGCAGGCAATTCTTATTAGTTGTGGCTCGGAAGTCGGGCTGGCGGTTGAAGCCTGCGCCAAACTGGCCGCAGAGGGTATTAACTGCAGGGTGGTATCGATGCCATCGAGCAATGTGTTTGACCGTCAGCCACAAAGTTACAGAGATTCAGTACTACCGGCGTCCGTGAGCGCTCGCGTTGTGGTCGAAGCCGGTGTATCTGGTGGCTGGTATAAATACGCTGGAAGTAACAGCGCCATGGTTTGCCTCGATACCTTTGGTGAGTCAGGTCCGGCGGAGCAGGTCTTTGAGCATTTTGGCTTTACGGTTGCTAACGTAGTCGCATCGGTTAAAAAGCTACTATAGTTCATTCAATTTACAATCAGCCTCAATTAATAGATTCTCTGGAGATCACGATATGGCGATAAAGCTGGCGATAAACGGGTACGGACGCATCGGTCGTAACGTACTGCGTGCACTTTTCGAGTCAGGCCGTAACAAAGAATTCGATGTTGTCGCGATAAATGATCTAGGCGACTCCAGGACCAATGCCCACCTGACTCAATACGACACTGCGCACGGTCGTTTTCCCGGTGAAGTAACGGTTGATGGCGATGACATCATTGTCAATGGTGATCGCATAAAGGTTTTTGCTGAGCGTGATCCGGCCAAACTGCCCTGGGGCGAATTGGGTGTTGATGTAGTTCTTGAGTGCACCGGTTTTTTTACCACCAAGGAAACTGCCGGGGCGCACATTGCCGGGGGAGCGAAAAAGGTAGTGATATCGGCTCCTGGGAAAGGTGTGGATGCTACGATAGTTTACGGAGTAAACGAAGATGTGCTGAAGGCATCAGATACGGTTATTTCAAATGCCAGCTGTACCACCAATTGCCTCGCGCCTATGGTTAAACCGCTGCACGAAAAAATCGGTGTACTCAGCGGCCTGATGACAACAATCCACGCCTATACCAATGACCAGGTTCTGACCGATGTATACCATTCTGACCTGCGACGCGCCCGGTCGGCGACCATGTCTATGATTCCAACCAACACGGGTGCTGCGGCAGCGGTTGGTTTGGTTTTGCCGGAACTGAACGGCAAACTGGATGGCTTTGCGATACGAGTACCTACAATTAATGTTTCGCTTGTCGACCTGACTTTTCAGGCGGCTCGCGACACCACCGTAGATGAAATAAATGACATCATGAAGTCAGCTGCAGATGGCAAAGTACTGGCTTATACCGATGCGCCATTGGTATCTGTAGATTTTAATCATACCAGTACAACGTCTAACTTTGATTCAGGCATGACTCGCGTCAGTGGCGGCAGCCTCGTTAAGGTGTGCTCGTGGTATGACAATGAATGGGGCTTCTCCAACCGGATGCTCGATACTACCGTGGCGTTGATGAACGCTAAGTAACAGCACCAGATATTTTCAGCATTCTGTAAATTGCCGCCTTCGGGCGGCATTTTTTGTTTAGCTGAATAAACCGATACCGGCAGCAACGGATACCATCTTATGAAAATGCTTAGCGAACTGGACTTAGCGGGCCAGCGTGTACTCATTCGAGCTGATCTGAATGTGCCGGTGAAAGACGGTGTGGTCAGTTCTGATTTAAGAATTGTGGCGTCAGTACCAACCATCAAAATGGCGTTGGAAAAGGGTGCAGCCGTGATGGTGATGTCACACCTTGGACGACCGACCGAAGGTAGTCCGGAAGCTGTTTATTCTCTGCAGCCCGTGGCCACGCGGCTGGGTGAATTGCTCGATAAACCGGTTTCTTTGCTTAGCGATTATCTTGATGAAGAAATCGAAGTTGCCGCAGGCTCTGTGACGCTACTTGAAAACGTGCGTTTTAATGCCGGAGAAAAATCCGACGACGAAACGTTGTCGAGAAAGTATGCAGCCCTGTGTGATGTGTTTGTGATGGATGCATTCGGAACGGCGCACCGGGCACAGGCATCGACGCATGGTGTTGCAAAGTATGCAAAGCAAGCTTGCGCTGGGCCACTACTGTCAGGTGAGCTGAAAGCACTGGGCAAGGCGTTGCACAATCCGGCACGACCATTGGTCGCCGTCGTGGGCGGGTCCAAGGTTTCAACCAAACTCACCGTTCTTGATTCGCTGTCTGGCATAGTCGATCAGTTAATTGTTGGTGGCGGCATCGCTAATACCTTTATTGCAGCCGAAGGGCATAATATTGGTGATTCCCTGTATGAAGACGACCTCATCGACGAGGCCAAAAGGCTTCGCAGTGCGGCCATTTCTAAAGGCGGGGACATACCGGTGCCGGTAGATGTTGTGTGTGGGCAGGAATTTTCTGAGACCACTCCAGCCAGCACTAAGGAAGTTTCCGATGTTAGCGCCGGCGAAATGATTTTTGATGTCGGCCCGAAGACCGCATTGCAGTATGCAGAAATACTGAAAAACGCTGGCACGATTGTCTGGAATGGACCGGTTGGCGTCTTTGAGTTTGCGCAATTTGCCGATGGCACACGCGTGGTGGGTGAAGCCATTGCCGAGTCGACTGCCTTCTCGATTGCCGGTGGCGGTGATACCCTGGCGGCTGTTGATCAGTTCGGCTTAACCGACAACATCAGCTATATCTCCACAGGAGGTGGTGCTTTTCTGGAATTTCTGGAGGGCAAAACCCTGCCTGCTGTAGCAATACTGGAAGCGCGCAGTTCTTCCTGATCACCACTGGTAGATTTTTAAATGGAGTAGCGATCAACTCTTAACGGTAGGAGCTTCAGCATCACGGAGGCTAAGCCTATTCGCCTTTATTCAAAATACGACATGCGTGAGTAAAACCAATTACAATGCGCGGTTATCCAAGTTGAATAATTGACGAATTATGCGAAGAACAAAAATTGTTGCCACGCTGGGGCCCGCAACCAGTAGCGAACAGTCCATGCGCGAGTTGATCAGGGCGGGCGTGAACGTTGTACGGATCAACTTCTCCCACGGTAGTGCAGATGATCATCGCAAAAGCGTCAACAGTCTTCGAAAAGTGGCGGCGCAGGAAAACCGGGTTATCGGAATTCTCGGTGATCTGCAGGGGCCGAAGATTCGTGTCTCCAATTTTGTAAATGATGCCATCGAGCTGAAAAAAGGCGATGCGTTTACCCTCGATATTGATCTCGATGAAAATGCCGGTGATCAGAACGCCGTTGGCTGCACCTATCGGGAATTGCCCAACGACATTAGCGTTGGAAGTGTTCTTGTGCTTGACGACGGCCGCATCGTGCTTGAGACCACAGAAATTGATGGTGGGAAGATACACACCAAAGTACTGGTTGGCGGTAAACTGTCCAATCGTAAGGGGATCAATTTGCGTGGTGGCGGTTTGTCTGCCGCGGCGATTACAGAAAAGGATCGGGAAGACCTCAAGCTCGCGGTAGAACTCGATATCGACTACCTGGGTGTGTCGTTTCCAAGGGATGCCGCGGATCTTAACCATGCACGCAAACTGCTGAATGATCACGGCAGTAATGCCGGTATTGTGGCCAAAATCGAGCGCGCGGAAGCGGTAGCGGCTATCGACGAGATTCTTGAGGTAACCGATGTGATCATGGTCGCGCGTGGAGATCTGGGTGTAGAAATAGGCGACCCGCAGTTGCCCGCAGTGCAAAAAGAGTTGATCAACAAGGCGCGTACCGCCAACAAAGTGGTGATTACGGCAACTCAGATGATGGAGTCTATGGTCACCAGCCCAATTCCCACCCGCGCCGAAGTTTTTGATGTGGCGAATGCGGTTCTGGATGGAACCGATGCCGTGATGCTATCGGCGGAAACGGCGGTGGGTAAGTTTCCGGACCGGGCAGTAACTGCCATGAGCCGTATTTGCGAAGAGGCCGAAAAGCAGCCCAGAGCAATGGAGTCGCAGCATCGACTGCACACTCACTTTGATCATATAGACGAATCTATCGCTATGGCCAGTATGTACGCGGCGAATCATCTGGACGTCAAGGCAATTGGCGCACTAACAGAAACCGGTTCGACAGCGCTATGGATGTCGCGTATCAGTTCCAGTATTCCTATATACGCCGTGACCATGAACGCCGATACCCAGACCCGTGTTACGTTGTATCGCGGGGTGTATCCGGTGCCGTTTGATGTTCGGCTTGAGTCGTCCTATGAGGCAAATCAAATTGTCGTCAAGAAGCTTGTTGAGCAGCAGCGCGTTGAAGATGGCGATCTCGTGATCATTACCAAAGGCGATATGTTCGGTGTGGCCAGTGGCACGAACTCAATGAAAATTGTACGGGTTGGCGACTGGATCAACGGACCTGTGCTCGCTGCTGAATAAAGCGTCAGGTTGTCAGTGTCGACTACCGCAACGGTAGTCGGCATAAAAATCGCTCAGTGGTTGGATTCACATCGAATTTGCAATCAACTATTGCAACGAGTTCCTATATTCTTTGTCGTGCAGGAGATGCCCGCTAAGCATTGTGCAGGATTCTGCATAATGGTTGCAGCGCATCCGAAAAAGAATCTCTCGTCTCAATCGGATACTGAAATATGACTGACATCCAGGCTTTGCTCGGCGCTGACGCCGACTCTTTGTTGTCCCATGAATGTAAAACTATAGATAAATCTTCGCTCTATTTACCAGGGCCGGATTATATTGATCGTGTGGTGTCACAGAGTGACAGATCACCGGCAGTGATGCGTGCAATGAGCAATATATTTAACTCGGGACGTATGGCGGGAACAGGTTATGTATCGATTCTTCCGGTTGATCAGGGGATCGAGCATTCCGGTGCTGCATCGTTTGCACCGAACCCGATCTACTTTGACCCGAAAAATATTGTTGAACTAGCCATTGAAGGCGGCTGCAACTGTGTGGCGTCGACACTTGGAGTGCTTTCTTCAGTTGCGCGTAGTTACGCTCATAAAATACCCTTTATGCTGAAGCTTAATCACAATGAAGCGCTGACGCATCCGGCCATGTACGAGCAAACCATGTTTGCATCGGTTCGACAGGCGTTTGATATGGGCTGTGTGGCGGTAGGCACCACAATCTATTACGGCTCGCAGGATTGCCGCAGACAGATTCAGGAAGTAAGCGAAGCGTTTGAACTGGCGCATGAGCTGGGAATGACAACTGTTTTATGGGCATACCTGCGTAATTCTGAATTCAAAAAAGATGGTACCGATTACCACTCTTCAGCCGATTTAACCGGCCAGGCTAACCATTTAGCGGCGACCTTGAAAGCTGATATCGTAAAGCAGAAACAGGCTGAGAATAATGGCGGTTACAGGGCTATAGGTTTTGGCCACACCAATGATCTGGTCTACGATAAACTGAGTTCCGAGAACCCGATTGATCTGGTGCGTTATCAGGTGGCCAACTGCTATATGGGGCGGGCGGGCTTGATTAATTCAGGCGGTGCTTCCGGCTCTGATGATTACGGCCAGGCTGTGCGAACCGCAGTTATAAATAAACGTGCGGGTGGTATGGGCCTGATTTCCGGTCGCAAGGCTTTCCAGAAGCCCATGAACGATGGAGTCAAACTACTGAATTCAATTCAGGATGTTTATCTCGATCGTGATATTACTATTGCCTAGATAATTCTAAATTCGACCGGAGTCATTGCTCCGGTCTGAATTGTTCCGGCTGATTCTGTCAGGCAGTCAGAATTTCCAGTGCTGTCTGATATCGCTGCAGAGTTTTTTTCAAAATATCTGCGGGCAGGCCAGGGCCGGGAGCGGTTTTGTTCCAGTCGAGTGTTTCCAGGTAATCCCTGACAAACTGCTTATCATAGCTTTGAGGATTCTCACCGGGTTGCCAGCTAGCCGCATCCCAGTAGCGTGAGCTGTCGGGTGTAAGAATTTCATCCATCAAAGTGACCCGGCCTTGCTTGTCGAGTCCGAACTCGAATTTTGTATCAGCCAGTATCAATCCTCGTTTGCCTGCGAATTCAGCGGCTCTCTGATAAATAGCCAGGCTAATTTCTTTCACCTCTCTGGCATGGTCCACACCAATAAGGCTCTCGGTTTCCGCGTAGGAAATATTTTCGTCGTGATCACCCACGTCGGCTTTGGTGGCCGGTGTATAGAGAGGCGTATGAAACTGCTGGGCCAGCTGCAGATTTTCCTCCAGTGTTATCCCGCAAAGAGAGCCTGTGCTCTGGTAGTCTTTCCAGCCTGAACCGATGAGGTAGCCGCGTACGATTGCTTCGATTGGAAAACCAGTGAGCCGATTGACTATCATGCTGCGGTCGCGCGCCTGTCTGAGTTCGTCCCTGTCGGTCAGGATGTCCTCGAGGGTAATGTCGTGGCACAGGTGATTTGGCACCAGATCGTGCATTTGCTGAAACCAGAATTCGGCCATTTTCGTCAGTAATATGCCCTTGCCCGGCAATGGGTCGGGGAAAATCACATCGAACGCGGACAGCCGGTCGGTAGCAATCATCAAAAGATGGTCTTCGCCAACGGCGTAGATATCCCTGACCTTGCCCTGGTGCAGTAGCGGCAGCGAGCGGATTGTGGTTGTGCTGGTTGTGCTGGCCAATACAGGTGTCCCGGTGAGTGTCTCGGTGTGTGATAGCAGTGGCGTTACGTGACAAATTTAGTCACCATAACCATTTTAACGAATGGCTACAGCAGATGCAGGATCCTTTAGTGGGCGTGGTAATGGGCAGCGACAGCGACTGGAGCGTGATGAGCAACGCGCACAATTTATTGGAAGCCCTCGAAATTCCTCACGAATGCAAGGTGGTATCTGCCCATCGCACCCCGGATTTGATGTTCAACTATGCCGAAACAGCAAGCAATCGCGGCCTGCAGGCGATCATAGCTGGTGCCGGTGGCGCGGCGCATTTACCGGGTATGCTGGCGGCAAAAACGATTCTGCCGGTGCTCGGTGTACCGGTACCGTCCCGGCATTTAAACGGCAATGATTCGCTGCTGTCTATTGTGCAAATGCCTCGCGGAATACCGGTAGCAACGTTTGCAATTGGAGATGCCGGTGCAGCGAACGCCGCTTTGTTTGCAGCAGCCATGCTGGCGGTGAATGATATCTCTGTGGCGGCCAGACTTAACGACTTTCGCCAGCACCAGCGTGTTAAGGCTGAGCAGGCTGAGCTTCCGCTATGAATACGGGCCGGCATGGAAACCCGTTGTTGCCGGGTGCAACTCTCGGTGTGCTGGGAGGCGGGCAATTAGGACGCATGTTCTCTCACGCGGCAACGCAAATGGGGTATCGCGTCGTCGTGCTTGATCCGGCTGAGCAGGGGCCGGCAGCAGAAGTTGCCACTACTCACCTTCAGTATGCATACGATGATCAGGCGGGTCTTGCGAAACTGGTTGAGCTGTGTGATGCCGTCACCACAGAGTTCGAAAATGTACCCGCTGATAGCCTGCGTTTTGTAGAACAGAGTATTGTGGTATCGCCGGGGCCGGCAGCGGTGGAAATAGCTCAGAATCGTTTACGCGAAAAACGTTTTTTCCAGAAGCATAATCTGCCGACCAACGCATTTGAAGAAATTACCAATGTGACGCAGATCGAATCAGCGTTCTCTAAGATGAGTGGTAAGGCGGTTATAAAAACCACCCGGTTTGGTTACGATGGCAAAGGCCAGCGTGTCTGTGAATCAGCTGCAGAAGCTATTGCATCCTTTGAGCAGTTCGGTTCTATTGAATGCATCGTCGAAGATTTTGTTCCATTCGATAAAGAAGTATCGGTGGTGTTGGCACGTGATGTATCCGGTCGCGTAGAAACGTTTCCGCTAATTGAAAATAATCATCACAACGGTATTCTCGATACCTGCGTGGTGCCGGCACGTGTTAGTGAGTTAATTTCAATCCGCGCACTGGAATTAGCCACGCTACTTGCCGATGCGATTGATTACGTCGGGGTGTTGGCTGTGGAAATGTTTGTCTGCGGCGAGCAGCTTTTATTAAACGAAATAGCACCGCGACCACACAACAGTGGTCACTTCTCGCTCGATGCAACCTCGTACTCGCAGTTCGACCAGCAAGTGAGAACGTTATGTGGTTTGCCAGCGGCCGCTATAGATCTGCACAGTCCGGCGGTGATGCTGAACATTATGGGGGATACCGTTTTACGCAGTGATTTCAGCTGGCGAGATCTATGTAATCAATCTGATTGCCATTTACATGTGTATGGTAAAGCAGAGGCTCGGCTGGGTCGAAAAATGGCTCATGTGAATTTTCTAGGTAGCGATACCAATACACTGCTGGCTAGAGTAAATGCGTTGAAGTAGGGCGTATTTAAACAGCGAACCTGTATTCCGTTGATAACTAGCTGATTCTCAAGTCACGCATTTAATCAGGCGAAGCGTAAAATACACTTTGCGCGGTGACAATTTTCTCCGCTATAGTTTGTCCATGGAAGTTGTTGTACGCAGTAGCGCTCTTGTTCAAGAGCTGGTTCAAAATGGTTTGCTCAGCGCTGATCAGTTGCAGATTGGCCTGTTGGAATCAAAGAAAACCGATAAACCGGTCGAAAAAATTCTGCTGGAGCTGGGTTTCGTCAGTGAAGCTCTGTTGCGGGATGCTCAAAGTGAAGCAACCGGTGGCCATGTAGTTGATCTGGACAACGCATTGCCTGATCTAGCTGCCCTGGAGTTGATTCCGGAGCATCTGGCGCGGCGGCACAAGTTGTTGCCGGTGTCGCTCGATAGCGCTGAATCTATACTGCTGGTCGCTATGGTCGACCCGTTTGACCTGCAGGCCCGGGATCGACTACGGGCTCACCTGGCCCCCGACACAACGCTCAAAACCGCATTAGCCACTGAAAGCGGGCTGCTGCAGGCGATTGATCGGTACTACGGTTTTGAGTTATCGATAGATGGCATTCTGCACGAAATTGAAACCGCTGCGGAACCCGATATCGCCGTAGCATTGGGTGCTCCGGAATCAGAATACAGCCAGCCCGTGGTTCGGCTGGTCGAGGCAATTCTGTCTGACGCAGTGAAGCGTTCAGCCTCTGATATTCATTTTGAGCCAGAAGCCGGCTTTGTACGAATTCGTTATCGGATCGATGGCGTGATGCGGCAAGTGCGGAGCCTTCACATCGATTACTGGTCTGCGATTACCGTTCGTTTGAAAGTTCTGGCGGAGCTGAATATTGCAGAAACCAGAGCACCGCAGGATGGCCGGATATCTTATGCGGTAGCTAATGCGCCTATAGAATTTCGAGTGTCCATTCTGCCGACACTCCATGGTGAAAACATCGTTTTAAGAATTCTGGATCACCATAAGGGTATTGTGCCCTTGCAGAATCTGGATATGGGCCAGCAACCATTGTCCACGCTGCATCTGATGATGAAGTGCCCTGAAGGGCTGATACTGGTTACCGGTCCCACAGGTAGCGGTAAAACAACCACTCTGTACTCGATGCTTAATCAGATCAGCGACGAGCGACTGAACATTATGACGATGGAAGATCCTGTTGAATATCCGGTGCCTCTAATGCGTCAAACATCGGTTAACGGCAAGGTGAAGCTCGATTTTGCTGCTGGCATAAGGGCTATATTGCGACAGGATCCCGATGTAATTCTAGTGGGTGAAATCCGTGATGGAGAAACCGCTGAGATGGCAGTTCGGGCTTCAATGACCGGTCATCAGGTGTATTCCACGCTGCATGCCAACACAGCGATCGGAGCATTGCAGAGGCTTGCCAATCTAGGAGTGGATAGCAGTTCGATCTCTGCGAATCTGGTTGGTGTTGTCGGGCAAAGGCTGGTGAGAAAACTCTGTAAAAACTGTAGAAAAATGGTAGTGCCAGATGAACGTTATAGCGGGTTGGCTGCAGCTTTAAGTGCTTATGTTTATGAGGAAGAGGGATGCCAGCAATGCGACCATCAGGGCTATCGCGGTCGCCTGGCTCTAATGGAGGTGCTTCGGATTAGTCCGGTTTTAGAAGATTTAATTCTGGCTAATGCAGCACCATCGCAGCTGTTGATGGCAGCACGGGAAGAAGGTTATAGAACGTTGCTCGATGATGCTGTCAGGCGCGTTAATGAAGGGGCTACTTCGCTTGAAGAGGTGTCTCGTGTGATCGATATCACAAATCAGGTCTTGTGATTGATTTAAAGTTTAGATGCCAGTCGGGTTGTAAGCGGTAAACGGAAGTTCGTGGTATGCAGTATTATTCATTCAGAGCAGTTAACGGTAACGGTGCTATTCAGCACGGCGCACTGGCTGCTGCAAATATTGATGACCTGGAAACCCGTTTGAAGCAAGCGGGACTTGAGTTGATCAATTGCCGACGTCCTCTGTTGGCAAGGTTTGCGGGCGATAAAAACTTTTCACGTAAAGAATTAATTGACTTCACTTTTCATCTGGAGCAATTGCTGGGCGCTGGAGTACCGCTACGTGAAACCCTCGAAGAATTCCGCGATTCTTCTGGCAAACCGCATATGCAATCAATAGCATCACAGTTGGTTGAGGCCGTTGATGCCGGGCAATTGTTTTCCGCAGCGTGTGGCCAGCATCCAAAAACGTTTCCACAGATGTACCTCAGTATGCTGGAGGTTGGAGAGCAAAGCGGCAAGCTCGTTGAGGTATTAACCGACCTGGGGCTGCTATTAAAGTGGCAGGATGAAACGCTTTCACGAATACAGCGGGTAATGATGTATCCGGCATTTGTCGCGGCGGTGCTTGTTGTGGTAATTGTTTTTGTTATGACCTGGCTGGTACCCGGGCTGATGTCATTCGTCACCTCCACCGGTGCTGAATTGCCATGGCATACCCAGACGCTGATTGCCACCTCTGCTGTCGTTAGTGGCTTCTGGTGGGGGATTCTGCTTTGCATCGTCCTGCTGTCTATCGCAATCCGGTTTGCGCTGGCACGAAGCTATAGTTTTCTCGAACTATGGCATGGCCTGCTATTGCGAATGCCGTTGTTAGGGGCTGTATTGTTTCGTATAAAGCTCGCACGGTTTGCCCGTTGTTCTTCACTGATGTACGGCGCTGGAATTGGTCTGGTAGATACGCTGAAACTCTCTGAACAGGTTGTCGGGAATGAAGTAATAGCACTGGCTTTGCGGGAAGTGAGGCAAAAAATTATTGATGGCGCGACTGTGTTTGAAAGTTTCGAGAGCTCGCAGGTATTTCCGATGACACTGGCCCGTGTTGTGAAAATCGGCGAGTCGACCGGTGCCATGGACAGGGCATTTTTGCAAGCCGCCTATTATTATGATCGCCAGTCTCGTGAATCTATAGAAAAGCTTGAACAGTCTATTGGCCCGTTGATGATCGTTGTTGTTGGTATGGTGATGATGTGGGTGGTAATTTCTGTTATAGGCCCGATCTACGACATGGTTTTCAGCATGCAAGGGGGCTTCTGATGCGCTACCTCTTGATGCTGCAAAATGCCTCCGCCAGGGCTTATGCTGTTGGTCGGCACGGTTTCGGGCAGGCTGTTCAATTTGATAATAGCCCTGGGGGTCGGAAAAATCTGGCGCGGTATCTCCATGAGCGGCGTCTGTCCGTATTTACCGTGTTAGTTGATTTTACAGAGGAAGAGCTTCATCGGAAAACCATCCCTTTCGTTCGTGGCACTGATCGGCGTAGTATTCTGGCGCGTATGCAGCAGCGGAGTTTTCCCGGAAGTAAATTATCGTGTGTTCGCACACGCGCGAACAAGCAGAATGGTAAGCGTGAGCTGGATGTTACTGTTGCTGGAATCGTCTCTAACAGCGAGTGTGAATCGTGGTTTGAGGTTTTGCGAGAGGCGCGTACGGTAGTCGCTAATGTGTGCTCATTGTCGCTGCTTGGGTCCGGGCTGTGTGAGGCTCTGGGAGTAAGCGCCGTATATAAGCTTGTCGCTATACAGTTAACGCAGTCAGATTACAGGCTGTGTGCATATCACGACAATTTGCCCTTGATCAGTCGTCGGGTAAGCATTCCCGGCAACAAGATAGACACACTGACTGAGGAAATTCAGCAAACCCTGTCTTATCTGGCTAGGCAGGTAGGAATGCCCGATGTGGTAGTCGAAACGATTGTAGTTGGTAACTTTACCAAAGAGCAGATCGAGCAGGTTGTCGGGCAGGTCGAACACTCCCGCGTGCTTGATCTCGATCAGGCTGCTGGTGTATTAAATCTGTCGAAACTATTGCCGGTTTCCTATGCAGATGGTTTGTTTGCAACGCTGCTAAGGGGGCGTCCGGCGCGCAAAGCTGATCTCTCGAAAAAGCAGCATCGTCGCTTTTACCTCCGTAAGCGAGTGACTCACGGGCTGTATGCCAGTGGTATCTGTCTATTGTTGTCGGCGGTTGTTTCCACCGTAGCTACTGCACATATAAATCATGAGTACCAGGCTCTGGCTGACTCGGCTAATCGATTCAGCAATATCTCAAGCAAAGTAGACACTGGTTTATCCAGAAAAATCTACGTCGAAAATCAACCGGTGGATGCAGTCCGTGAGTCGGTGAGGATCGCGCGGATTCTCGAAGCGAACGCTCGCTACACACCGTTCCATTTCATGTCGGCATTTGCAGCTGATCTTGCTCCGTTCCCGATGGTCAAAATTGAATCGATTAACTGGACACAGCCCTATGGTAGCAATAGTGTTCAGACCAGTCCGACAGCAACCGGGTTAACGCAAGGTAGTGACACTGTTATGACTGGTCATGTCACAGTCTCGGGGTCATTGAAAGGAGATGGTGAAGAAATCTCTGCCGCCCTGGGAGTCTTTCAGAGGTTTGTCTCGAGCTTGAGTAACAGTGGCGTTTATCAGCAGGTGGTAGTGCTTGAATCGCCCTATAGCCTTTCCGGCAACAGGGTGACTATGGGTAACGGGTTTGACGGAGTTGCGGGCAATGCCCGTT
This sequence comes from Chromatiales bacterium (ex Bugula neritina AB1), assembly GCA_001730015.1. Classification (GTDB taxonomy): domain Bacteria; phylum Pseudomonadota; class Gammaproteobacteria; order Granulosicoccales; family Granulosicoccaceae. The sequence continues at coordinate 68,385 of MDLA01000168.1, read as the reverse complement.
TTATGATCGAGCTTACAATTGTCGGGAGCAATTGAGCGTGGCTATTAGTGCTCAGGTCCGTAAGGCATTGCTGTTTACCCTGGCTTCAGCTGCTATCGCTGGCGTCGGCGTGTACTTCTGCTGGATACAGATTAAGGACTCCATGGCATCCTATAGTATGGCGAAGTCCTTACTTCGCGAGACCGGGCTGCGTGTAGACAGGGATATAAAACAAGTAGATTTTCTTGAAAATGACTGGTCCGACTATCAGCGACTAAAAATCGCTGGAAAAATAGGAGCCGGCGATAGGCTGGTATGGATTGATGCCTTCGAGGAAATTCATGCTGGAATGAGTGACTTTCATATCGAATATGAAATGATGCCGGTGGAGCTATTGTCGCCAGGTGATAGTCATCTGATTAGAGCAAATGCCGGAGATGGTGGAAATAATTCCAGCGTTAGTCTGGTCCGTATAAATCTCAATCTTGCGTTTACGCACGATGCAGACTTATACCAATTCTTTGAGAAACTGTATAAGAACGTGAAGGCGACATTTATCGTTTCCGAATTGAAGGTGAACTTGCTGGATCCGGTCAGTACACCGGTAGATGCGAATGCTGATTCGACAACTGAACCCGGAAATCCACAATGGAATATCAGTGCGATCTGTGAAATTCATTGGTATATCGTGACGCTGCCAGTCAAAAAGCAATCGGTGAATTCCTAGATGAATAATGTGGTTAAAAGCCGGGTGGCAGTGATATCTGGTTTCCTGTTTACCGTTTTACTTATCGCGAGTTGCATTGTTATAACCAGTGTATACGCTGGTGATGCGATTCCAATGATCGGTGATAGTCGGTTGTTCATGTCTTCAGAAGAACGAAATTTGGCTCGGGAAGCCAGAAGGAAACTGGTGGAGCCTGTGAAACCGGTAGCTGATATTTCTGTGGTCACTATTGATTCCGATGGGAAACCGCTCAAAGATCCGGTGATTCGAAGTAGTCGTGTTGAATATCGCTATAACGGTATAGTGTTTACAGCTGGCAAAAAATACATCTGGGTTGACGGCAAGCGCTATATAAGCGGTGAAGATAACGCCATAGAATTACACTCGACAGATACTGATGGTGCGGCTGTATTTCAAGGTTCCGGTGGCTCATACCGTGTATCTCCCGGTGGATCCTTCACCATGAATGTGCAGCACTCGGGGTCGGATCAGTGAAGCCCTCTCCGCGGCAGCAATTTACCCGACCATCAGGTAATTGTCAGTCCGGAGTGGTATTGCTTGTGTTGATGATGGCGCTGCTCGGTGGAACGGCTCTATTTCTCATGGGTTCGGGAAACTCACGTGGTAATGGGATCGAGCAAAATAAGGAGCAGGCGCGGGCGATGGCTGCTGCCAAAGCGGCATTGATTGCTTACTCGGTAAACTATGTTGATCACTACGGGCATAATATCAGGGGTGGTGTCGGGCGATTGCCCTGTCCGTCGCGAACCAGACACGGTTCTCCGGGTTTAAGTTGTAGTGGTAATTCAATTGGCTATCTGCCGACAGTCTGGAATAGATCAGGTAAGCGAATCGAGATAGATTATCTGGAGCGATTTCTAGGTCGCGACTTCTGGTATGCGGTATCGTCCGAGCATCGCTACAACCCGTCTTTTAATCAGCTGAATTCGACATCAACAGATCAGCTTCTTGCTGTCGATGCGATTGATGATATTGTTGCCGTTCTCATCGCCCCGGGTAATCCGGTGAATCAGCAGGACAGGGCAACAATTCCCGTGTCAGTCGTAAATTACCTTGAAGCGGAAAACGCCGATGGCGATACCGTTTTCAGCGGGCACGCGGGTAATGATCAGGTGCTGCCAATCAGGAGGTCGGAAATAATGCCGTTGATTGAGCGGCGTGTTTTAGGATATGCCAGAGACTGGTTAATAGAATACAAGCGCGAGTTCGGGTTTTATCCCTATGCTGCAATGTTCGGAGATGAGTCGGGTGATTGCCAGTCTGGTTTGCTTAGTGGTGCGCTGGCTATGCAGCAAGGTGCATGCGTTGAACTGGCTTTTGGCGAATTTTCCAGTGCAGTGGTGCCGCGGTCGCGGTTGCTGAACGAAATCTGGTTTGCAACATCAGACTGGCCATCGTTTATATATTATCGGGTTGACGAGCACTGTGTTGGCGGAGCCGCCCCTGGTCTATGTGACGGTGTAAATGATCCGCCACATGCTCTAACAGTTGAAGGTAACCCGGTAGAGGTATTGCTGGTCAGTGCTGGCGCTCCTATTGTAACTATACCGTCCGGTTCAATGCAGGAAAGAAGTAATGATCCAGGTGCGTTGGTACATTACCTTGATTCTGAAAGTCTGCTCGACGGAGATTCTGCTTATTCTTTTCCGCGGTTGTCTGAGCTGTCGAATGATCAGTTTCTGGTGATCGAGTAATGGCGGTTTCAAAGGTATTCCGCGATCGCCAGCAGGGGTTTAGCTTGCTGGAGATAGCTATGGTATTGGTAATCATGGGCGCGCTACTGGGTTCTGTGCTGGAACCGTTCGGCGCGAGCTTCATAGAGAAAAAAAGAAAAGCATCGGTAGCACAACTCTATGACATTCGTGATGCACTATTAGGCTTTGCTATTACGCGTCATCGGCTTCCGTGTCCGGTTATCACAGGCGACCAGCCCGAAGGTGATTGCACGCTCGAGCATGGGTTTGTGCCCGCAGCGTTGCTCGGAGTCTCAGGGCGTTATAACAGTGATGGCTTGCTGCTCGATGCCTGGGGCGTACCGCTCAAATACAGTGTGAGTGGCGCAGATGCTGATGGCGATGGTGTGCCGGACTTTACAACAGCTGGCGAGATGGCTGATGTAGGGTTGCAGTTTCTGGCCCCTCAGTTTGAAATTTGCGATGAATCAACTTCCTGTCGGCAGCTCCGTGCCAACCAGATACCTGTAGTACTTGTTTCAGAAGGTGCGATGCGTTCAACCGGTTCTGCCGATGAGCTTGAAAACCGGGACTCAGATAACCGGTTCGTCAGCAGGGATTTTGATACGTCCGGTGATGATCAATACGATGATCTTGTTGTTTGGTTGTCGGAGAATATTCTTTATACGGAGCTCGTAAAGGCTGCTGTGTTGCCTTAGGTCTGCTTAAGTGCGGAAGCCGTTCACGATGTTTGATCGAACTCTGGATTTTACGTGATCAGTGGTTACACCCCGCTGATTATATATTTCACCAACGTAGTTAAGAGGTATTAGTAATGAGTAGAAAGCAGCAAGGTTTTACATTGATAGAAATCGCTATTGTCTTGTTGATCATCGGGCTTCTGCTCGGTGGTGTGATGAAAGGGCAATCGATGATTAACAGCGCAAGAGTCAGAAGCATTGCTAATGATCTAACCGGAATTGAGACGGCCTGGATTTCATTTCAAGACAGATACCGTTCGTTGCCGGGAGATTTTGGCACCGCCGCCACTCATATTGCCGCTGGTAGTGCTAATGGCGACGCAAATGCGCTTGTTGACAGTGAAGCTGAAGCCGGTGCTGTCTGGCAGCATTTGTCGAGTGCGGGTTTTATCAGCGGTAGCTTTGATGGTGCGGCTGTAGCCAGTCGAGCAGACACCGCTTGCGCGGTTGCTACCTGTCCGAGCAATCCGTTCAATGGGTTTTATAAAATCGGCTACTCACTAAATGCCACGGGTCGAACAGCAGCCGCTCATGAGCTGACTACTGGAGGGGGTATTCCGGTAGCGGTGCTGTATGAACTGGATCTGAAAATAGATGATGGCAGTCCGGTTACAGGTCGATTGCGAGCGTTTGCCGGGGACGAATATGGTGATTGTGTAGCTGAAAATGAGTGGAATGTTGTAGGCGAGATTGGCGACTGTGCCGGTGTACTTACCTTGCCGCTGTAGCGTCTATTTAATGCCGTACTCCTTCATCTTGCGGGTTAGTGTATTTCGACCCCAGCCGAGAATGAGTGCCGCTTCCTGTTTACGGTTGCCAGTGCTCTGAAGGGCGCTGGCAATCAGTATTTTTTCAAGTTTTTCGCTCGCTAATTTACCTATTTCGGGTTCTTTGTTCTGTATAGCGTTGAATACCCAGGTTTGTAGTGAATCCGTCCAGCTGCCGGAGATGTTTTGATTGTTGTGGGGGGTAGCAAGGTCCGGCGGTAAATCGTGAATCTGAAGCTCTTGTCCGGCCGCCATCACGGTTAGCCAGCGAGCGAGGTTTTCCAGTTGCCGGACATTCCCCGGCCAGCTGAGTTGCTGCAGATGTTGAATGAGCTCGGGTGCGGCCAGTTTTTCTATATTTCCCAGTTCATCCGCTGCACGATGCAGAAAAAACTTCAGTAGCAAAGGAATATCTGCGGGTCGCTCACGCAACGCCGGAGCGTTAATACGTATTACGTTAAGGCGGTGGAAAAGGTCTTCCCTGAACAGGTTTTTTTCTACCATTGCTTCAAGGTTCTGGTGAGTTGCGGCAATGATACGTACATCGACGCTAATTGCCGTGCGTCCTCCAACCCGGAAGAACTGGTTCTCTGAAAGTACACGCAATAGACGAGTTTGCAGTTGTGCAGGCATATCGCCGATTTCATCGAGAAACAGTGTGCCATTGTCTGCTTGTTCAAATCGTCCCTTTCGTTGCTCGTTAGCTCCGGTAAAAGCGCCTTTTTCGTGACCGAATAATTCGGCTTCCATCAGATCTTGCGAGATAGCGGCCATATTTAAAGCGATGAATGGTTCTTCCGATCTCGGGCTGTGCTGATGCAATGCTTTGGCGATCAATTCCTTGCCTGAGCCGGTTTCACCATTGATTAAAACGGTGGCGTGAGATCTGGCGAGTCTGCCGATAGTGCGATATAGCTGTTGCATTGGTGCAGACTCACCCACCAACCCGGATTGATCTTTCGGTGCTCTTGTAATTAGATTCGCTGTGCGCGTGGTGTTGCTGAACGCGCGTCGCGTAATCTCTATTACTTCGTCGACGTCAAACGGTTTGGGTACATACTCGAATGCGCCACCTTCATAGGCTGATACAGCCGTGTCAAGATCGGCATGTGCGGTGATGATAATTACCGGTGGAGCAGACTGTCCGGTTTCGCGCAGTGCGGTTAGCAGCTCAAGGCCGCTCATGCCGCTCATGCGGACATCACTGACAATTGCATCTGGTGCTCGTGCGTGCCTTTGCAGCGCGTCGAACGCAGCTTCAGCACTTTCGAAACTGTCTACGCTAATTTCGGCCTGCTGAAAGGCTCGTTGCAATACCCAGCGTATAGACTGGTCGTCGTCAACGATCCATACGCAGTTGCGTGTCATATAAATGCTCCGTTGAATGACATTCTAAAAACTCGCACGTGCTACATAGTCCTCGATGGGGAGCGTAACTTCGAATACGGTTTGCTGCTCTTTTGAGTAGTAGTCGATTAATCCACCGTGCTGCATAACCAGTGACTGCGCGATTGATAATCCGAGGCCCGTGCCTCCGGATCTGCCGGTAACCAGGGGATCAAACAGAGTTTCGACCAGGTTGGGGTCGACCCCTTTGCCGTTGTCTATTACCTGTATTTTACACACCAGTTTTATGAGCTTGCCGCGAATAGTGAAATTTCTTTCAACCCGTGTTTTTAATGTTATGGCCGGATTTGTCTGTCCTCTTACAGCGTGCATGGCATTGCTGATCAAATTTATAAACACCTGCACCAGTTTGCCCCGATCACAAGACAAGTCCGGGATGCTGGGGTCGTAATCGAGCGTTACATGCGCTTGCTCGGGTGAGGCATTAAGTAGCAGATATCGAACGTAGCCAAGAATTTCGTGGATATTATTAGCGCCTTTTTCAGGCCGGCTGTTTGATCCAAGCATTCGTTGCAGCAGATCGCGAAGACGATCAGCTTCCTTGATCAGTAACTGAGTGTATTCAGTTAGCGATGACCCGCTAAGTTCCTGTTCCAGAAGCTGCGCTGCACCACGAATTCCGCCCAGTGGGTTGAGCACTTCGTGTGCTACACCGCGCAGAATGTTCTGTGACCGCTCCTGTTGCTCAAGTAGTGCCTGCTCGGTGGCTATTTTATGTTGCCGGTCAATGTTCATTAATTCCAGCAGTACTTTCGGGTTTTTGCTGCTTAGATCAATGGGGGTTGCAATGCAGTCTACGAGCACTGTTTCGCGCAGGCGGGTAGGGATTTCCAGCTTGCGGTTGATCAGTATCTGCCCTGTTTGCAGTGTTTCTTTTATTTGTGCCACAAGCTGATCGGGCAGGGCAAAGAGCTTATAGATTTTCTGTCCGCTGGCCACTCGCTGGCTGCAGCTTAACATCGCCTCGGCAGAAACGTTCATCCACAATATACGCTGGGTGTCGTCCAGTGATACTATGGCAACGCTGGTGCTGTTTATCAGATTGTCGTTGGGATTCAATCCGGCGCCGGTATAAATTCAGGATTGGCTATTCTAACACTTGCGGTTCGGTCAGGTGATAACCCTTCACAGTGTTCATGCGTGAAGGGCGCTGTTGCACGCGCGCTGAGTGCTGATTCTGGCGGCAGATTGCTGTTATCGGTTATATCTGCGGTGTGTTAACCCGGATTATTAATGAAGCGGCGAGCATAGCGCGCAAAGAATTTATTTCACTGTGGATTTTCTTGTCGCGTCGAATACTTTTTGATATCTGCAAGAGAAAAAATTTGCTGTGGAATCAAGGATCAAGTGGTATGCCGTCGATTTCGTGAACAAACCGGGTTAGGTGAGCTTTGACAGTTTAATTTGTGCTGTCAAAAGCGAGTGGGCTTTGTCGATCAATAATTGGTCGTTTGATATGAAAGGTCGCTTCTGTTGCAGTGATTAGTGTTTGGCCGTTTGCGTCGAGTATTCTCGCTCCGACGTTGTGTGAACCCCGAGGCACCTGTGACAGCGTGATGTTTGCGCTGCGGCCGCGGCTGATGTCTTTGCCATCGACAACGATAACCAGTTCGTGGCTTGCACCCAGTCTTGGTGTTGGCAAGACTATAACTTCAACAGTGCCAGAGCGATCTGCCACAACGCGATCATTCTTCGGCGTTAGAATTTCAAGTGACTGGTAGGATATATCAGAGTCTTCCGGTTTCGTCTCACTGCCGGTTTCAGAGTGGTGGTCGGTTTCGGTAACTGAGCCCGGGTCCAGTCTGCGGGACAGGTGTTTGATATTCATTTTTTCCGCCCCATCGATTTGCTTGTCGCTGTAGGCGACCTGGCCGTTTTCATCGATGTATTTATAGATGCCGGCGGTGGAAACGTTGGTCGCGGCCAGCAGGACAGTAGCGAATAACAGGGGGGTAGCAAAATCCCTCACACGCAGGTGCTCCAAAAAGTTGACTCTGGTTATCGCAAGACAATAATCAGGCCCGTATCTTTGGAAGGGATAACCTTTTGCACAAATTCTTGCGGCAGGGCAGTGTTTTCCTGCCGCAAGAGCAAGAGTGCTAGAGGCTGTAGTACTGGTCAAACTCCACCGGATGAGTCGCCATGCGCAGGCGGGTGACTTCTTCCATCTTGAGCGCAATGTAGGCATCGATCATATCGTCGGTCATAACGCCGCCTGCGGTCAGGAAAGCGCGATCAGAATCAAGTGCGTCGAGGGCCTGGTCCAGAGAGTGTGCAACTTGAGGAATCTGTTTGGCTTCTTCAGGAGGCAGGTCGTAAAGATCTTTATCCATGGCATCGCCCGGATGAATTTTGTTCTTTATTCCGTCGAGTCCGGCCATAAGCAAAGCGGTGAAAGTTAAGTACGGGTTGCCGGTCGGGTCAGGGAACCGTACTTCGATTCGTCGAGCCTTGGGGCTTGATACATGCGGAATCCGCACGGAAGCCGAGCGATTGCGGGCAGAGTAAGCCAGCATTACCGGTGCTTCAAATCCTGGAACTAATCGCTTGTAGCTGTTGGTAGAGGCGTTTGCAAAAGCGTTGATTGCTTTGGCATGCTTGATAGTGCCGCCAATGTAGTGAAGCGCGGTTTCCGACAACCCGCCGTATTCGTCACCGGCGAACAGGTTTTCGCCACCTTTGGCAAGTGACTGATGCACGTGCATGCCGCTACCGTTATCGCCAACGAGAGGCTTGGGCATAAATGTCGCTGTTTTGCCGTGTAAATGAGCAACGTTTTGTACCACGTACTTGAGGATCTGTACTTCGTCGGCGCGTTTCACCAGAGTATTAAACAGGGTGCCTATTTCGCACTGGCCAGCGGTGCCAACTTCGTGGTGATGCACTTCGACAGTCAGACCCATTTGCTCCATGACTACACACATTTCTGCTCGAATATCGTGCAGTGAATCGACCGGAGGTACTGGAAAGTAGCCGCCCTTGACGCCGGGCCGATGGCCAGTATTGCCGCCGGGTATTTCTTTCCCGGTGTTCCAGGCAGCTTCCTCGGAATCGATGTGAAAATAGGTGCTGCCCATTTCGGTGCCCCAGCGCACATCGTCAAAGATGAAAAATTCAGGCTCTGGGCCGAAGTAGGCGGTATCGGCAATATTTTGTGATTGCATGTAGGCTTCGGCGCGTCGCGCAACGGAACGCGGATCACGCTCGTACCCCAGCATGGTGTCAGGTTCAATGATATCGCAGCGAATATTGAGGGTTGCTTCTTCGGTGAACGGATCAAGTACTGCAGTAGATGCATCTGGCATCAGGATCATGTCGGACGCATCGATACCTTTCCAGCCGGCGATAGAAGAGCCATCGAACATTTTGCCTTCTTCGAAGGTATCTTCCTCTACCTGATGGCTGGGTACGGAAACGTGCTGTTCTTTACCGCGTGTGTCGGTAAATCGAAAGTCAACGAAGGTTACTGCGTTTTCCTTCATCATATTTAAAACGTCATTAGCGCTCATAAGAATCCTCAGTCAATTGGTTAAAAGTAGGTGTCGAATTTATCTGGTATACGGACTTTGATTTCCGGCAGGTCTTTTGCTTTTAGCAATTGGTATGCCAGAAAAATTATGGTGTAAATTCGGGCAAATATGCCCGTTTTCCATTAAAAAACGCACAGTTTTGGGGCGATAGCATTTCGCTTTGCACTTATATGGTGCGTGAAAAGCTGGTAATGAAACAAGTTGTCTGAGTGTACACGAGTTCGTTAGAAATGGCTCAAACGAGGCCTGGTGTGCTGTTTTTTGCTTGTCGGCTCACGCTACAATAGAGGGTTGCCGATTTACTACTCATGATCACTCGAACTCAGGCAGGCTGGCAGGTCTCCGCTACCTTATTTGAAACGGGAGTTTCCTTTTGCAATATGAATTGACTACATTCCAGGGGCTTATTGCTGCATTGCAGCACTACTGGAGTGAGCAGGGTTGTACGGTACAGCAGCCTTACGATATGGAAGTGGGCGCCGGCACATTTCATTCATCAACCTTTCTGCGTGCGATAGGGCCGGAGCCCTGGAGTGCCTGTCACGTTCAGGGCTCGCGCAGACCGACTGATGGCCGCTACGGTGAAAACCCCAATCGCCTGCAGCACTATTTCCAGTTTCAGGTAGTCATGAAGCCTTCCCCCGTTCATTTTCAGGAGCTGTATCTTGGCTCATTGAAAGCGCTTGGCTTTGATCCGCTGGTCCACGATATCCGTTTTGTAGAAGACAACTGGGAATCACCCACGCTGGGTGCCTGGGGATTAGGCTGGGAAGTCTGGCTGAATGGTATGGAAGTTACCCAGTTTACCTATTTCCAGCAAGTAGGTGGATTGGAATGCCGGCCGGTTATGGGCGAGATCGCCTATGGTCTGGAGCGATTGGCTATGTATATACAAGGTGTCGACAGCGTTTATGATCTCGTGTGGTCGCAACATGGCAACTCGACTGTTACCTACGGAGACGTCTATCTGCAAAATGAAATAGAGCAATCAGCCTATAACTTCGAGCATGCCAACGTAGAAGCATTGTTTTCAATGTTTGATAACCATGAGGCGGAGGCGCAGCGATTGTCTGAACTTGAATTGCCACTACCGGCCTATGAGCAGGTGTTGAAGGCATCACATGCGTTCAATATGCTCGATGCGCGACATGCTATATCGGTTACTGAACGACAGCGTTTTATTCTGCGAATTCGTCAGCAGGCAAGAGGCGTGGCAGAGGCCTATTTTGCCACCCGCGAAAAACGCGGTTTTCCCTTGATAGATGATAATGCAACTGAAGAAAGGGTGGCATAGCATGGCTGATCGAGCAGATTTCCTGGTTGAGCTGGGTACTGAAGAGCTGCCGCCGAAGGCTTTGCAAACACTCGCTAGCGCATTCGCAGAAGGCATAAACAAAGGACTGCAGGAGGCGAAGATTGATGGTGCAGACACGCACGTCTACGCCTCGCCCCGGCGGCTGGCCGTACAAATTGCCGATGTGCCAACGCGACAGGCAGATAGCAAACTGCAAAAACGCGGGCCGGCAATAGCTGCCGCCTTTGATGACAAAGGTGAGCCTAGTAAAGCTGCTATGGGCTTTGCTCGCTCTTGCGGCGTGGAGGTGGCCGACCTTGATCGAATGAAGACTGACAAGGGTGAATGGCTGGTGTGCAATATAGAGCAGGAGGGTGCTGACTCAGTGCAGCTGCTGCCAGATATCGTTGCGGCCTCTCTTGCTGCACTGCCGATTCCAAAACGTATGCGCTGGGGTGACAGCGATATAGAATTTGTAAGGCCTGTGCATTGGTTGCTGATGTTGCTCGGAGAGAATGTAGTTCCGGCGACTGTGCTCGGTCTGGAATCCGGCCGCACCACCCGCGGGCATCGGTTTCACCACTCGGGTGAGATTTCCATCGGTAATCCGTCACTCTACCGATCGGCTCTGAAAGAGCAGGGCAAGGTTATCGCTGATTTCAAAGAGCGGCGCCAGATTATTGCACAGGGTATAGAAGCCACTGCGAAAACTCTGGATGGTGAAGCACTGGTCGATGAAGCGTTACTCGACGAAGTAACTGCGCTGGTTGAATGGCCGGTGCCAGTGGCAGGTGAGTTCGAAGCAAAATATCTCGATATACCCTCTGAAGTGCTGATCACAACCATGAAAGATAACCAGAAGTATTTTCCTTTGTTCGATTCTGAGCAAAAGCTAATGCCGCTGTTTATCACCATATCGAATATCGAGAGTACCAACCCCGATAAAGTTCGCATAGGCAACGAAGTGGTTATACGACCGCGTCTGGCGGATGCCATGTTCTTTTGGCAGCAGGATCGAAAAAAACCGTTGCAAAGCCATATTGAAGCGCTGAAAAATGTTGTTTTTCAAACACGGCTTGGCAGTGTCTACGATAAGACCGTGCGGGTGGGCAATCTGGCACGTACAATTGCCGCGCAGATAGGCGCTGATGCTGCGGCGATCAGACGAGCTGCTGAATTGTCGAAGTGCGATTTAATGACCGAGATGGTCGGTGAGTTCCCTTCGGTTCAGGGAATCATGGGTGAGTACTACGCAACACTGGAAAAAGAACCGGAGGCCGTGAGTCGTGCGTTGAGTGAGCAATATCTGCCGCGTAATGCAGACGATCATTTACCCGCTACCGGCGTTGGCCAGTCTCTGGCTATCGCTGATCGCCTTGATACCCTGGTGGGAATCTTTGCGATCGGTCAGAAGCCGACCGGAGTAAAAGATCCGTTTGCTTTAAGGCGGCTGGCATTGGCTGTTTTGCGCACGCTCATAGAACGTGATCTTGAATTGGATCTGGAAGTTCTGTTGAAGCAGGCTGCCGATGGTCTGAATGACAAAGCAGATGCAGGTAGTGTTGTCAGTGAAGTGTTTGACTTCATGCTCGAACGCTTGCGTGGCTACTACAGTGCGCAGGGAGTGACCCCTCAGATATTTGAAGCAGTAGCGTCGGTTCGGCCAACATCTCCAAGCGATTTTGATCAGCGTATCAAGGCCGTAGTCGCCTTCTCTAACCTGCCGGAGGCGCAAAGCCTGGCGGCAGCTAATAAGCGTATTTCCAATATCTTAAAGAAAAACAAGGTATCGAGTTTAGCACCAATTGATGAAGCGCTGTTCGAAAATGAAACCGAGCGTAAGCTGCATGCGATGGTACTAGAACGCAAGGCACTGGTAGAACCGATGTTTGCGACGGGCGACTATACCAGGGCATTGTTATCACTGGCCGCGTTAAGGGAGCCGGTTGACGTATACTTTGAAGAGGTTATGGTGATGGCTGATGACCCGGCGGTTCGCGATAACCGGCTGGCAGTGCTGTCTGAACTGCGGGGAATCTTTTCGCATGTTGCCGAATTGGGTGGTTTGCAATCCTGATATTTAGCAGCGCGGGCGCAATATAGAATCAATTGGGCAGAGATGAACGATCAGAGCAGGTGTGACTAACTGATGAAACTGGTGTTGCTTGACAGAGACGGTGTCATCAACGAGGAATCGGATGGATATATCCGTTCCGAAGCTGAATGGCTGCCGATAGAAGGCAGCATTGATGCTATCGCTCGATTGTGTCAGGCGGACTATCGAGTTGTGGTGGTAACAAATCAAAGCGGAATCGCACGTGGTCTGGTAACGCTTGAGGAACTACATGCCATTCATGAACGCATGCATCAGGCGGTGGCGGCAAGCGGCGGCCGCATTGACGCTGTGTTTATTTGCCCGCACAAACCCGATGACGACTGCAATTGCCGGAAACCCCGCCCTGGTATGTTGCACAGTGTGATGCAGCGGCTGGATATCGAACTTGCCGGAGTACCGCTAGTTGGTGATTCCCTGCGGGATGTGCAGTCTGCCATGGTGGTTGGAGCGACACCGGTTCTGGTTCGAACCGGCCATGGTAGCCGCACGCTGGAGGAAAACAGGCACCTTGAGAACATTGAGGTACATGACGATCTGGCGTCGTTCGTCGATGAACTGCTGGCTGACAGCGATTGAAAAACAAACTGATTGAGTCATGCACTTATACCAACACGAAAGCTCAGGAGACCTTTGATCCTTCTGCCATCGTTTTTAGCTTATAGTTTCGCAAACTATTGCATTTCTCAATTACATTTCTCTGCGACAAACTGAAACCTCATAACGTTTTACGCTGGTAAACCTTCCGATACCTGTGCTCCGCTTTCGAGCAGAAACAAAACCGGGCATTGCAGTTGAACCGTTGCCGTAGAAACCAGATGCGTTTGTCATGTGATCAGGCTCTTGAAAATATTAGACACTTCCAAAGTTCCCTTAAGTGACCCAATGACAAACACACTACCGCCACGCCCGGTGCTGTACCTGCGTTCGTTGTTGTTCTGGATTGTTTTTGCGTTGTCAATAGGGGTTTACTGGTTGCCGGTATTGTTATCGGTGGTGCTGCCTTTGCGCAAACGCTACGACATTGTGAATCTCTGGGTGCGATTTATAATCTGGTGGCTGAAGGTTACCTGCAAAATGGACTATGAGGTTAAGGGCGGGGAGCATGCGGCCTTAGAGCCTGCAATAATCTTTGCCAAGCATCAATCGACCTGGGAAACGTTTGCCTTGAAACTGTTTTTCCCCCATTCGGTTTACGTAGCAAAGCGCGAACTCCTCTGGATCCCCTGTTTCGGCTGGGCGTTTGCCGCGCTCGACTACATTTATATCAATCGATCAGCAGGCCGACGGGTAATGGCGCAATTGATCGACCAGGCACGCAAAAAGGTAGCAAACGGTTTTTCAATTACTATTTTTCCCGAAGGTACACGAACCGCTCTGGGTGCAGCACCTGCTTATAAAAAAGGCGGTGCGGTGATCGCTGTCAAAACCGGTACACCGGTACTTCCGGTGGCACATAATGCCGGGGAGTTCTGGCCGCGACACAGTTTTCTTAAATGGCCGGGTACAATAACTATTTCAATCGGTCCTCCGATTAAAACAGCAGGTAGAGACGCGGAAGAAGTGCTGCAGGAAGCCAGCGCGTGGATTGAAAAGGAAATGGAAAGCTTGTATGTGCCAGACCGGTTTCCTTATTAGCGCGTATCCGCAGTTGTTTCACGGTCTTTTACGTTTACCGTCTATATGTCGGGTAATCCGAATAATTCACACGCGTTTCGATTACTGGCCCGGGCTATCGTTACTTCATTCTCATTGCGAAGATTCGCAACCGCAGTAAGCACTTCGGGAAGATAGCAGGGTTCATTGCGATTGCCATAATGCGCCGAACCGACCTGATCCGGAGCATCGGTTTCAATCATTATCCGATCCAGAGGTAATTGCCTGATCAATGTGTGTAGTTTGCTCGCACGGTTATAGGTGATCGGCCCGCCGAAGCTCAGGTAGTACCCGAGATCGATCAGTCGGTGTGCCTGCTGCAGGCTACCATTGTAACTGTGTACTACGCCTTTGTCGGGTCCGTTTTTGCGCAGTTCTAGAATGACGGCTTCAACAGCAGCTCTGGCGTGTACGATTACAGGTAAGTTGTAGTCTCTGGCAATTTGCAACTGTGCGCTGAAATAGAAAAGCTGCTGATTCATTGCTGCCTGATCGGATGATCCGTCCAGTCCGCATTCACCAATGGCAACGCACGGGTTTTGAGAAATTTTCTCTTCAAGTAGAGTCAGATCCGTTGTCGTGTGCTCGCGAGTGAACATCGGGTGCAGGCCGTAACAGGCGAAAACACCGGGGTAATTGCGCGCTACAGTGGTTACGCCAGGCCATTGTGCTCTGCTTATTGCGGGCACAATCATCATGTCAATGCCGTTCGCCTTTGCGCGCTGGTATATGGTGTCGCGGTCGTGATCGAAACGATTGCTGTCGAAATGCACGTGCGTATCGATGAGCGAAATCACGGGCACGGGTTGGGGTAGCGTTGATGGACTTCGTTTATCTCCTTGATTAATGCATCATCGAGAACGGTTGTCACACTGTCGATATTTGATTGAAGTTGCTCTAGTGTAGTGGCGCCTACAATGGTCGATGTGACAAAAGGCTGTTGATTGACAAAAGCCAGTGCCATCGTCGCTGGATCTATATGGTGATTTGCAGCGACAGCTACGTATTCCTTAATTGCTGCAACAGCGCGTTCGGTTGTGTATCGATAGAAATAATTCCGGTGCAGGGTCAGTCTGGCGTTGGCGGGCGGTGTTTCACTGAGATACTTGCCCGTGAGCGACCCGCCGGCCAGCGGTGAGTAGGCCAGCAGGCCCAGTCCGGATCGGTGGGCAAATTCTGCAAGTCCTATTTCGTAGCTGCGATTCAGTAGGCAATACGGATTCTGCACACTGGATATTGCTGGTGCAGATAATCGCTCTGCGGCGCTCAGGTAGGTATGAACACCCCAGGGAGTCTCATTCGATACACCAGCGTAGCGGATCTTTCCGCTTGCTATAAGTTTCGATAGTATTTCAACCGTCTCTTCTATCGGAGAGTCGTGCTTGTCCTTTCCATACTCGTAGCCCAGTTTGCCAAAGTAATTCGTGTGTCGGGCCGGCCAGTGGATTTGATACAGATCGAGATAGTCAGTTTGCAAACGGCGCAGGCTGTCATTGAGCGCCTGTTCAATCTGGTTGCGATTCAGTTGCGGGCCGTTGCGTATATAGCCGATCCATTTTCTCGGAGCCGGACCAACCACTTTGCTGCCGAGAATTATCGAATCACGATTCTTATGCTGTAACCAGTTTCCTATGATGGTTTCAGTGCGGCTCCAGGTTTCAGCACTGGCCGGTGCCGGGTAGAGTTCGGCGGTATCTATAAAGTTCACACCACGCTCAGTTGCCAGATCGAGCTGGCTATGGGCTTGTGCCTCTGTATTCCGGGAACCGAATGTCATGGTGCCCAGGCAGATCTGGCTTACCTTTAAAGGGCTGTTTCCAAGTTGCCTGTATTGCATGAATTATCTGCTGCAGGGTATAGATTCAATCTTTGACCAGGAGTTTGTCCGGGAATGACGGTCGAAGCAAGCCTAGAAGACCAGGTTGATCATAAACAGACTGACAATCAGGAATAGAATTGTCATAAAGGTGCCGGCGCGCATGAAATCGATCACACGATAACCCGCCGGCCCCATGATCAGCGCATTGACCTGATGGGTTGGAATAATAAACGAGTTAGAAGTAGCGATTGCGACTGTCAGGGCAAAGATGGCTGGATCAGCGCCAGCGCCGACAGCTATATTAACCGCCAGTGGCACGAGTAGAACCGTGGCGCCGATATTCGACATTACCAGCGTGAACATGGTCGACAGCACAGCTATTACCGTTTGCAGCAGCCATATTGGAACATCTCCCAGAACTAATAGAGTCTGTGCTGCAATCCATGCTGCGGCGCCGGATTTTTCAACGGCCAGGCCAAGGGGGATCAGGCTGGCCAGCAGAAAGACAGTTTTCCAGCTGACTGCGCGATACGCCTCGTCCATTGTCAGCACGCCGGTCAGTATCATTCCCACCGCACCAACCAGCAGCGACACAGATAGACGCAGTTCGGAGAACAGCACCAGTGACAGCGCTATTGCGAAGAAAATCAGTGCCGGGCGGATTTTATTCGGTCGCAGTTCTTCGTCGACATGGTCGGTAACAACGGCATAATTTTCATTGTTGCGGAGTTTTTTCAGATTCCTCCACGAAGTATGCACAACGAGCGTATCACCACCCTGCAGGGGCTCATCGCGGATTGATTTGTCGAGGGTATAGCCAGCTCGATAAATACGCAGAATATGGAGACCGTCGTTGCGGCGAAGCTGCAGATCGTTGAGACTTTGCCCGACCAGACTTGAGCCGGGAGGAATGACGATTTCGGCGATACCGGTTTCCTGCGCATTCATCACACTGGAAAAGTGGTTTTCACTTTTCACGATACGCAGCTTGTATTGCCGGGCGAATTTTACCAGCTGGCGCTTGTTGCTGAGTACCCCAATATAGCTGTTCACCCAGATAACTTCTTTACCGTCCGGCACAACAGTTACATCATCAGCGTTACGTACGGCCAGCACAAAAGGCACGTTTTCCAGCGTGCGCTCAATCTGCATGATAGTCATGCCGACCAGCGGGCTGTCAATGGTGGCCTGGAGCTCGAATAGCTCACCGGTAATACCATAGACACGCTGAAAGTAATCGGCTGTTCGCGTGGTAGTTTCTTTTTGCTTTTCGCCCTTGATATTGGGCAGTATCCAGCGTCCAAATAGTACAAAGTACAAGATGCCGGTGACCATCAGTGTGAGTCCAATGGGCGTGACATCAAACAGACCGAATGTGTCCATCTGATATTCTTTCGGCAGCGCTTTATTTGACGATAGCAGTAGATCGTTTAAAAGAATGAGCGGGCTTGAGCCGACCATGGTAACTGTGCCGCCGAGAATCGCACAAAATCCCATCGGCATCAGCATTCGAGACATGGGAATGCTGGTGCGACGGCTGATCCGGCTAACAACAGGTAAAAACAGTGCAGCTGCGCCGACGTTCTGCATGAAGCTGGAAATGATGCCCACGGTTCCCGAAATTAACGGGGTAACACGTGCTTCAGTCGAGCCCCCTTTTTTTAAAATCCAGTTCGCTACCCGGCTCATGATGCCGGTTTTATCGAGCCCCGCGCCAATAATCATGACTGCAATGATTGACATCACCGCGTTACTTGAGAATCCGTCGAATAATTCGGTGGAGTTAATGACCGGATCGAGGCCGGGGATCATGGTGGTCAGACCGAGCAACACCATGATAGTGACGGCGGCTACATCGATCCGGACAATTTCAGAAACAAACAGATAGACGGTAAATGAAAGCAAGCCCAACACAAGTATAATTTCCGAGGTGAGTGTGCTGGCTTCATTCATAGTGTTCGGGCTATCTGACCTCGTTGTTTTCTGCCCGTTCGATTCCAGAACCGATTTCTGTGTATCGAGCAACGGCATTGCCACGGTGTACAACAGATAAACGTGGGAAAATTTACCTGTTGTGTTTCTGACTGGTGCGCTCTTCTGTAAGCAAAGGCAGGCGTTAGTCTCCGGCAGGAGCTGCGGTGCCAATGTAATGACTTTGGAGCTGGATATAACTGTGGTGCAAAAATCGATTCACATTAAACTGATCAATTAATCGTTTTAAGTGTAAATCGGAGATGTAAAACTGGCGGGAAGAGATTGTCGAGGGACATTTATACCTGCACTGAGACCAGTATATAGTTGATCAGGGGTTATCGCCATATCTGCATTGTTGCAGAAAGAAAACTAATTGCTCCTGCGTTAAGCTCTGTCCGGGCCGCGGTGCCGGGCAGAGTATTATCAGTAATTAACGAAACCGTTTAAGTGCACCGGACTTCCACGTAAACTGCAACAGATACCGTATAAACCGACTTCGTTACCAGCACGCGCTCTATGGGAATCACACTTAGTACACGTTCTATTCGAACCTTCGTTCTGCGCCAGGGCAGGTTGACCGAAGGACAGCAGCGGAGTCTGGATTTGCACTGGAGCAAATTCGGACTGGACGTTGGAAAAAGCAAATTCGATCTGTCGAGCTGCTTTTCGCGTACGGCGCCTGTCTGGATGGAAATCGGCTTCGGCAATGGCGAAGCCCTCGCCCAGATGGCACAGGCACAACCTGAAATTAATTTTCTCGGTGTTGAGGTGCATTTGCCCGGCGTGGGACACGCACTTGTCGAAATTGTCGAGCGCGAGCTGACGAATGTCCGTCTGATTCGCTATGACGCGCTGGAACTACTAGAAAAGTATATCGAAGCAGCCAGCATTGATCGTCTGTCATTGTTTTTCCCGGACCCCTGGCACAAGAAACGTCATCATAAACGGCGCATTGTGAATGCCGAATTTCTGGGCCACCTGTATCCGTTGCTGGCTGATGACGGTATTTTGCATATGGCGACTGACTGGCATTCTTATGCGCATCATATGGAACAGGCATTATCGCTGTGTAATGGCTTCAGGCAGATTGTTGATGAGCCTCAGCTTTCAAGCATCACCGCCAGCAGGCCAACCACTAAGTTCGAACAGCGTGGCCGCCGACTGGGGCACGAGGTATTTGATCTGGCGTACATAAAAGCGTAACTGACAAACCGGACGCTGATTTTCTGGTCTTCAGCAGGTATGCAGTGGTGTGTGTTCAGCAACTCACAACGTAAACTGAGGGGCAGACGACAGGAAAGTGGCCGCGTTCTTGCCACTTTTGTGAAATCGGTGGATTTTATCCCTGATATCTAAATCCGGTTTGCTGTTGTGTGTGAGAAAAACCCGGCTTGAAATTCATGCTCACGTAAAGTGCATTTATCCCGTCAACATGCTCGACAATGTCTGATTCATCCCAACCGGCGACTGCGCGCAGGCAAGTTGACACCCTGTTGTTATCGCTTGTCGCCTGTCACGAGTGTGACTTGCTGCATGAAAAGCGTGCCTTGGGTGTCGGTTCCGTGGCGCGGTGTGTTCGGTGCAATGCGTTTTTATATTCCAACAGGCAAAACAGCATTGATCGTGCGCTGGCAGTGAGTGTTGCAGCGCTGATCATGTTTGTCGTGGCGAACTCTTTTCCTTTTCTGACTATTTCAGTGTCTGGCAATGCGCAGAGTATCTCGATAATTTCTGCTGTGTTTGCTTTGTCAGATGAAGGCATGTGGGTGCTTGGCATACTGTGCTTCTGTTTTATTATTCTTATTCCACTGCTGCGTTTGGTTGGTTTGATGTACCTGCTGGTGCCGCTGCGATTCGATAAACGTCTGCCCGGGCTGGAGCTGGTATTCCGCGGTATTGTGACCCTGTCACCGTGGAGCATGATGGAAATCTATTTACTCGGCGCGATAGTGGCATTAGTGAAGCTGGCGTCGATGGCAAACATAGTTCTTGGTCTATCGTTCTGGGCGTTCGCGCTGCTCAACATTCTTGCCGCTTTAGCAGCGCAGATGGTCGATAGCCACTCGCTGTGGGAGTTTATCAGCCACTCTCGAGGTGGCAGGCTGGCGATATTGAGTGCAGATAGCAATGGTCCGGTTGATCGTGGTCGATCATGAAGACAGCGGCTGAATGTGGTCTGGTGGCATGCCCCGCTTGCGGCACAATAACGCGGCTGTCTGCCGAAGGGCTGAAGGCTCCGCCTCGTTGCCAATTGTGCTATGCGCGATTGCATTCCCGTAAACCGATGAGTCTGCAGCGTTCATGGGCATGGTTGTTGGCTGGATTACTGGCTTATATTCCGGCGAATATTTATCCGATTATGTATACCTCGGTGTTCGGGTCGTCAGAACCAAACACCATTATCGGGGGAATTCTGGTGTTACTGGAGCTTGAGTCGTATCCCGTCGCGATAGTTGTTTTTGTCGCGAGTGTGGTGGTACCTGTTTTAAAATTTTTTGCGGTTGGCTATTTATTGATTTCAATACAGGGTAAATATCGACACAGACAATACGATCGTGCCCGCTTGTTTCGCCTGACCGAGTTCATTGGTCGTTGGTCGATGATTGATGTTTTTGTGGTGGCGATCCTGGCTGCGCTGGTGCAAATAGGATCCGTGGCTCAGATTGAACCCGGGGTCGGTGCCACAGCATTTGGTGCTGCTGTTATTTTCACCATGATCTCCGCCATCTCGCTCGACTCACGTTTGATCTGGGACTGAATAAGGTGACTGAACGTTTCAGACGATCGAGACATGCATCGCCAGGCATGCGTCAGCGCAGTTACGATGTGGAAGCGGCCGCCCCCAGGATTGAGCTCCCTAAACGACGGCAAACTATCTCTCTGTTCTGGCTGGCACCGTTGCTGGCAGCACTATTGGGTTTGTATCTGGTGTTCACTTTCTATCAGAAGCAAGGGCCAGAGATCGAAATACAGTTTGCAAGTGCTGAGGGACTGGTAGCTGGTAAGACGCCTATTCGTTATCGTGATGTCAATATCGGTGTAGTGGAGGAAATACGCCTGAGCAGCAATCTGGAGTCGGTGATCGTGACCGCCAGGATGACGGTGGATTCAAAACGCTATCTCAATGAGCATGCACGTTTCTGGGTAGTGCGGCCACGAGTTGGAACCAGTGGTGTTTCCGGGCTGGGTACGTTGCTGTCCGGTGCGTATATTCAGGTGAATTCTATATTGGGCGGGGAAGCGGAATATTCATTTTCAGGCCTTGAGGAGCCCCCGCTAACCGATGAAGATGCACCGGGTCTGCGCCTGAAGTTACGGGCCAAACGGGCGGGATACGTTGGTGTCGGATCGCCAGTCTATTTCAGGCAGGTAAAGGTCGGGCAGATTGAAGCTCAGCGATTTCAGGATAACTACGACGGAGTGGAGTTCACAATATTCATTGAAGCACCGCACCACAAGATAATCCGCAATACGACGAAATTCTGGAATGTCAGCGGGGTTGATCTAACAGTGAACTCAAGGGGCTTTAAAGTGCGTAGTCCATCGCTTGAAGGTCTGGCCCAGGGTGGGGTGTCATTCGATCTTATTGAAGAATTTGAATTTCCGAGGAGTGTAAAAGATGGCCATGTCTTTATCCTGCACGACTCCAAAGAATCCGCCAATGAAACGATGATTCAGGATGTCAGTGACGGGTACCGCTACGTTATTTATTTTGATGAATCGGTCCGTGGTCTGGCGCGCGACGCGCCGGTTGAATTTAAGGGGGTGCAAATCGGGCGGGTAACCGATATTAAGCTCACTTACGATGCCGCCAGTCAATCGGTCGCTGTGCCGGTTTATATCGTTGTGCAACCGGAAAGAGTGCGAGATTTCCAGGCGGTAAGCGGCAGTGATCGCGAGTTCTTCAATCAAAATATAGCTAATGGTCTCAGGGCTAAATTGCAGACCGGTAGTCTGGTGACCGGGCAACTGTTTATCTCGCTTGATGTCTATGACGCAGAGCAGACTGGCCCATTAGCAAAAAATTCTAAAGGCGTATCGATTATGCCTAGTGTGGGTTCTGATCTGAATCAGGTTACTAAAGGGGTGCAGGAGGTGCTTGCCAAAGTTAATGCCTTGCCGATACAGGAGCTTGTTGAGAATGCCAATTCGGCGGTCAGCCGGGCTAATGTGCTGTTGGGGCAATTTGAGCAGCTGGCATTGCCTAAGCGGCTGGATAACACAATTGGCTCTGCCGATTCCGCGCTTGCTGAGTACACAAAACTCGGTAAAAGTATGCAGGATGAATTAACTGCACTGGCCTCGCAAATGCGCGAGTTCGCTGACACAGCTGATTCCTCCATGGCAGGTATTGCTCCCGATTCACCGCTCTATTACAACCTTCTCAATACTTTGAAAGATATTCAGGCGGCTGCGCGGGCGGTACTCGCAGTATCAGAGTCGGTTGAGAAAAAGCCGGAGGAATTCCTGTTCGGCAAGTAACTCGCCACGGTGTTGCCCATTGTGTTGTGGATAGAACCGGTCGATGATGTGCTCGACACGAGCTACTATAGTTGTATTGCCCGGGTGTGTAAAAAACGATGAGTAAAATGACAACGAAACCAGGTCTGCTTTTAATAACCGGATTATTTCTGGCGTTAACGGTTTCAGGTTGCATTAACACACCATTGCCGGATTATTATGTGCTCACCCCTGAACGCGCTGAAATACCTCTGCAGCCTGGTTCATCTGTCTACCAGGAAAAACTTGCAAATCTGGCCGTGGGCATTGGTCCGATCACCATACCGGAAACCCTTAATCGCCCGAATATAGTCACCCCGCTCGACAGTAATCAGCTTGAAGTGGCTGAGTATCATCGCTGGAGTGAGCCACTGCGGGAGAACCTGTCTCGAGTGGTGATTACCAATATTGCCGGGCGCCTGGGAATAAATAAACTCTATGCCTATCCCTGGTTAGGTAGTCAGATCGATTTACAGGTTCGTATCGACGTATTGCAAATGATCGGATCGATAGAAACTGATGTTTTTCTACAGGTGCGCTGGCAGTTGCTGTCCGGTGACAAAAAACCGAAACTGATCGACACCCGCATTACCGAGTACCGCCAGCCGGTTAGAGAATCCAGTTATTCTTCGATGGTTGCTGCCTACAGTCAGGTAGTTGCCGAGTTTTCAGATGATGTGGCAGGGCTTATCGGCTCGCAATCCACAGAATTATCGTTACATGACGCAATTTCCTATAAGAAATTAGCGCGACTGGATTAATATTACCGATTGCTTGTATTGAATGGTAACAACGCTTTCCATTCTCAATAGCGGACTCTAAGGTTCGTTTCCCCTGAGGTGGTCTGAGAAAGAATGATCTGCGGCGGAGGCGCTGTACTGGTCAGCTATGTGATCGATTTAAATTGAATCCGAGTTACTATTCGGCCAAATCGATCGCACTAAGTGACTCAGAATTGCCTATTCCCGCTGCGATCCTCACTTTTAAACCGCCACCGTAAATTTGTTTTCGCCCGGAGAGATCAATTGGAAGGTTTGCATAATACATCGACCGATACACTGCAGCAGCTGGATGCGATGCATCATCTGCATCCGTTCACCGATACAAAAGCCTTAAACCAGAAAGGCGCTCGTATAATCGAGCGCGCCGAAGGTGTCTATCTGTGGGACACCGAGGGCAATAGATTTCTCGATGGTATGGCCGGTCTCTGGTGTGTAAATGCCGGTTACGGCAGACGCGAGATCCTTGATGCTGTGTATCAGCAGATGCAACAATTACCGTATTACAACACCTTTTTTCAGACCAGCCACCCACCGGTTATCGAGTTGGCTGCGCGAGTGGCGGAACTGACTCCGGAACACCTGAACCGGGTATTTTTCTGCAGTTCGGGTTCAGAGGCCAATGACACGGTTGTTAGAATGGTACGGCACTATTGGTCGGCCGTTGGAAAACCTGAGAAAAAAGTCATTATCAGCCGAGAGAATGCCTACCACGGCAGTACTATGGCCGGTGCAAGTCTGGGAGGAATGAAGCCCATGCATAAGCAGGGCGGGCTGCCGATAGCGGATATCGAACATATAATGCAGCCGCATTGGTTTGCGCTCGGATATGATTCATCGCCTGAAGCGTTTGGAGTGCGGGCGGCGAATGCGCTCGAAGAAAAAATAATCGAGTTGGGTGCGGGGAATGTCGCAGCTTTTATTGCCGAGCCTGTGCAAGGGGCGGGTGGTGTTATTGTTCCGCCATCAACCTACTGGCCGTTGATCCAGGAGATTTGTACCCGGCACGATGTTCTGCTGGTTGCAGATGAAGTGATTTGCGGGTTCGGACGTACCGGAAAATGGTTCGGCTCTGATCAGTTCGAAATTACAGCCGATCTGATGGCAATCGCCAAAGGATTGTCCTCCGGCTATCTGCCGATCGGCGCGGTAGTGGTCGGTGATCGCATCGTCGAGGGGCTGGAGCAGGGTGGAGATTTTAATCATGGCTACACCTATTCCGGGCACCCGGCCTGTGCGGCGGCGGCAATTGCCAATATTGAACTGATGCAGCGTGAACGTATCGTTGAAATTGCGGGTGAACGCATCGCTCCCTACTTTCAAAGTCGGCTACAGGAACTTGCTGAGCACCCGTTCGTTGGTCAAATCCGTGGCGTCGGCTTGCTTGGAGCAATGCAACTGGTACCGGAAAAACCGGGTAATCAACAGTTTGGCACAGATGGCTCGATTGGCAGTTTTTGTCGTGATCGGTGTATGGAAAATGGTTTGATTATGCGTGCTGTCGATGATGCGATGATCCTGTCACCGCCACTGACTATCAGTGAGGCGCAGATTGACGAATTGTTCGCCAGTGCGCGTATCGGAATTGATCTTGCGCACCAGCATTGGCTTGAAACTCAATAGCCCGGCATTTGTATCATTTGTTATATCTTTGGTGCGGAATGAATGCGGTATAATCGTGGGAAAGCCGTCGTGCTGATTTAACCCGCCGCAGAATTCCTTTCACTATGCCCAGACTAAATAATTTCTATGGATTTCCCGCCTGCGGGCGTGCCAGTCTCAATTCGATACTTGCCTTATCGAAACTGCGTATGTTGTTGAATTCGTGTGTTTTCGGAGCTGCTGTTTTTTCTCTTGCCGCCTGTCAGGGCGGTGGAGATGGTACTGATAACAGTGGTATGAATAGCAGCCCGGATACCACCACCAATTCGTCCGGAAACCCGGCTACGATGGCAGATATCACCGACGTAGTATTAGTCACCGGGCAATCCAACGCGCTCGGTGCTGATACCGGCTATGATGCAGCCATCGATACGCCGGTGGACAGGGCGTATGCCTATACCAGTGAGGGCTGGCAGATAGCCGATCTCAATCAGATATGGGATCTCAACTGGCACCCTAGAAATGATCCGGCGACTGATCCGTCCAATAATTTTGCATTCCACTTTGCCAGGAAAGTAGCGCTGCGAAGACCTGAGAAGGTTGTTGGTTTTATATTGGTCACAGCGCCTGGTGAAGCAATTGACCACTGGGATGGCGGCGGGGAGTTTTTCTTGAAGATAACCGATCGCGTCAGCGCAGCGCTTAATGAACTTCCGAGTAAATCGTCAATTGACGGTATTCTCTGGCACCAGGGCGAATCAGATTGGGCTGACAATGACTACTACAGCAATAAACTGTCAACATTGATCAGTAACTTTCGATCAGAAAGTTGGTACGGATTCAACAAACCCTTTATTTGCGGTGAAACGGTAGAAGCACCAGTAAATCGCAGATTGATGGCGTTAAATTCAGACAACGACCGCTGGACGGGATGTGTGGAGTCGGATGGTTTATCGACCATACTCGATAACTTGCATTTTTCTGCAGAAGGTCTGAGAACGCTGGGTACCCGATACGCTACAAAGTACCTGCAAATGACTGAGTGAAGATTGCCGCTTAATTTCAGTATGCCGTTATCGATAAATCAGATGACAGCTTGTTAATACGGTAGCAGAACAGCCTGTACTGAAAGAAGAATCAAAAAATATAGTCTATAGGCTAGTGTTTGGATGATTCTCTAAGGAGCTATTTTGTCTGCTGGTCATGTCTCTGGGCTTTTTTTCTATGTAGTTGTGTGTGTTTGTTTTGCGCTGGTCTGCCGTGCCCATGCCGAGCCGGTTTATCCCTATTGTCAATTCACCGATTCGGACACCAATTCGGATGGATGGGGTTGGGAAAATAATCAAACATGCCTCGTTCAGGGCTCGGAGCACGATCGGGAACCACTCAACTATCCGGATTGTGAGTCCAGGCGCAGTGACCCCGACGGCGATGGGTATGGCTGGGAAAATAATCAAACCTGCCTGGTAGTACTTACCAAAACAGATGGACATCCGCCTTGCGTCCATGATACGAGTGATCCCGATGGTGACGGATATGGCTGGGAAGACAACAAGACTTGCATCGCTGACGGTACCCGGAAGGATCATCCGCTGTGTTCTCCAGGGATTACAGATCCGGATGGTGACGGTTTCGGAATTGAGAACGAACGTATCTGTATTGTGCAGCGCACTACTGAGTTTCCTGATTGCAGCTTAATTGGCAGTGACCCGGATGGTGATGGCTATGGTTGGGAAAACGGCAATACCTGCGTGGTAGTGACGGGAAAAAAGAAGGGTGATGAGCTGACCCTTGAAGATATAACCGATGTTATTCTGGTGACCGGTCAGTCTAATGTGGCTGCAGCGCGGACCAGCTTCGATGCAAAACTGGATCAGCCCCATGAGCGGGTGTTTGCGTTTACTGATAACGGCTGGCAGATTGCCGATCTACACCAGGCGTGGGACCTTCACGGAGCGCCTGGAAATTTCTCCACGACAACTCCCGATCGTGAGCCCAACAACAGTTTTGCGTTTCATTTCGGAAAATCGCTGGCGCGTTCCAGATCCAACCGGGTGCCAGCTATCATTGTGGCAGCAGCCTCTGGCAAAGGCATCGCACACTGGGACTACAATTCCGACTTTTATAGAATTCTAGGTAACAAGGTAGAGCGTGCGCTTAAGCATTTGCCACACAAGTACAGTGTTGATGCAGTGTTGTGGCAACAGGGCGAGAATGACTGGTTGTACGAAGGGACAGCTGATGCCGGTGCCACAGGATACACATCTAAAGATTCCGATGAGTATCGCAATTATTACGCAATCAAACTAAACGCTTTGATTAAAAATATACGTAATGAGTTGTGGGGGCGATCGGATACTGCGTTTATCTGTGGCGAAACGCGACGAGCAGTGGGTGTTAACAGGCGTTTAATGGCGCTTAATTCAGATTCAGATCCATTGACCGGTTGTGTTGCTGCTACGGATTTGCCAAAGCGCGCGGATGACCCCTATGGCTCCCATTTCTCAGCCGAGGGGCTGCGGCAACTGGGCCAGCGTTATGCAAATGAATATTTGCAGATGCCGGGCAGATGATCAACCACTGTGCGCTTGAGGTAGTGATTTGCGAACTTCGGTAAAAACGGGCTGTCAAGAATTACAGCGCTCGCGCCGGTAGTCAAGTTAACCCGGCATCAGCCGATTGCGAGCACCCTGTTTGCCATTACTCTGGCGCCTCGACTGCATTTACTTTGGAGAAACTATCATGCGACCGGCAATGTTAACGATATGTGCGGCTTTGTTATCCGGATCGGCTGCCACCTCATTCGCAGCACCAATAGTTGAGTTGTACACCTCACAAGGGTGCTATTCCTGTCCACCCGCTGATAAATATCTGGCTCAGTTGATATCGGAAAACCCCGATCTTGTCGCCCTGGAGTTTCATGTCGATTACTGGGACGATTTAAACTATGGAGCTGCGGGTATCTGGAAGGATCCCTTCTCGAATGCAGAATATTCACAACGACAGCGAAATTACAATGCCAGAGCGTTAAAAGGCAAGCGCGGAGTCTATACTCCTCAGATCATTATAAATGGTCATACTGCTCAGGTCGGCACCAGTAGTGGAGCGATTAAAAAAGCGTTGCATGTAGCGGTGCCGCCACTGGAAATACAAGCGAAGCAATCCGGTAACGATGTGACTATATCTATCGATGGCAGTCGTTCCGATGCCAGGCTGTGGATGGCTGTGTTTGATCGCTTGCAGATCACCGATGTGAAAAATGGTGAAAACCAGGGTAAGGTAATGCGCAATCATCATGTCGTTAGAGAGCTAACGCCATTGGCAGATCTTTTTGACAGTAGCTATACCACCACAGTGACTGTACCAGCGCTAGCGCAGGAAAATAGTGGCTGCGCCGTTTTTCTGCAGGAAAAAAACAATGGCCCGATGCTGGCGGCGGGCTATTGCTCACCTTAGTGTATTGGTTGTGGTGTGACTTCTATAGTTGTATTGGTAATCAGGCGATAGAGAATTGTACTGCCTTGTATAGATTCCTCATATACTGATACCTCCTCCTGTAGTGGAAGAGGTTGCCAGCAGATAATTTTTAGAGTGCCGGTGAAGTTGTTTGAAAATCTGCCTCTCACTCGTTGTCCTGAGCACACCGGATCTGTAGCTTCCGGACCACCGGACAGGCTGTCGCCGGGCGACAATACAATTGTGTTGACATCCGTACTCACGCCGCGAATGTCGATTGCCGCAGTTGTGGTTATAGACGAATCACCGAATCCGGTTTCAAAATCTGTGTAAAGGGAGTTGATCCGCTCGTCCGGCAGTGCATCAGTGGAAAAAAATGTTGTCCAGTCAGTGCAGTCGATACCAGTTGTACACGTCTGAATGTTTATAATTTCGCCGACACGATTTGCAATTTCGCGTTGTGGGTTTTCAGTAATATCGAGTGCTGGTTGCTGTAGAAAAACGGCGGTGTTCGTGTTGCTGAGCCCGCGTATATAAAACTGTTTTCCTGTGTGCCAGTTTGCTTCGATAGTGACGCCTGGAAATTCTGCGCGAGTGAAATCTGACTCCAGAACTGCGCTTAGTATTTGTGGCTGGCTGGTTGCTCCGTCTTTGTCAGCCTGTCGGAAGCTTATGCGGTTTTTTGTTCCGTCTATAGACAGCAATGTTTGTGTGACTGTGCGTGCATCGTCGATCAGAAGCGAAACAATCCTGCGATCCGAAGTCCATTTGATCGAAACTATGCTGCGGTCTGTGCGTACATAGCTTATTCTCTGATCGTAGTACCCGGCGAGTGATGATTCAAACTGCAGGTTGTTGAGCGTGATGACCTGGCCGGACTGACGTGATGCCGTGAACAATAGCCGTTGTAATTGTTGTTGCTCGATACTGGCGATATCTTGTGTGTATGGAATCTGAAGTGTGGCTGGAATGCTGCTGCATCGTTGCTGAATAGCGCATTGTTGCAATGTCTCTTCAAGCACAGATTCAATCAACGCCAGCTCGGTTTGCACTTGTATGCCGGCGATAACCAGTGTCTGGAGTTGCTGATTAAATGGAGCAGCAAAAGATGAGGTCACTGAGGTAGCTGGTATTGAAATGAGAGGATCCGGTAACTCTGTTAAAACTTGAGATGGCAAAGTATTCAGAAGGCCATAAGGTGTCTGGGCCTGCTCATTACTTGCCAGATCTGTCGTCATATTGGTGTTGCCACCGTTGGGTGTTATTACGATCGGTCCGCCGTCACCAGTGCCTGATATACCACCGTCGCATGCTACTAGTGTGGTGCATATTAGTAGCACAAAAATACGGGCGTTTAGAATCTTGCGCTTCTTTCGTAGATCAATATGGCTTAGCATCATTATTAGTCGTTTACTCACCCGTATGTTCATCCAGGGCCTCTTCAAAGAAATAGATGCCAATGCCGGTGCGATGTCGTCCCGTGCCCGCTGCCGCCGGGTTAATTGTGCGGTCGTGAGTTGACAGAAAACCGTCGAGGTAATGTAGTAACTCAAGCGATTTGTCTCTGCTCAGTTTTTGAAATAACTCAACCCCTTCAGTACTCACATCATCGTAGGCTACACTCATCTGCAATCGAGTTGTCGTGTCGGTGCCGGCCAGGTTGTGGTCTATTGTTGAAAGTAAGTCACCGACACTCTCGCCTGAGAGGCGCAGCAATTCTTCTTTATTGCTGGCTGGAACGTAGCCGCTCGATGCCAGCTGAACCTGGTTGTCTTGTGTCAATATAGCCGCGCCTAGGCGGATCATTTCGTCAAGTATTGATCGCGCTGGTATATCTCCGCTGTATTTCTTTACAAGATCTTCAAAACTGTTTTCGTTGTCACCGGCTCCCCAGCATAGCGCGCGTGGCTTGCCGTTTTGATCGCGATAGGCTTCATCGCGAATCCAACCCTTAACCACGCGGGCTGCGCGGTTGCTTTCCGGTCGATCGCTGTCCTGGCAACCTTCGTCAAGTACGCGTTTGACCTCCTTGCGGTTGATCCCGGTGACTACCGCAATTCGCGATACCGATTGGTTGCGCCCCGGCAGACTAAAATCTTCATCGGCCACTTCAATAAACATTTTTTTCACATAGTGAATGAAATCTGCATAGGCCACACCGTTTCGCAGCAGTAGTCGAACTAATGGCCGCAACATTCTGCGAACCGCAGTGGACAAGGGATTATCAGGCGGGTTGTTCATGGAGCTAATACTACACCGAATTCATCAATATTATGGGAAAAATATCCCATAATATTAATATTCGGCTTGACTGGCCGAAATATAAGGTTATATTTGGGAAATAAATCCCATTGAAAGAGGTTTGTGAAAACTTGTATGCAATGTGATTTTCTGCTGTCCACCCAGGCAGTGACTGTTAATTGAAAGTAATCTTGAGGAATACATATGTTTTTCCAATCAAATTTGAGTGATGAAATGCCAGCTATCTGGAGAGTTGCTGCCCGTGCAGTCGCAGTGGTCGCTGCGGGTTGTACTGTAGTGGCCTGCGGCGGTTCCGGTGGCGGTACGATCGGAAGTACCGATGAGACAATCAACCCGGCGGTTCCGGTACTCGCTGCCGACCAGGCCGATACGCTGATACGTAGTTCGATGCTTGATCACTACACCAGAAATGTTAGTAGTCAAAACGGAGTGCTGGCTGTTGATTCAGTTGCTTTAGCAGAGAATTCCGGGGCAGACGTCGCTTCGACGAGCCCGTCGACTGCTGTCCGTTTCAGCGATACCAATGTACAGGAAGCCGGGGTTGACGAGTCGGATCGCATCAAAATTGATGGCAGTACCTTGTTTGCACTGGAAACCCCTGACTCCCGCTACTTTGGCGTTTTTCCGGTGATTCTCAACGATGAATTAGAGAGCAGCTCGCTGCCGATTGTACCCAATACGCCACCTGAGGAGACGCTGAGCGCCTATCGCATGGATAAGAACAATTCTGCGGTGCTGTCGCGGTTGAAACTTACAGGCGAAGGTCGGACAACGGAAGGTATGTATCTGCACAGAAATGGTGGCTCTCGCGATTTGGTGTTGTTATCCCGTAGTTCGTTTAACAGTTGGGAATACTGGCGTTCCGCATCTCAATGGGCCGGGTTGCAGACGCGTATCTCCTGGGTTGATGCCAGTGACGCCGGCAATATGTCGATAACCCGCTCGGTTGATATTGACGGGCAATTGATTTCCAGTAGAAAAATAGATAACCGCCTGGTACTGGTTACCCGATACCATCCGCAAATCAGGGATATTATTACCTACCCGGTGAGTGAAGATGATATTCAGCGTAACCGGGAATTAATTGAAAGGGCAGATGACGCCGAGTTTCTACCAACCTATACGGTGGATGATGGCAGCGCAGCCTCTATTATAGCTGACAATCGCTGTTATAAGAGTGGCCCTTCTGTTGCCGAAACTTCGCAAAGCGACGAGAGTCAGCTGACACCGTATTACCGCTACCCCAGCGTTATTTCTATAGTGACAATTGACCTGAATACACGCAATGTTCAGACGAATAACGCGTGCTTTGTTGGAGATACAGAAACTATCTATGTATCGCAGAATGCCTTGTACCTGGCTACAACCGAATACAGTTATTCAGTGACCACCGATTCACGTGGTGAGCCACTTATTCGCTATTCACAACCGGAAATTACAACGGAAGTGCACAAATTCAGTTTTAGTAATAATGGCGCTCCCTTGTTCAAGGGCACGGGATCAGTAAGCGGGCATCTGGGATGGAACCCGAAACGCAAGCCTTTTCGCATGAGTGAGAAGGACGGCAATCTGCGTATTGTCTCGTTTGATGAGAGTCGGTCCGGTTCACCTGTAACTCTAAGCGTACTGGGCGAAAGCGGTACCTCGCGGCTTAGTACTGTGTCTACCTTGCCGAATGACCGCAGGCCGGATCCAATAGGAAAACCGGGTGAGAGTTTGTATGCGAGTCGATTTATTGGTGATCGCGCTTATCTGGTGACGTTTCGGTTAACTGATCCGTTATATGTGCTGGATTTATCTAATCCCCGCGATCCTTCCATAGCAGGGGAACTTGAATTGCCGGGCTATTCCGATTACCTGCATGCGGTGAATGATTCGCTATTGCTTGGTCTAGGAAAAGACGCTATTGCCGATGATGGTAGCAGCTGGGGAGACGGTCGTGGTGCCTGGTATCAGGGCGTTAAGCTGGCGCTGTTTGATGTATCGGACGCCTCGAACCCGTTTGTTGCGCAAAGTATCGTTGTTGGTAAGCGCGGAACCCATTCTCCGGCGTTGGCAAATCACCATGCGTTTGCCTGGTTGCCGTCGAACGGTACCCGTAATGCACGTATGGCGATCCCGCTCTCACTGCACGATGAAAACGTAGAGTCATCAAGCCCGACGGCCTGGTCGGACTGGACTTCGAATATGTTATATACGCTGGAAATAGACGCAGATGCTTCTGCTTTCGTCGAAAGTCCAAACTGGACCTACGAGAGTCGTGCGGCAGGCCACCGCTATTCACCGGTTAATCTGGAAAATGATCGCGCGGTTATAGCGTCAGATGGTGGCCTGTATGCGATCCATAATGGCGGCTTGCAATACGGTGAGTGGGGTGTGGATGCGCCGGTTTCTGTTAACGAGTAGTTAAGGTAAAGGTTGGTAATAAGAAAGGCTGCAGAAATGCAGCCTTTTTTTAGTGGAAGCTACAGCAACATGAAATAGTTCTATGATTGTAACTTTTCTGCTTGCAGCATGGGGACTGGCAATTTATTGAGTTGGAAGTCGGTCATCTTTAAGACAATATAGAGTGAGATGTTCGGTGGAAATACAATGAACTGTGAGCCGACATTCGCAGGCTATTGCTTCTATAGAGATAGCAGTGCATTGGAGGACCTGATGAACTGGTTCGCCCAATGCGACGCCAATCTCCGGAGTTATCCGATTGCTGGCGAGAAAACAAGGGCAAGTAGTCAGTAAGGAGGAGATACAAGCAGGGGTCTGGAAAACGTCCATGCTACTAGCCCACATTATTCACGGGACTGACGGAATCTCACTTGAGCATTGACTCCACAGGGAATTTTTTGCTCTTGCAAGTATCAGTAAGCGTTCGACGCGAGAAGAAAATCCACTGTGAAATCCCTTGGTGTGAATAGATCAGGTCGGCGCGATATCCTCGCCACCACATGAATAATGCAGGCTAGCGAGGCTTTCGCACAGTGAATTCGAGATGTGCAGCTTGTATTGGGTGAAAAGGAACATCTGATTTTCCAAACATCACCACGTCGTGGCTATTATATTTTGGCTGCTGACGATCCAGCGGCATCTAAGATATGAACTGCGCAAAGCAGCCATAGTTAGGATTGTGGAGAATCCCTTGCTCGTGGGTCCTCGCCACTTGGGTGATTGACAGTGTTGGTGGGGGCCGTTCTGACGTTAGCCATATTATTTACCCCATAAACTGATAGCATCAGGTTAAGCCGCTTGACGGAAAAATCCCTTCAGACTAATTCAGTTGAAAGTCCCTGTATTATTATAGAGATTGGCCAGGCAGCGGGGCAAGGAGGTTAGTTCGTTTAATTTGTCTTGATATATTTATGGGACTTTTAGAATATATAAACTGTGTGGCTTGATTTAACTATCTGTTAATTAATATTTTAACTTGTGTTGGTTTTTAAATCTTTCGCGGCAGAATTTTTAGATTTCTGCTGATAGGAATAAATCGGGAAAAGCTCGATAGGGCCAATATTGAAGAAAATATCTTTCGGCAAAAAAAAGCCGCTTCAATAAAGCGGCTCTTAAAAGCTGGAAAAATCACCAGCTGAGGACTCAGTTTTATTTCAGTGTTAGCCGGTGCTTTTTTTCCTGTTCGATTCAGAATTTGCGGCCACTTTACGAATGGTTGATTTCGGGACCGAAACATCAGACCATCCTGTCAGGGTGCGGAACTCTTCTGCTTTCGTGCGTTCGGCTTGTAACATGGTTTCCAATTCAAGAATTCGCGACAGCAGATTTTTACTGGCGTCTTTTTGTGCATTGGACAACTTAGCTTCGAGCTCTCTGATGCGATCAAGTAAGTCAATTTCCTGTGACTGGTAATCGGTTAACTGTGACTGCATGGCTTTGGTATCGCCCTTCAGGCTGGCATTGTCCGCATCCTTCTTCGCCATATCACTATGCAGTGAACTGATTTTGTCGTTAACCGTGGTTAACCGGTTTTTCAGTTGCGCCAGTTCATTTTCCAGTCGTGATTCGTTTTTCTCTTTCTGCTTGAGTTCTGATTGCAGTGTCGGCATTTTGCCGGTTAACTCTCCGAGCTCTTTCTCCCTGTTTTCAAGCTTGCGTTTCAGCTCAGCGTTTTCTCTGCTGGCATTTTTAGCTTCATCGCGGTATTGGCGCTTTGCGTTTGTGGCGTTCTCCAGGTCTTTCTTCAGCGCCGCATTGGCTTGATCAAGTCGGCTGGCTTCAGATTCCAGTTTCCTGGCTTCAGATTCGAGCTTGCGGGTTTCCGCTGAAGCCAGTTTGCCATCGGTTCTCACGTCTTTTAGTTTTGATGTGGCACGAGCCAGATCTTCTTCGGCTTTGGCAAGGGCGTCAGCCAGTTGTTGTTTGTCCTTGTTGCTGGCGTTCAACTGCCTGTCCAGATCTGAAATTGCCTTGCCTTCCAGTTTGTTTTCTGTGTCCCTAGTTTTTTTCAAGGCGGCGAGGTTGTCCCGGTACTTACGTGCAGTCTTTTCTGCCCGGCTCGCTGTTGATTTTGCTGCGGCTAGATCACGTTTAAGTTCTTCAAGATTCTGTGCGTGATTCAGATCTGCTGAGCGCAATTTGTCCTGCATCGATTGCAGCTCGCGTTGCAATGCTGATTTTTCTGCAGATTCTACTTTGGCAGTGGTTTTAAGGTCTGCAGAATGTTCTTTGGCGCCTTCCAGTTCAGTCGATAGTGCAGATAATTTCTGTTCTAAATCGACGATTTTCTGTTCCGCTTTATTGAGTGCTTCCTCACTGCGGCGAGCCTGGTCGGTCGCCTCACTCAAGGCTCTGATTTTCTCGTTGATTTCAGCGCCGTATTCTTTGTCCTGACTCACCAGCTGCTGATTAGCTTTATCGAGTTTTTTCAATAAATCGTCAACGTCACTTTTGATCTGTTCGTTTGCCTTTGTTAGCTTGGCGGTCTCAAATTCGGCCGTGCGTGCTGCCGCGTTGCGGGCATCCTTTTGCTTTTCTACCTCGCTCTGTAAGTTGGATACTTCGACAGCGTTAGCCTGCTTTTCATTCTTCGCGGCCGCCAGTTCCTGTTTCAGATTTTCCAGCTGATTTTCAATGGCTGAATTTTTCTGTTTTAGCTCGGCCGCTTTAGAGTGAGCCGCGGTTAATGCTCGACCGGATTGGTCAGATTCCATCGAAGCGAGTTTCAGCGCTTTGCTACCGTCACTTTTGGCGAGTCTAAGTTCTGTATCCTTAGCCAGTAACTCGGCTTTGCTTTGATCCAGCTTGTCTTTTAATTGTTGATTTTCGTTGAGTGCTCTTTCAGATTCACCTTTCAATCGGTCCGTTTCAGTACCAGCAGCGGTCAGCTCACTGCCTTGCCTGGCCAGCTGACGGTCAAGTTCCGCAATCTTGCTCTCAGCGTTTTTCAAAGCTGAAAGATGCTGTCGCTCAGCTTCTGTGTGGTTTTTCTTGAGTTCTGCAAGTTGTTGCGCCGCCAGCCCACCATCGGCCAGTCGGGCTTGTTTCTCGGCGAGTGCGGCTTTTAGCTCGGCAATCTTCTTGTTGTGATCAGCCTTTGATTGATCGAGAGTCTGCTGTAGAGTTTTTGCAAGTTCGTTGAGTTTTGCCACTTCCCCTTCGAGACCAGAGATATCTTTTTCCAGATTCTGCCGCAGTGTTGACGCCAGCTTAACATCGGTGATCTTTTCATTTAGATCATCTTTCAACGACTGAATCCGTTGTTCCAGACTCTGTTGCCGTTCCTCGCCCTCTTTGCGAATTCGCAGGCTGTCGGCCAGTTGCTTTTCCAAACCGGCAACACGTGCATCAGCGTCTTTGGTTTCTGCCTTGATTTTTGCCTCTAACAGTCCGATCTTGTGTTCCAGCCGTGCCTGCTCCCTGGATGCACGATCTTCGGCGGTCTTTTTTGATGCCAGTTGCGCCTTGATCCCATCTAACTTGTTTGCATGCTCGACTTTTTGCGAATTACTCCTGGCCAGCTCTTTTTCCAGCCCGTCGATTTTTTCCTCCAGGGTACGCTGCTGCTGCTCTAGTTTTTGCGCTTTGTCGGAATTTTCCGACTCGAGTTTTGCTTTGTCTCTGTTGAGTGCAGCGAGTTGAGCGGATAGTGCTTCGCGATCTGCTTCCGTACTGGAGTTCTTTCTGGTCGTCGCATCAAGCTTATCTTTTAAGCGGTCAATCTCAGCTTCCATTCTGGCAATAGCCCCGGCGTTTTCTGTCAGGGTTTTATTTGCCTCATCGTTTAGTAGCTGTCTTGCGGCAAGATTGCGTTCCAGTTCAGCTACCCTTGCGTCATGTGATTTTTGCAAACGATCGAGCTGCGCTTGCAGTGATGAAACTTCCCGCTGCAAGGCATCCCGTTCTGTAAGAGCGAGTTTGTGGTCGGTTATCTTTTCCTGCAGATCATGTTTGAGTGATTCAATCTTTTCTATAGATCTAATACGTTCCGCTTCTGCTGCTGCAAGTGCTTCAGCCACCTTCGTGTGCTCCCTGGACTCGTGATCGAGGTTGCGTCGAAGATCGGCAATTGTTGCATCGCGTTTGTGTACGGAATCGTTCAGAGTAGTCTGAAGCGCATTAATTTCCCGCTGCAGTGTGGATGAATCAGATTTGGCACGTTGCGTTGCGGCATCATTATTTTCCAGGCGAATACGCATTTCAGCCAAACGCTGTTCCAGCTCAGCACGTTTGCCATGAGCATCGGCCAAAGCCTGGTCGACCTGGCGCACTGATGCTTTTTCCTGTGATAATTCGTTACTTAGTTTTAGTAACTGGTTGTCTTTATCACCAATGGCTCTTTTCAATACGTCAATAGATGAGTTACTTTCGCCCAGCTTTCCGGTGAGCTTTGCAATCTCTGCTTTTATCGGCGGAACCTGTTTGTCTATATCGGTGAGTTTCGTCTGTAAATTTGCGATGCTGGCATCGCGTCCTTCAACGTCACTTTGAGCACTTGCCAGAGCTTTTTTGATTGGTTGAATTATCTCTTCAGATTCTTGCAATCGCTGCTTAAGCTGTTCTTCGACACGGGTGGCTTTGAATTTACGCAGTACCCACCCCAGTAATACCCCAAGGACTGTGGCAATAAGTAAAATTTGCAATATCTGTGTAATTAAATATAGCATGTCTACTCCGTGCTCTGTGAGCTTATAATGGTTGCTTGTTGCAGCTGGTTAGGTGCGGAGGGTTGAACATACTGCAGCTCTACCCGTCGGTTATAGGATCTTTCGGATTCAGATTCATTTGATGCGATTGGTCGTGTTTCTCCGTAGAAAAACGATTCAATTCGCGATAAATCTATACCGTTTTCTAGCAGTATGTCGGTAACAGCCTGCGCGCGTTTTTTGCTCAATAGAAGGTTGTATTTTTCACTGCCATCGTGATCGGCGTGAGCTTCTATTAATAGTGATCCGGGGCATTCGTGCAGCAGGTCCGAAAATTGTTCAATATTGATTTTCTGTTCATCGAGAATGTCGTGCTGGTCAAATTCAAACAGGACGGTGTTTTGATCGAGTACGGTATCCAGTTTGGTTCGACAGGCCTGCGTCAACGAGCTGGCAACGTCAATATTGGCGATCACATCAAGTGGTGCCAGCATTGCGTGTTTTTCGATGAGATTCGTTTCAATCATTGAACGAACGGTTTCATCGGCCGCCAGACCGCTGAGAACAAGTTCCGCATTATCAATAGTCAGTTCGCCATGATTCAACAACAGCAGATTGCCGGTGCCGATCTGTAATTTTTCGGCGCTGTTAACCATCGGTCGTGCACCAAAGTCTAGATTGATTTCCGGTGATAGCGGCTTGAGCGTTTGCTTTAATTCAGAAATAGAATTCCGTCTATCTATAGTGCCTTCAATCTTCAGCCCTTCGATTTCGTTGTTGGAGGCCCTGAGCTTAAAGGTTTTGAATACATTCAACTCATTTTGCGATGCGCGTACGCCCCAAACCGAATCGACAAGCTGTTTTGCCTCGCTGCGTTCGCTCTGTGTATTTACGTTGCCAATTAACGTAACATCCCGTCCGTCAACATTGATGTTGACGTCGGGTAATGTGGCAACTGCCTGATTGGATCGTTGGGCAATGTCCCTTTCGATTCGATCAGTAAAGATTGTGGCACCAATCCAGTACACCACACCAAGAAGTGCAGTAAGGATTACTGCGGGGATAAATCGCATTGTGCTATCGTCTGTTGTTTTGACACTTGAATAGACAATGGGCAAATAGTTGGCCAATGACTGAAAATTTACTATTGGATTGTCAAATTGTGGGGTTGATTCATGTTTCCTCACATTAGAATGACATCCGTTCTCATTAGCGATAATAAAAACCGTGGAGTAGAGCAATGAAAGCACTCGTCTATACAGGCACCGAGCAAGTGCAATACCGGGATGAGCCCACACCCGGTGACCCGGTTGGCGGGGAAGTTTTAATTCAGATAGATGCCTGCGGACTGTGTGGCTCGGATATGCACGCCTATCATGGTCTTGATGCCAGGCGTGTTCCGCCACTGATATTGGGGCATGAAGCGACGGGGGTAGTAAAGAGTGGTCCGCGCAGTGGTGAGCGCGTGATTTTGAACCCTTTGATAAGTTGCGGAAAATGCTTTGACTGCCTGAGTGGTCGTACCAATCTGTGTGCAGATCGGGAGTTAATCGGTATGCGCATGCCAGGGGCGTTCGCTGAACAGATAGTCATTCCAGAGCAAAATCTGTTAGCGATGCCTGCAGATATGAATGTCGCCCACGCCAGTCTTACCGAGCCGACTGCCGTCAGCCTGCATTGTGTAGCGCTGGTCGAAGCAATACTCGCCCGGCCGATATCAGAGGCACGCGCGCTGGTTATCGGAGCGGGTGCTATTGGTGCTCTGGCAGCTCTGGTTCTACAAGGAAAGGGTTGTTCGGAAGTGTTCATTGGCGATACCAACTCGCTGCGGCGTGCAACCGCCGAGAAATATAATTTCGGCCAGGTATATGACCCGCTATCAACTGAGCCGCCAGCCGGGAGTTTTGATGTTGTGATCGACGCGGTTGGCAGTGGCAGAACGCGTTCGGCCTGTAGCCGGCTGGTTAAGGCAGGTGGGGTAATCTGCCACGCCGGGCTTCAGGACGATGCCGAAGGGCTGGATACACGCCGCCTGACACTGCAGGAGGTAACATTCATAGGCGCGTACACCTATACCGTTGCTGATTTAATGGCATCTGTCGATGCAATCTATAACGGTAAGCTGGGATCTCTGGAATGGATCGAAAGCCGACCGCTATCGGACGGGGCCTCTGCATTTTCTGACGTCCACAACGGTGTAACGGGTGCACCCAAAATAGTACTTTTCACCTAAGGAGCCTGTCTGAGAATGAGGATCTACTGCGGACGCGATCTTTTGGCCAGCTATTCCGTTCAATTTCGTTAAATATGAATAACTATTCGCCTCAATCGATCAGAAATATCTGACTCAAAACCTCACGCCCTCGCTACGACCCTCATTCTCAGACAGTCACCTAGTAGCCCGCATTCTCCTCGAATGCACTCGATTCTGTGGCGCTATATCTGGGTAATAAGAGATTTATCGTTTTTTAGTAATAAGTGCGAAATATTATTAAATTCGCGTAGTCTCAACGAACCACTGGTAACTTTTACATGAGATAAGCTGGCGTTGTTGATGCTCCAGTTCATCTCAAATGTACTTTGTGGCGTCGTATTATAGATGGTGTGAAATAGCGTGCTGATAACGCCACCGGAGGTGAATACGGCCACCGATGCGCTGCGATCATGCTGATTGGCGATCTGCTGAATTCCATCATTGATGCGGGTTTTGAAGCTGTTCCAGCTTTCGAAATCCTGCTTAGACCCGGTTGCTCTGTCACTTGCTGCTGCAGTGCCATTTGCGTCGTTTGTCCACGCCAGCATCAGTTTTGTGAAGACTGAAGCTGACATTAAAGAGTTAGGCCCGTTTTGCGCTGCGGCGTCTACTTCAGGATCGGTGGCGGCAAGACGAGGCAGATACCGTTCGAAAATCGCTTTGTGATTGTACTCATCAAAATGTTGTTGCTGGCTGAGTTCAGAGCGGTCAATTCCAGTGGCGATAGTTGCGGTATCGATTTGCCTTTCAAGTGTTCCACTATAGATTGCATCGAAAGCAAGATCTGTCTGTTGCAGGTATTCACCCAGGACAGAAGCCTGGTGTCGTCCGATAGGCGAGAGTACATCGTAGTTTGCACTACCTGCTGATGCCTGGCCGTGCCGGATAAGGTAAATGGAGGTCATTGATTATTTCTACTGGAAGTTCTATCTAGAGAGGGGTGTAACTCGTTTTTATTGCACCGCGAGTCACGTTTTCGAGCGTTTCAGTAAGTGCCTCGACCTCGTCTGCCCGCACGGTACACGAAAGGGACATATCGTCCGCATAGTTAACTTGCAGGTCGTCTATTTTCAGTTGTGATAACTGGTGTCGTATTGTATTTTCCATTGCATACCCGGCGTGCACAACAAGCTCTACTGTGGCAACAAACTTTTGGGTATCTAGCTCTGCTACAGCGCCGGCGGCAGCACTGGAGTACG
Organism: Chromatiales bacterium (ex Bugula neritina AB1); assembly: GCA_001730015.1. Classification (GTDB taxonomy): domain Bacteria; phylum Pseudomonadota; class Gammaproteobacteria; order Granulosicoccales; family Granulosicoccaceae. The sequence goes on along the minus strand of MDLA01000168.1, from coordinate 27,521 downwards.
CTCTGACCAGACCACCGGCCCCTAGTTTTACTCCGCCGAAATAGCGAACCACCACAGTCACAATATCCCCTATACCGCTGTGTTGCAGTACGTTGAGGATAGGTCGTCCCGCAGTCCCTGAAGGCTCGCCGTCATCGTTGCAGTAGAAAGCGCTGCGCTGCGGTGGGCCGATAATACAGGCATGGCAAATATGGCCGGCATCGGGGTAGTCGCTGGCCGCGCTGTTGATAAAATCGTGCATCTGGTCTTGAGTGGATGCATAACCGGCAATGGCTACAAAGCGGCTTTTCTTTATTGTCAGCTCAAATTGTGCGGGTGTTGCGGGTATCGGATAGTCCATTGGATCAGGTATCAGGCGTCGACGGATTAGCTTGTTTAATCGTGCGTAACCGGCGATATTCCGGTGGGTTCCGGCTGGCTTGGGTAATTGGTTTTGACAGAGGCGTAAAGCTGTCGCCAGCGATGGTATTAAAGCATGTCTGGTTTTTGGTGGGGTAGTTTCAAATTGAATACCGGAGCAAGTGCAAATGCCGGATACTGCTTCAGGTAACCGCAAACCGCCGGAGAGTTACCCGTTGCTGGCGGCTTTAATCGGGGTGACCATCATATCATCTACAAATCCGGTGGGATGAATAGAGTTTGTGCTGACGACCGTGGTGTGGCTGAAACCATTTTCAAGCGCCGCGAGCTGCAGACTCAGGCTATTGACGCATTCATTGGTGGTTGCGAGCAGTGCGAGCAATTCGTAGGCGCTGGCGCCACCCTGATCAACATCGGCTGCTGCGCCGTTTAATTGCCTTATTAAACGCTGAAGCCCGTCGCAGGTGCTTCTGGCTTCTCCGAAAGAGCTTTTTGTCATTGTATTTGTCCAGCGTATTGGTATTGAGCAACTGTGTGGTTTCTCATACCTTGGTATCGGCAACCAAAAGAATGCTTTAAATCAAAGGTATAGCTCAGTTTTTGTGTTTTTTCCAACAACCAGAGCATTACTTCATGGAAGTAGTGTGCCAGTCGGGAATGCCGTGCTGTTCACTGATTCCATTTTTGTCAGTAATTTAATTGACAAAAAACCGGTGGCATTTTCATTTTTTTTACCCGGTTCCGCTTAGCCAAACAGGTATTTGGTTAAAGTGAAGTGGAAAAGGGCCGTTACAGTGCCGGCAATATTGCCGGTTTGTGAACTACGAGGGAAAAGCGATCAGTAGTGTGATCCACAAACATCTGCGATCGATAAGGCGGGCGACCCATCGGCTTGGTCAGCGTCAGGTAAAGCCTGCAATCGCCTTGTGCGTAATCGGGCGGAATTGCTGTGGCATACTGCGAGCCGTCACTGTGTTGTTAGCTGTTTTGTCTGTCGCCTGTCTGGTTATGCTAATTGTGTTGAGCAGGATTTCTTTCAGGAGTCTCAGGGCGAGAAAATTGCCGTTTTACAGCACTTTCTCAAGAAGCTGAGCGCGATATCGAATTTCGATCAAGGCGGGTTAAATCAGCGCTAATCAGCGGCAGTGATAATTTTAATTGCTTGCGGCGGCCGCAAGCCCGGTAATTTCCGACCAGGCATTTTTCCTGATGAGATCCGCAGGCGCTACCCAAGAGCCACCTACGCAAGTGACATTGCTCAACTCAAGAAACTGCTGGTAGTTGCCTGCATTAATGCCGCCCGTCGGGCAAAAGCGAAGCTGCTCATACGGGCCATTCAATGCTTTCAGCAAATTAACTCCTCCTGCAGGAACGGCAGGGAAAAACTTTAATGCATCGAGTCCCATATTCAGTGCAGTAAGTGCTTCGCTCGCTGTTGCAATACCGGGAAGGTAGGGGATTCCGCTAGCGAGTGCCGCTTCTGCCAGAGGGGAGTGCAGACCGGGACTGACCATGAAATCGACATTGAGATTCTCGCATTGCTGTAATTGTTCAACGGTATTTACGGTGCCCGCGCCGACGTAAGCACCGGGCACAGCGCTCTTGATGGCACTGATTGCGTCGAAAGCCTCGGGTGTACGCAAGGTGATTTCCAGTGTTCGCAAGCCACCATCCACCAGCGCCCGGGCAACATGTACCGCCGTTTCCGGATTATTCAGCACCAGAACCGGAATGACTGGCGATGCCTGCATGATGGTGTGTATTGTTGTCACGATGTGCTCGCCTGTGGGTCGAACAGGGTAAGTGCCCCGGTTTCCGCTGTACTGACGCAGCAGCGCAGGTTGGAAAACAGATGCCGGCCATTGTCCGTTGAATTTTCTGCTGCCACGTTAGTGTTTTCGCGGCGTTTCCATTCGTCTGTGTCGATATGAGCCTGCAAGGTACCGGCCTCAGCATTTAGTTCTATCAGGTCGTTGTTCTGGATTCGTGCTAAGGCGCCGCCGTCGCTGCATTCCGGGGTGACATGAATCGCCGCAGGTACTTTTCCCGATGCACCGGACATACGACCGTCAGTGACCAGGGCCACCTTGAAGCCCCGATCCTGCAGAATTCCCAGTGCGGGGGTCAACTTATGTAATTCCGGCATGCCATTGGCGCGAGGCCCCTGGTTCGTCACTACGGCAACAAAATCGCATTCTAATTCGCCTGAATCAAATGCATCGAGAAATTCGCCCTGGCTCCGGAACACGCGGGCTGGTGCGCGAATATGACGATGCTGTGGTTTGACCGCCGAGGTTTTTATTACCGCTCTGCCCAGATTTCCCTCAAGCAAAGCGATTCCGCCGGTACTATCAAACGGTTGTTCCAGGTTGGCTATTATTGATGTATCTGAAGATTGCGGTTCGCATGGGTTCCACGAAAGGCGGCCGTCCGTTTGGGCCGGGTCGCTGCAATAGCGTTCCAGACCGTCGCCGACTACCGTTTTTACATCGTTATGCAATAGCCCCCCACGCAGTAGCTGACTGATTACAACGGCCATTCCACCGGCGGCGTGAAACTGGTTGACGTCGGCTTCGCCATTAGGATAAATACTTGTTAGCGATGGAACAACAGCGGAAAGATCGCTGAAATCTGTCCAGTCAACCAGCAATCCGGCACAGCGCGCAATCGCAATAATATGCATGGTGTGGTTAGTTGAACCACCTGTCGCGAGTAAGCCCACAATGGCATTGCAAATTGATTTTTCTGAAACAATTTCCGCGACGGGTGTGTATTCGCCGCCGACTGCGCTTATTTCCAGAGCTCTGAGAGCGGCGGCGTGTGTTAGCTGATCGCGCAACTCATTTCCAGGGTTGATGAAAGCACTTCCCGGCAGATGTAACCCGAGAATTTCCATCAGCATCTGATTGCTGTTTGCTGTTCCGTAAAAAGTGCAGGTTCCTGGTCCGTGGTAGGAGGCGCATTCGGATTTCAGCAATTCTGCCCGGCTGATTTTTCCTTCCGCGAACTGTTGCCGCGCGATTGCTTTTTCTGAATTTGGCAGGCCGGAAGTCATGGGGCCGGCTGGTGCAAAAATGGCAGGCAGATGACCGTATCCCAGTGCACCCATAAGCAGTCCTGGAACTATTTTGTCGCAGGTACCCAGATAGACGACCGAATCAAATACATCATGCGACAGCGCTATTGCCGTTGCTTGGGCGATAACATCGCGGCTGAACAGAGACAATTCCATGCCGGGTCGCCCCTGAGTCACTCCGTCGCACATCGCTGGCACACCCCCTGCGTACATGGCGGTTGCCCCGGCTTCACGGGCGGCTGACTTGATGATTTTCGGGAATCGTTCGAACGGCTGGTGAGCCGATAGCATTTCGTTGTAGGCTGAGACGATACCCAGATTGGGCGAGCGCTCCTGATGGAGCGTTAGTTTGTCGTTAGAAGAAACAGCCGCGACCGCATGGGCAAAATTCGTGCAGGAGAGCCGATTGCGGCGCGGCTGATTCTGTTTGGTACTTCGTGTTTGCTCAAGGTATTCGGAACGCAGCGTTTGGCTACGCGACCGAATGCGCTCGGTAACTGATTCCACAGTTGCATGTAGTCGGGTCATTCTGGCAAAAAACCGGATAAACGAGAGAGATTGCCGGGTTGCCCCATGCAGGTGCGATGTAATAATACTACGAAAATAATTCAGTGCAAGTGTTGAGTGAGCTGATTTCGTAGCAAAATGTGTAGTGAATGAACGGCAGATGCGGTAATTCTTGTAATAAAATTACAAGAATTCTGGCTTTTTTCACGCTGTGATTTCAAAATGGATGTTTCTGCAAATGGAGTTTTTCTATGTCTAATTCTGTAAGCTTTTCGCTTGCACCTTTCGATTTGGTGTTGTTTGGTGGCACCGGCGATCTGGCGATGCGCAAATTGCTGCCTGCCATGTACTTCCGGCACCACGAAGCGCAGCTTCCCGATGAAGGCCGGATCATCTGCATTGCACGTAGCGATTTAACAACAGAGCAGTTCGTGCAAAAAATGGAAGTGGCGGCTCGAAGTTATATCAAGCCGGAGGATTTCCATGACGAGACCTGGAAAACCTACTGCGATCGAATAGTGTATGCACCCATTGATATCACAGATCAATCTCACTACGACAAACTTGCCGAGTTACTTAAACCCTTTCCGGACCGGGTACGGGTTTTTTATCTCTCTACTGCACCGAGTTTGTTTGCACGAATCTGTCAGGGCGTGTCGGAAGCCGGGCTGATTACGCATCAGAGCCGGGTAGCTCTGGAGAAACCGCTGGGCCGCGATCTCGAAAGTGCTTTGCAGATTAATGATCAGCTGGCCGGCGCGTTTGATGAGCGGCAGATTTACCGGATTGATCATTACCTTGGCAAAGAGACTGTACAAAATCTAATGGCGCTCCGATTCGGCAACTCCCTTTTCGAACCGTTGTGGCGTCGGGAGCACATTAGCGATGTGCAAATTACAATTGCCGAGCAACTGGGTGTGGAAGGGCGCGCGGGTTACTACGATCATACCGGTGCGCTGCGCGATATGGTGCAGAACCACTTGTTGCAATTGCTGGTGATACTGGCAATGGAGCCACCGGTTAGTATTCATCCCGATGCCGTTCGCGATGAAAAAATCAAAGTACTTAGATCATTGAAGCCGATTGTCGGCCGTGACGTTCTAACTAATATAGTTCGCGGGCAATATAAATCCGGAGTTGTTACCGGCGAACAGGTGCTGGCGTATCGTGATGCAGATGGTGTTGACCCGAAAAGTAATACTGAAACCTACGTTGCAATAAAAGCCGAGATTGAGTCCTGGCGCTGGCAGGGCGTACCATTTTTTCTTCGCACCGGTAAAAGCATGCCGGAGAAGCGTACTGAAATTGTAGTAAATTTTCGTTCGGTACCGCATTCTATATTCGATATGCCAATGGCGCCGAATCGCCTGATTATTCGGCTACAGCCGGAAGAGATAATTAAATTGCAGATCTTCGCCAAAGGGCGGGGTGATGAAATGAGATTGCAACCGGTAGATCTGGATCTGGATTTCAACGAAACCTTTGAAAAGCGCCAGATGATTGCCTATGAAAGGCTGCTGCTGGATATGATACGTGGCAATCAAACGTTGTTTAATCATAGAGATGAAGTCGCAGCGGCCTGGGAGTGGATCGACCCGATCATTAATACCTGGGATGAGCTCAATGTTGAGCCTCGTTTGTACGCGGCCGGTACCTGGGGGCCTGCTGCATCAAATGCGCTGATCGCCAAAGACGGTTGCGGCTGGATAGAGGAATTTACGTGACTGAACAAAACAAACCATCGCCGTTTAAATCCGGCGATGTTATTGCCGGAGACGCTGAGTTACTGGCTACCCGGCTTGCGCATGATGTAGCGGAAATGCTACAGCGCGCCATTGATCAACAGGGCAGAGCCTCGCTGGTCGTGTCAGGTGGGTCAACGCCCAGGCCTTTTCTAAATCAGTTATCAGCGCTTGATCTGGCATGGGAACAGGTAACGGTAACGTTAGCAGATGAACGCTGGGTTGCACCGGATCATGCTGATAGCAATGATCTTTTTGTGCACACGCATTTATTGCGTGGGCCGGCCGCGGCCGCGACCTTTGTGTCGATGAAAAACAACGCAGCAACGCCGGAACAGGGGTGGGATGAGTGTGAGGCTGCTATAAAAGCGATTGACCAGCCGTTCGATGTAACCATTCTTGGTATGGGAGGAGATGGTCATACTGCCTCGTTGTTCCCGCATACCGAGGGTTTGATGGACGCTATAGCACCCGGCTGTGGCAAGCTGACCTGGCCTATCCGGCCCGCAGAACCGGCGCAGCCGCGTATGTCGTTAACACTCGATGCACTGCTCGCAAGTAATGCGCTGCTTCTGCATATTACCGGTATTCAAAAGCAGGAAGTCTATGGTGCTGCACTGACGGCAGAGCCTGCAACTTATCCGATAGCGGCGGTGATAAAAAACAGTCGCAAGCTGCAGGTGTACTGGTCACCCTGACAGGCACCAGCGACTGTTAAATTATTGATGGGGTAGATTTTATCTTGCCTATTACACCAGTTGGAAATATGGTAACCGCTTCTCCATTGAGAAGTGTTGTTTTATGGCAATTGATAGCCACGGTGTATTACACGTTGTAGCTTGTCGGGTGATTACTACAGAGCATTTGCAGCGCTATGCTCGATAGAATAAATTCAGCCAGCGACCGCTTGAGCCGCTCTGAACAGAAAGTCGCTGCACGCGTATTGCAAAACCCTGAATCCAGCGTCGAGGCCTCTATTCAGCAGCTGGCTAAACTATCAGGGGTCAGCGAGCCTACGGTTGTGCGTTTTTGTCGCGCCATCGGCTGTGATGGCTATCACGACTTCAAAATGCGCCTGGCCCGCTCGATCGCAAGCCGGGACAAATTTTTTTTTCGCGACGTATCTGCTAAAGATTCCAGCCATGAGCTCTCCTCTAAACTGATCGACTCTGCAATAGCTTCTATGCAGCATTTGCGAAACCAGCTGAATCACCAGGCTGTTGAGGAAGCGATTGCCTTGTACTGCAATTCGGAGCGCACAGAATTCTATGGTTCAGGTGGCTCCGGGCTGGTCGCGGAAGATGCACAGCTTAAGTTTTTCCGGCTGGGTAAGCCCGCAATTGCCTATGTAGATCCACATATTCAAAAGGCTGCCGCCTCCTTGCTCGATAACAACGCGGTGGCGATTGTTATTTCCTATACCGGTCGAAACAAAGATGTAATCGAGGCGATGGAGCTGGCGAAAGTTGCCGGTGCCAAGGTGATTTCGGTAACGCAGACCGGCTCTCCTCTGGCGACTATGGCCGATGTCAATCTCAACGTTGATGTAGCCGAGGATAGTGATGTATTTTCGCCACTTAAATCCCGCCTGGCTCAGATGATGGTGCTGGATATACTTGCCGTGGGTGTCGCACTACAGGGTGGAGACAAAATGCTGGAGCGTCTGGTGCTGGCCACATCTGCAATTGCTGATAAGTTTGTTGATTGAACTGGTACTGTCGGTTTGATAGCAGCCTTAACCCGCATTATTCATGGGGTGGCGAGGATATCGCTTAGACCACACTTATTCATGTCAAGGGTTTTCACAGTGGATATTCTTCTCGCGTCGAATACTTACTGATATTTGCAAGAGAAAAAATTCTCTGTGGAATCAAAGATCAAGTGAGATTCCGTCAATCCCGTAAATAATGCGGGTTAAATCAATAACAAGTGAAAATCACCTATATTTTTTTAGGCTACTAGCTGAGAGGGTGGTTGGTTTTTAAACGTTTAGAAAGTACCGGATCTGCCCGCCCACGGGCTCAGGTGTATCCATGTGCAGGTGGTGATTGCCGGGCAATTCGCATAGCGTCAGGTTCCGTATTTTATCTAGCCGGTCCCGGGTTGCCGAATTGTTAATCACAAAGCTCTGTTGTGCCAGAATGCACAATACCGGACACTCGACTGCCTTTAACACTGCATGTAACTGTTGCTCTGTGAAATAGCGGGCAGATGCCACCCTGAGTTTGCGGTCGAAGCTCCAGACATAGCCCTTATCGGTGCGGGTAAGTTGTCGCTCGACGATCAGACGCGCAGAATGGTATTCCATTTTATTTGCACGCAGACGCGCCTCGATAGTTGCTTCTATATCGACGTAATATCGGGAGTTGAAGTGGTCCAGCCTGGTGAGGTCACGGAATGATCCGGCCAGGCGTACAGGCAATTGATCCGCGGATTCCGTCTGCGGACCTGCAGCATCGATTAGAGTGATGCTTTGAACAGCAGTTGAAGCTGCCACCGCGCAGAAGGGTGCAAGGCAACCGCCAAGTGAATGGCCAATCAGGTGGAATTGGTTCCAGCCCAAATTCGAGGCGATATTCAAAATGGTCTGGGATTGTCCGGTAAAAGAATACTGTACGCAGTCGCTAAGGTGGCCGGAACGGCCGTGACCTGGCAGATCGATGGCGACGATATCAGCATCGGGCAGTTGTGGCCAGAGAGGTAAAAAACTGTGAGCGTTGTCGAGCCAGCCATGAACGCAGAGTATCTTTACCGGTCTACCTTGCCCGGTTCGTAGTGCGCTAATGCGCAGCCCGTTGACTGTGAGTTCTATTGGGGTCGTAGCGAGGGTGTGAGTTTTTAGGTCAGATATTTTGATCATTAGAAGCGAATAGTTGTTCTTGTTAAACGAAAATGATCGAAATAGCTGGCCAAAAGATCGCGCCCGCAGTAAATCCTGATGCTCGGACAGGCTTCAAGTTTACTGCAGCCTTCAAAATCGATTGATGAGCGTTTGTCTTTTGGTTTGTCCGTGTTGCATGTATACGTTTCATGTAAAGGGCTGTTGGTCGTCACCCCTGGTAAATATCCAACCGGAATATTCCTGGTTGGCACTTGGCTTGCGCCAGCTGTGGAATGCAGAATTATAGCTCCATTCACTTTTCATAACAGGGTGACCGAATGAATAGTGCGTTAACGTGTTGTGGTCTGGCTGCATTGATTTTCGGCCTTAGTGGCTGTTTTTCTGCTGAAAGTCCGGAAGATAAGCTAGCGACAGAAGAGCCGGCTATGGCTTCGGCTTTTGGCGAGTCGTCGGCTTCTACTGCAGATATTGATCCTGATACTGCGATAAATGAAGCAAACGTTGCTTCCACATCGGACTCCCTGCGCAGGGTTGTTGTATATCTAACTGCGCAAGCCGCTACCGGGTTCTTTCCGGAGATCGCCGGTCGAATTGTTGATGTTTCCTTTGTGCATCAACAGAGCACGGTTACAGCCACAGCCCGGCTAACCACAAATGGAATTGAAACCTTTATAGTGGGCGCGAGTTGCGCGAATCTGCAAACACGGTACCCTGATTTGCTCAGCTGCGAGAAAAGCGAAACAACGCGCATGGGCGTGGGGGAAATTGCAACCAGTGCCAGGTCTGATCAGGAAGGTTTTCTGAGTTTTTCAGTGTTGCGTGAAAGCGAGTATCAGCTCGATCTGAAAAGCCGCAAAACAAGGGAAGATGACAACTGCTACTGGGGAGGTTCGGTTGTGTTACCGGCTCAGGTTACGTCCCTTGAGTTACCTATGCATGTCTATTGCGAATGAAAAAATACCTACCGCAATTGCTCAATAAACTCTATAGCGCTATTCGGGTCATTGCTGCCGGTTAGGCAGCTGATTGTCTGGGGTAGTCTTTCATCAGGAGTTCTGAAAATGCCTTGGCAATGACCGGCTTGCTGCAGAGGTAACCCTGGAACAATTCGCACTGAAGAGTTTTCATGTGGTTCAATTGAATATCGGTTTCTATACCTTCCGCAACTACCGTCATTCCCAAGTCATGTGCCAGTGACACCATCGCCCGCACAATAGGTGTGCGTATTTCCTCTGATTTTACTTCTTCTATAAATGAGCGGTCAATTTTGAGCTCATCCAGTGGAAATCGTTGCAGATAACTCAGCGATGAATAACCTGTACCGAAATCGTCTATAGATAATTTTATACCCAGCGATTTCAGCTGATGCAGCAGTTCGATATTCGATTCTGCATTTTCCATCACCATACCTTCGGTGAGTTCGAGTGTCAGTGATTGGGCCGGAAGCTGACTGCGATCAAGAATCCGCTGTACCGTAGAGACCATATCTGAGTCGTGCAGCTGCTTGATCGATACATTAACAGCCAGTCGGAAATCAAAAGCAAAAGCACTGCGCCATTCGGCAGCCTGGGTGCATGCCTGTTCCAGTATCCATTCCCCGATCGGTACTATCAGACCAGTGCGCTCTGCAATTGGAATGAATTTGTCTGGCCCGACGAAACCGAGGTCACCACTGATCCAGCGAATCAGTGCTTCGGCACCGATAATTTTACCGCTTTGAAGATCAACCTTTGGCTGGTAGGTGACCTTTAGTTCATCGCGCTGAATGGCCGAGCGTAGTCCGGTTTCCATAGCTAGAATCTGTCTGCTTTCTGCGTTCATTTCTCCCGAATAGAACGCGTATCCTTCGCCACCACCATGTTGGCGTGCATATGTCATGGCAGTTTCGGCATTGTGGATGAGCTCAACAGTGTCTGCTGCATCGTCCGGGTAAATCGCGATACCGATTTTCACATTGGTGAAAATCTGATGTCCTTCGAGAATGAGAGGATCGCTGGTGTCTATAATAATGCGCCGGGCCAGAACTGCTGCCGTCTGGGGGGAATCCAGCGGACCCAGAAATATTGAAAATTTGTCACCGCCGGTTCGGGCTATGCTGGTTCGGGCATCTGCAACAAACGCAGAGCGAATAGCGTCCGTCGAGCGAATGCACTGTTCAAGTTTTCTGGAAAACTCCTGAAGCAGTTTATTGCCTATATCACGACCCAGAGAACTATTGATGTTCTTCAGGTTTTCAACATATATGTGTAGTGCAGCACCGTTAGTATTATTTTCTTTCAGTGTTGCGGCAGTAGCGGCTGCGGTATCCAGAAAAGCATCAAGTTTTGGAAGCCCGGTTAGTTGATCGTAGTTAACCAGCTGGTGTTGGTATGCCTTCGCTGCCAGTGTATTTCGCAAACGCAGCGCAAGCTCACTGGCGTCGACCGGCTTAGCCAGAAAATCCATCGCGCCAAGCTTCAGTGCTTTGAGTTTTGTCTCTGCGTCGTCCGATGAGGTAAGAATTACTACCGGTATATGTTGTAGTCTTTTGTCACGGCGCATTGCGATCAGAATATCGAATCCAGAGATGTCGGGCATCATCAGATCGAGCAAAACTACATCGGGTTTTTGCTGGCGCATGATATCGAGTGCCTTAGTGGACTCGCATGTGGCAATAAAATTTGTGTAGCCCTCGCCCTCCAGATAAGTTTGCAATACGTCGGTGTTGATAGGCTCGTCATCAACCAGCATGATAGTAGCCGACGTAATTAGAGACTCGTACTCAGTGTCTTCGACTTCACCGTCATGCAGATTATCAGAATACATAGCTCTAGTGTTCATACTGTCTCTGGTTGCCTACGCCGAATTTTTGAGTGTTGCCGGAGCTTCATTATCATTCCCTGGAATTACAATGCGATCCGCATACTCTTTAATTACAGTCATGAGTCGAGTGATGTTCCTTTCATCCTTCTTTTTTGCGCTTATCTCCATTTCTGCTGAGGGTTTAGTGAAAATCTCGAAGCCTACAGTGCCACCAGAGCCTTTAAGCCAATGTGCGAGTTGAGCTAACTCGTCGTAGTCTTCCTCTGCCAAAGCGGTATCCATTGCATCCAGCTTTTCTTTTAGTCGCGGTAGAAACTTTAAAACAATCGGCCTAAACGAAGAATCACGGCGTAGTAAACTGCTTTCTACAAAGTCTACGGCCCTAATTGTGGATTCTTTAGTGGCAGGCTCTGGCACGGGTGAACTTCTTTCGTTTAATTCTGTGGAAGGGGGCACGCTGCAACACAGTCTGGTGGCTATTTCGCGAATCACCTGCAGTTCGGTTTGCATCGCGGACTTGTCGGATGCCTTTGCATGATTCTCAAGTGATTTTGCGGGTGCAGATAACGCATCGAAGCCAACTGTTCCGCCGGAACCTTTGAGCCAGTGTGCCATTTCAGCCAGCCGGGCGTAGTCGCCTTTGTCGTATGCAGCTTCCATAACGGGTAATTGCTCGTTCAGCTTATCTATAAACTTTTGAACTACCGGTCCGAGTTTCGGTGAACTGGCGAGTGTGCTGTATATCGGTGTGTTGCTTGATTCAGGGGTAGCAGTTTGCAACTCCGCTTCCGGTTCCGCCTTTTGTGCACAAGGTTTGCCATTCAATAATTTTGCAAGCAGCCTGGTGAGCGCATCGATGTCGATGGGCTTGGTCATGTAGTGAGAGAACCCGGCTTGCAGAATTACTTCCTCATAGCCTTTCATCGCGTTTGCAGTCAGCGCAATAATGGGTTGCTCGATGCCATTGTCCCTCATCGCTTTCGCTGCTTCGTAGCCGTCCATAACCGGCATTTGGATGTCGGAGAGAATCAGGTCGTAGTGAGTGGCAGCAGCTTTTTCTACACCTTTTGCACCGTTTTCTGCCAGATCAATATCGAGTCCGAGGTCTGAAAGGACCAGTGACAGCAGCTCGCGGTTTTCTGCCGCATCATCGATGACTAGCAGTTTCGATGCAGGAAACTCCCACGATAAATGCTCGTCCAGATCAGCTACAACCAGCGATTCCAGTATCTGTGCGGGCGCCAGGAAGTCTTCGGCGACGAGTGCACCGGTATCAATCAGAGCGGTAAAAGTAGTGCCTTCTCCGGATACGCTTTGAACCGTGATATCACCGCCCAGTGCTCTAGCCAGTTTACGGCTGATCGACAGGCCCAGGCCAGTGCCTCCAAAGCGACGCGTAATTGATGAATCAGCTTGAACGAACGGCTTGAATACCGCTGCCTGCTGTTGGTCATTCATGCCTATGCCGCTGTCTTTCACATCGATGGCGTACTGATATTTACCAGCGGAGTTGACAGTGCGCAGGATAATTTCAACTCCGCCGCTATCGGTAAATTTAATCGCGTTTCCGACCAGATTTGTAATAATCTGGCGCAGCCGTGACGGATCGCTTTGAATATTCTCAGGCAGCGCTTCCGGTACTCGAATATCTATAGATATACCTTTCTCTTCAGCCCGCACACGCAATACTTGCACAACATCGTGCGCTACCGTGTGAGGTGCACAGTCAATACTTTCAACTTCGAGCGCACCGGATTCCACCTTGGACAGATCCAGTACATCATTGATCAGCTCCAGCAAGTGCTTGCCGCTGCTGGATATAGTATTTAGATGTTTTTCCCAGTTGGCATCCGATTTACCAGTACCGCGTTTCAGCACTTCAGTGAAGCCTAGAATAGCGGTCATTGGTGTGCGTATCTCGTGACTCATGTTCGACAGAAAATCACTTTTCGCGGTATTCGCCAACTCGGCAGCATCGCGTGCCAGCCGCAGCTCTTTCTCTTTTTCCTCAAGATCGGTGACATCATCAAGACTGATCAACACACCACTGGCTTTTTTGCCATTGAGGATAGGCGAGCAGTTCACCAGAAATTTGTGCCAGTTGCCGCTTTGATTTTTCAGCCAGAGTGGCTCACCGCGCTGGGTCTCGCGGCGAAGTATGGCGTTCTGCCAAGGGAAAACGCCGCCATCCGGTTCGCTGGTTTCGGTGGGATGCTGGTCACCGATATGCCATTCAAAAGAACCGGCAGCCCGCCCCAGGAGTGCATCTGAATGCTCCCCGGTGATTTCCTGAAATGCCTTGTTAGCAAGCACTACGTTCGACTTGGCGTCAATCACCAACAGCGCTTCAGCCAGTGTATCCAGAGCGGAGCGTACGCGCCCTGGCACTGCCTGCGACGGGTTCAGCGCCTTCAGCATTTTGCCCAGATAAAGATAGAAAAACAGAAAACTGAAGCAACCGATAAACGCAATGAGTGAGAGTTTTGAATGCTTGAACTGCGCGATTTTTCCACTTATATCCGGCTTGGCGAAATACAGAATTATCTCGCCCCAGACTTTGTTGTTTTGCAAAATCGGCAGCACCACACGGGATTCGGTCGAGGCAGCTTCTGTTGAGCCATCTTCTGTTGAGTCATCTGTGACCGCCGCGGCCTCTCCTACGATGAGCGGCGTGGTGTCATTTTGTCTGCGAATTGTAGCTGCGATTAAATCTGTATTGCGCTCAAGTGCAAATTCCAGATTTTTGGTGATACTGGAATAATCTTTGTTGCGAAGAAACAGCGTGCTGCTGGACGCGATCGATTCAGAAAGCGCCACGCGCCCATCGAGCACCGCCTGTTCTCGATTTGGAATAAGGTCTAGCAGCGTGGCGACAAGCAGCAACGACGTCACAATGGAAGTCAGGCCCATTGCCAGGTGAAACTTGGCTGATAGTTTCTTCATGGTTTGAATAATCCGCCATTTACAGTGGCAATTGCCCCGGGGTTCCGTGCCTCAGAATCGATTCCGCAAGTTTTCGCAATTGCCTGCACACGCTCAACTACTTCGATACACCGTCCATTTCGTCACTGAATCGATGTTTCGCTCTGTAGTGCTTGTAATACAAGAGGATATGCATCGCTTCACTAACGTCTATCGACAAATGGGTGAGCGGCTGTACCCCTTTGTTTCAGAATCGGAGGTTGGTACTCGTGCCAAAACCGGTTGATTGCGCGTAGTTTTGGCGAACAGGGCTTATAGAGAGGACTGTTAAATAAAATACTTCAGCGGATCACGGGTACTTTGCTCGATCGGCTCATTTTTGGAGTATAAAGGTTGCAGTGCGCTAGTTGACCTGCGGGCCGAAGCGGCTGTCGATGATAGACTGCACGGCATCTGCTGTTGCCTCACAGTATTCCAATTGTTCCGTTGCCTGTAGCATGGCTTCGGTGTTGGATGGCTTTTCCGGATCAACGCCGATTGCATTTTCCACGGCTTTGGCGAATTTTGCCGGATGAGCCGTTTCGACGATTACTGTCTCATTGGTTGCGCCATTCCCCGTTTCGCTGGCTGACTCCAGCTGTAGTGCTGCGTGCATGGCGGTAGCGGTATGGGGGCAAATTATTTTCCCGTATTTTTTCCACGTATGCAGCATGGCTGCATTGGCATCAGCTTCGGAGCATTTCAGGGCGGAAAAATCTTCCCGGATCAATTGCATTTCCGGGTCTGTCAGTTCGTAGGTGCTGCTGTTCTCAAGTTCCAGCTGTGCCGTTTCAACTGCCGCACCGTTTTGTCCCTTTATATGCCACAGCAATCGTTCGAAGTTACTGGAGACCTGGATATCCATGCTTGGGGAAATGGTTTTAACGGTAGTCTGGCCAGACATTCGACCACTGTCGAAAAACCGCGGTAGTACGTCGTTGTCATTCGATGTGACGGTCAGGCGATTTATCGGCGCACCGAGCTGCCTGGCAATATATGCTGCATAGATATTGCCGAAATTTCCCGTCGGTACAATAAAGTTTGCCGAATTACCGGTGCTGCTGTGGATTAAACCCGAGCTTCTAAAGTAATACGCAGTCTGCAGCAGAATTCGAATCATGTTGATTGAGTTTACTGCCGTGTAGCCGTAGCGTTCGGCTGAGGGGGTACGATACAGTGCCTTGACAATCCGCTGGCAGTCGTCGAAATCGCCGTCTACACAGACCGGCAGAACATTAGCTGCGCCTGTTGTCGTCATTTGCCGGCGTTGAAAATCCGAGACTCCACCGTTTGGAAATAACACCACGGCACGCAATCGGTTGCGCCGGGCAAAGGCTGATACTGTTGCCGCGCCCGTATCGCCGGACGTAGCACACAATACGGTCGCCTGCGATCCTTGAGTGGCCAGTGTCTGATCGATGATCTCTGCAAGTGGAGCGAGGGCAAAGTCCTTGAAGGCGAGTGTCGGGCCGTGCATCAATTCCAGAGTCCATAGATGATCGTCGAGCTGATTCACCGGTGGACCGACAGGTCTGGTGAAGTTGTCCATGGCTTTGGCGATGGCGCTGGTGACATCGAAACCGGGCAGGGAGTCGGCACCGAACAGCCCGAGTAGCCGGCCGGCTATTTCTGCGTATTCGCCTGTGAGTAAATTAGCGCGCTCACTGGCATCTACACTCGGCCAGTTCTGTGGTACAAACAAACCGCCATTGCTTGCGGTACCGCGAGTAAGGATTTGCGCAAGAGTCAGCGATTCGTCGCCACCGCGGGTACTTATGTATTTCAACTGGGGTTCTCGGTAATAGTGATGCTGGTGAGTGGAATTCTAGCAAGGATTGCATACGGTAAGTAACAAAAGGCGACGCATGCACCGGGACAGGTTCCATCGGTTACAGCTGTACAATCGTATTGAGACAGGCATGACAAAAAAGAGTGACAACATCGGGGCGGCTTCAGCTGAAACCGGCAAGCGACGACGACGCAAACGAAGTCGCCCGGAGCGTGGCGCGGTATCTGGCTGGACGCAAAAACCGTTTCGCCAGCCTAATCGGGGGTTTAGCAGTGTTGATCTGGCTTCACAGGAAGCTGTTGAGCAAATTCATCATGCCTCACTGAAGGTTCTGTCCGAGTATGGCCTCAGGGTATTGCACGAGGGTGCCCGCGATATCATGCGCAAGGCCGGTGCTGATGTGGACGATGCCAACCAGCAGGTGCGTTTCGACCCTGATCTGATTCTGCAAATGATGGCTTCGGTACCCGCTGGATTTACGCTGCATTCGCGCAATCCAGCGCACAATATAAACGTCGGTGGTAATGAGCTGTTTTTTTGCCTTATGGCCAGCGCCCCGAATAGCTCCTGTCTCGACCATGGCAGACGAACCGGTAATCAGGAAGATTTCCGGAATTTTTTAAAGCTGGGTCAGATGCATAATATCCTGCATGGGCTGGGTGGGTACCCGGTCGAGCCAACCGATATACACGCCTCGGTCAGACATCTGGAGTGTGTTTCAGACTTCCTCACCCTGACAGACAAGGTGCACTGTATATATTCGCTTGGGCATGAGCGAGTGGTCGATGCAATAGAAATGACTCGTATAGCGCACGGGCTGACCACCGATGAGCTAAAAAAGCGTCCGTCGTTATTCACCATCATCAACACCAATTCTCCGTTGCAGCTGGATATACCCATGATGCAGGGCATCATTGATATGGCCTCGATGAATCAGCCCGTAGTTATTACGCCGTTTACGCTTTCCGGTGCTATGGCTCCGGTTACCATACCAGGTGCGCTGGTGTTGCAAAATGCCGAAGCTCTGGCGGGTATCAGCTTCAGCCAGATGGTAAACCCCGGAGCACCGGCCATGTATGGCGGGTTTACGTCCAATGTCGATATGCAGTCGGGAGCTCCCGCTTTTGGCACGCCCGAGTATATGAAAGCACAGCATATCGGCGGCCAGCTGGCCCGGCGCTACAACGTACCGTATCGCACATCTAACGTGTGCGCTGCTAATACGGTTGATGCACAAGCGGCCTATGAGTCGGTTTTCTCGTTGTGGGGAGCGATCAATGGTGGAGGACACCTGCTGATGCACGGAGCCGGCTGGATGGAAGGCGGTTTGTGCTGCTCCTACGAAAAACTGATACTCGATATTGATCTCCTGCAGATGGTGGCCGAATTTCTTGCGCCAATGGATTTCTCCGCAGATGAACTCGCATTGCATGCTATAGAAGACGTTGGTCCGGGCGGGCATTTTTTCGGTACAGCGCATACACAGGAGCGGTATAAAGATGCATTCTATGCACCGGTCCTCAGTGACTGGCGCAATTTTGAAAGCTGGCAGGAGGCGGGTTCGCCTGATGCCATGCAAAAAGCCAATCGCATCTGGAAGCAACGACTAGCCGATTTCACAGCCCCGCCGATGGACAGCGCAATTCGCAGTGAGCTCGATGATTTTGTCAGCAGGCGCAAGGTCGAGGGTGGCGTCAAAACTGATTTTTAGTTTGTGGGTACGCTACTTTAAGTTTTCTCTATATCAGAGCGAATGTGCTGAATGATCTGGCAGCTGTAACGCTTTTTCAGGCGCTTTATACGCTTGCAACAGTAACCTGAAACTGGAACACTTTGCAGTCTGGTTATGTTTTTGATTACAGCAGTTTGTGGAGAAAAAATTGGAAAGTGGCTCGCGTTTGATTGCCGGCTGTGAAGAATGGTGTGCGTTTAGCAGTCTGGGTGTTCCTGCAGTTAAAGCACGGGTAGATTCCGGTGCGCGTACGTCCGCACTGCACGCAGTGAATATTAAATCTTTCACCCGCAGCAATCGGCGTTGGGTATCATTTGAAGTACATCCGCTGCAAAATGATCGCATCACCGTGTTGCGATGCGAAGCACCGGTTCACGACAGGCGGCCGGTCAAAAATAGTGGCGGGGTTGCTGAAAAACGCTTCATTATAAAAACTGAAATTAGTATCTCAGGTCATTCGTGGGAGATTGATTTATCCCTGGCCAACAGGGATAACATGGGTTACAGAATGTTACTGGGTCGGGAGGCAATGGGGGATCGCATGCTGGTTGATCCAGCCGGCAGTTTCCTGCTCGGCGCTCATACGGATAAAGAAATATCCACAATCTATGCTCGCCACGAACATTCAAAAGACGGCTTGAAAATCGGTTTGCTTGCGAGCAATCCGGATCTCTATAGTAACCAGCGAATTGTAGAAGCCGGGCGTGAGCGGGGCCATGATATCCGCTTTTTTGATATTCGCCAGTGTTATATGAAACTTGATGCGGATACACCGGAAGTGCATACCCGCGGTGGCATTTTATTGAACGATCTTGATGCCGTCATTCCACGTATCCGGCCTGCTATCACGTTCTATGGCTGTGCCCTGACGCGGCATTTTGAAAGTATGGGTATCCCGACGCTGAATACTTCTCAGGCAGTCAGTCGTTCTCGCGACAAGCTTTACTCGCTGCAGCTGTTGCTCAAAGAAGAACTCGATATACCGGTAACAGGTTTTGCCTCGTCCCCGATGGACACCGACGAGCTAATAGAAATGGTTGGTGGTGCGCCATTGATAATCAAGCTGCTTGAGGGAACTCAGGGCCGTGGCGTGGTACTGGCTGAAACAAGAAAAGCCGCTGAGAGTGTTATAAATGCATTTAAATCGCTGAATGCCAATTTGCTGGTACAAGAGTTTGTATCTGAGGCGGATGGCAAAGATCTGAGGCTGTTTGTGGTGGAGGGAAAGGTTGTGGCCGCTATGCAGCGTCAGGCAGCGCCGGGTGAATTTCGCGCAAACATGCATCGTGGCGGTACTGCAATTCGTATTAGACCGACTCCTGAAGAACGTAAACTTGCTGTGCGTGCGGCACGTTCTATGGGGTTGCATGTTGCGGGGGTGGATATCATTCGCTCAAAGAATGGCCCGTTATTACTGGAGATCAATTCTGCGCCGGGCTTGCAGGGAATTGAGGAAGTAACCGGTAAAGACATCGCCGCGGTGATGATATCAGCGGTTGAGCGCATGTGTGAATGGAAGCGCAAGCTCACCGGGGAAACAGGTGATTTATCAGTAGAAGGACTGAACCCCTGAAGCAAACCGGAAGGCTGGTAATCTATAAAATATTGTTTGAATCGGTAGTGTCAGCGCCAGGCAAAAGCAGGTTGCTCGAAGTGGGCAACGCGGGTGGTGTTTCCCAGTAATACCACTTCGCGAAACTGATAAATCAGCGCGGCGGTCGGGCTGTATACCCGGGTATTTACCGATGGTGGAAAAATAGATAAAAACGGGTTGCCCTCTGGTCCCTCTTCAATTGCTGCCACATTATCGGCGGCAAGCTCCAGCAATGGAATTTGGTAAATGCGTGCTACTTCATCCGGGTTTGCGGTCGGTTGCTCCTGCGTATCGTTCCAGACAACGAACGGTGATATAACAAAACCCGAGCGAGTGGGGAAATCATCCAGTCTGCCGAGAATATTGCCTTCTGGCAGCTCGAGACCGATTTCTTCAGAGAGCTCACGCAAGCAGGCTTGCTGAAGAGTTTCTCCCTCGTCTACTTTGCCCCCGGGTAATGCAAACTGCCCGGCGTGCCGGCGCATGCCGCTATTCCTCAGGGTTAATAGCAGGCAGGCCTCGCTGCAACTGCCGGACTGTGCAGTTGTTTTTGGTAATGCCGATATAGTTAGTGCTACCGCGGCTCGGCGCAGCTTATCGTCAGAGTGAGTACGTCGATCAAATGTTGAAAGCGCTGAATCAATAGCGCTTCGGAATTCGTGCGTGTGCAACCAGCGATTAGTGTTCATAGCAGCTTGTTCCACAGCGGTGCCGGATACAATCTGTGCTGTAACAGGTTAACCGGATTAACCCGTGGTGATTCAGAACGATGATCCGGGTTGTGTTAAAAATTCGATTTCTTCAGGTGTCGATTTTCTTCCAAGGGTTTCATTGCGGTGCGGGTAGCGGCCGTATTTTTCTATTATAGCCCGGTGCTTTTTTTCGTACTCATAGTTACTCTCGCGTCCGAGTTCTTTGAACAAAGTCATGGCGATATCGTGAATAGCCAAAGACTCGCTGTGCATGAATGGCATATAGAGAAACGTGCGTTTCTCATCAGTAAGTTGCTTGTCCAGTCCTAGTGAAATGGCTTCCTGTGCCAGTGCCAGCGCTAGCGGGTCACTGGCAAATGCGTTAGCTGATCCCCGGTACAGGTTGCGTGAGAATTGATCAAGCACAATGATCTCCGCCAGTCTGCCATCAGCATTCTGGCGCCAGTGGTAGAGTTCGCAGCAGCTCGCCCGGGTGTGCACGGCACCAAAACGTTGCTGGAGCAACTGGTCAAAGTTGTCGTCCTTTTTGAACCAGGAGGATTGCTCAATTTCAGTAAACCAGAAATCGATTACCGTTGTGTAGGACTCTATTGTCATCTATTATTCTCTGCTGATACTGGATACACCTACATGGTTGCGCCGATTTGCCAGGGTACAAACTCGTGGTCGCCTAATCCTAGATTTTCGCTCAGTGAACGAGTTCCCGAGGCAACCGTTAACAGGGTATCGAAAATTTCCTGGCCCACTTCTTCAATGCTGGCACCTTCGGACACTATGCGTCCGGCGTTAATGTCCATGTCGTCTATCAGGCGATTGTACATTTCTGTATTGGTGGCAATTTTAATGCTCGGGGCAGGTTTGCAGCCGTAGGTGGAACCGCGCCCGGTAGTGAAGGTGACCAGGTTGCAGCCACCGGCAACTTCACCGGTTATTGATGCCGGGTCGTAGCCGGGACTATCCATAAATACAAAGCCATCGCGGTCTATTTTTTCGGCATAGCGAAATACACCATTCAGCCGAGTGGTGCCGCCTTTTGCAACAGCACCTAGAGATTTTTCAAGTATGGTAGTCAGGCCACCCAGCTTGTTTCCCGGCGAGGGGTTGTTGTCCATAGAGCCGCCATTGCGGGCAACATACTCTTCCCACCAGAGTATTCTTTCGATCAGTTTTTTTGCCGTAGGCTCATCACTGGCGCGGCGCGTCAGCAGGTGCTCGGCGCCATATATTTCCGGCGTTTCAGCCAGCACCGCAGTGCCCCCGTGCTTAACCAGCAAATCGGCGGCATAGCCGAGCGCCGGGTTGGCAGTGATGCCGGACCAGGCGTCACTGCCGCCACATTGCAATGCCAGTTTCAGAGCCGAGGCGGGGCACGAGGTGCGCTGGCAGTTGTTGGCTTCAGCCAGCATTTCCTTTACCCGGGCAACACCTGCCGCAACCGTTTTAGCATGCCCGCCAACCGATTGAATATTCATGGTGCGCAGCAGTGGCCCGCGCTCCATATGGTATTGCTCTACCAGAGCGCTGATCTGATTCACTTCACACCCCAGCCCGACAAGTAGCACTCCTGCCACATTCGGGTGCCGGGCGTAGCCCCATAGAACACGTTGTAGATTGTCGAAGCCATCGCCTGAATCTGCCAGCCCGCAGCCGGTGCTGTGAGAAAAGCCCACAACACCATCAATATTGGGGTAGTCGGCTAGAAACTCCGGAGTAAACGCATTGGCTATGTGCTGTACTGCTGTTGCAGAGCAGTTCACGCTTGCCAGTATGGCAATAAAGTTACGGGTACCGACTTGCCCGTCTGCGCGCTGGTATCCCTGAAATTGTGCGCGTGATTGCAGCGGTAGAATTTCCGGGGGTTCATTGTCGATGCAATATTCGTAGTTGTGGTCAGTGGCGCGAAATTCGAGGTTATGCGTATGGATGTGATCGCCACACTTGATTGCACTATTTGCGTAGCCAATCACCTGCGAATATTTAATTACCTGTTCCTCTGCTGCTATATCACGCAGGGCAAGCTTGTGTCCGCTGGGAATTTCGCTTTGAGCGGTGATACTGTCCAGCGTTTCGCCACTACGAATAGTGCGCAGAGCAACCGCTACATTATCTTTTTCGGTCAGTTTTATAAATCCAACACTTTCATCGGGCTTTTTATGCCAGTTAATGTTGATTACTTCATCGCTCATGATCCGGTACCATCCAGGTAATCTTCTATATAGCAATGCACAATTTCTTCGATAGAGCTTTCCATCGGCAAGCCGAGAGAGAGGCCTCGCGTTGTATCTGCCTGTTGTGGCCATCCGGCGCATATCTTTGCAATGGTTTCATCTTTTTCCATTACGTGCTCACCCAGGTGCTGGTTACCTGCCGCATTTTTCAAAGCATCCATAAGTTCTTGTACTGTCGCGTTGAATGCCGGAAGTCCAACACCTCTGTCGGAGCCTAGATCCGTTGCCGGTAATTCCGCTAACTTGATTATTCCGTTGATAATACTGCGGTAGCCGAGTACCGGCATCAACTGTGAAGGATCAACCGGTATTACACAGGGCTCTCCATTCAGCGGTTCGCGAAACAAACCGCTGACAAAGCTTGAGGCAGCCAGATTGGGTTTGCCCGGCCGCACTATAACAGTGGGCAGGCGTGCGCTGCGCCCGTCAAAGAAACCTTTGCGGCTATAATCGTTTACCAGTAACTCGCCAATGACTTTAGTCATGCCATAGGTGGTCATTGGTGTTTGCTTGGTATAGTCACTGACTGTTTCCGGCATAGCATCGCCACCGAAGGCAGCCACCGAGCTGGTAAACACAACGCGGCAGTTGTTTTTCTGCGCGCGAATTGCTTCAAACAGGTAGCGCGCTCCATCGAGGTTAACGCGCATTGCCAGATCAAAATCCTGCTCTCCGTGTCCGCTGACAATGGAGGCGAGATGAAATACCGCGTGAATTTCTTCGTTGAACAGAGATTTCACATAGGCTTCGTCGCTGATGTCGCCAAAGCTTGTGGTGACCAGCTCATGTTCCCGCAAGCCGTCGTGCCAGAATGGAGGTTCGGCGTTGTCTGCCAGTAATATATTTGTAATGGCAGGGGAGGGTTTGCCATCAAGTTCCAGATTGCCGCGCTTCAGGCATTCCATTGCCAGGCGTTGCCCGACGAATCCGGCTCCACCGGTAATCAGAATATTCATAGTTTTCTCCGAACTGCGCTGTATTCAGAATGCGCTATTCAGTTAGTAGTGAAATTATTAGTGATTGTGTCGTGGCAGCTCTTCACAAACGTTGTGAAATGCTTCGGCAAGCTCAATACAGGCGCCATGAGCGAGTTGTCCGACATTGCTGCGGTACATGTTCTGCCACGGTGTCTGGTCTGCCGGATAAGAGATTGTCAGTTGCTCTCGCCTTGTGAGCAGCTCTGCGTCATCAATTAGCATATCGACACGTCGATTGTTCATGTCTATACGAACCAGATCATTTGTTTTAAGGAGTGCTAAACCACCGCCAACCGCTGATTCCGGCGACGCATTTAATATTGACGGGCTGGCGGAAGTACCTGACTGCCGTCCATCACCAATACAGGGCAATTCCAGAATACCCGCCTTTATCAGAGCATCGGGTGGTTGCATGTTGACGACTTCCGCTGAGCCGGGCCAGCCAATCGGGCCTGAGCCGCGCATCACCAGAATGCAATTGGCATCGATGTTAAGTGCCGGGTCGTTCAGGCGGTTGTGATAATCCTCGGAGCCTTCAAAAACAATCGCTCGACCTTCGAACACGCCTTCGCTGCCGGGCTTGCTTAGAAAGCGCTTTGCAAAGTCTTTGCTGATCACACTGGACTTTAAAACTGCTGAATCGAAAAGATTTCCTGACATCACTAGAAATCCGGCATCTGCACGCAGTGGTTTGCTGTAAGTGGTGATCACGCGTTCATCGTTTGAGTAGCTACTGCCAGTGTTGTCCCCCATGGTTTGCCCGTTAACGGTGAGCGCATCATTGTTAAGTTTTCCGGCACGCTGCAATTCGCCCATTACTGCCGGTACGCCGCCGGCGCGATGAAACATTTCACCCAGATACTCACCGGCGGGTTGCATATTTACCATCAGCGGTATTTCGTAACCGTGAGTTTCCCAATCCTGCATAGACAACGGCACGTTCATGCATTTAGCAATGGCGTTTACATGGATCGGCGCATTGGTTGAACCGCCAATGGCAGAATTGAGTGCTATCGTGTTTTCGAAAGCGTGTCGCGTCATTATTTTTGACGGTGTTAAATCTTCCTCGACCATCTCGACAATACGCTTGCCCGTTTCATAGGCTATTTGCAGGCGCTCACGATAGGGCGCTGGAATTGCCGCGCAGCCGGGCAGTGACATACCCAGCCCTTCGGCCAGCGCGTTCATGGTTGATGCTGTCCCCATGGTGTTGCAGTGACCGGGCGAGGGGGCAGCTGAGGCGGTGATGTCCATGAACTCGTCGTAGTCAATTTCACCGGCAGCGAGTCGAAGTCGCGATGCCCAGACAATAGTGCCGGAGCCGGCGAGCTTGCCGTCGTGCCAGCCATCAAGCATCGGGCCGCCGGATAAAACAATTGCCGGAATATTAGCCGTTGCAGCGGCCATCAGGCACGCTGGCGTGGTTTTATCACAACCGGTTGTCAGAACTACACCATCAAGCGGGTAGCCGTGTAGTATTTCAACGAGTCCCAGATAGGCCAGATTTCGATCGATAGCTGCCGTGGGGCGACGCGAGGTTTCCTGAATCGGGTGTACCGGAAATTCTATGGCGATCCCGCCAGCCTCGCGTATGCCTTCGCGTACCCGTTTTGCGTTTTCGATGTGAGCACGATTACAGGGTGACAGATCGCTGCCTGTTTGCGCGATGCCAATGATTGGTTTACCGGATTGCAGCTCGCCACGAGTCAGCCCGTAGTTAAGGTAGCGCTCAACGTAAAGTGCAGTCATTGACGGGTTGGACGGATTGTCGAACCAGGCTTGACTGCGTCGTTTGAATTTGGTGGTCTCGTCGCTCACTTTCCCTCCGGTCGGATCGTAAATTTAAGTGGCAGGGTAACAGTGAGGCAGGGTTCGGGACAACTGCCAGAGAGCGCAGTTAAAATATGGCGTATTCGACTGCTCGATGGCAACACCCGATTAGGGCTTGACGGCAAATGGATCAGTAGTGGATGCTTCGTCGTGTACGAGAACAATGAGCTCACTATGCCCATCCATCCAGATCTGGATTTGCAGGCAACTATTCGACCCGGCCTCGATATCCTTGCCAATGAAATTGTAATCGCGTTGAAGAAACGCACACGTTTCTATGTTAATTCGGCGGTGTACGAGCCCGGACTGGTAATCGGCTTACCCGAGCAGGATCTGCTGCGATACGAGCTGGGGCAGGTTGAGCGATGCCATGCGGAACTCGGTCGATATTCGTTTGCCGCTCAGGACGCCTATTCCGATGTGTCCAACGTACCCCGGGTAATCGCACGTGAAGCGCCCCGGAGCCCCGTACGCGAAATGGCCAGCGGGGTAGGATCGGGAATTATTGCATTTTATCGACAATGGATCGATCGCGCCTGTCCAGCCGGTGAAAATCGAAATACCTATGGTGAAACCGTTACAGCCGATGTGGTCGCGTTGCTGGCGATAATGGAGCGCGTCAATCTGGGTAAATTGGTTGCAGAATCCAAATTTCTCGAAATGCCGGAAGCATTTGTTGAGACCGGCGGTGACCGACAGGCCATGCTGCACTATATTGTGCGCAGTGATCGGGAACAGAAAGTCATAGAGCTTGCAGAAAATCTGGCAGCGCATTACGACCTTGAACCGGCACGTGCCGTTGAGGTATTTGAATTCATGATCGCAGTCACTATTGATATTGAAGTCGACTATCTGCGCCTTCGTATTGATGAATTTTCATCAACATAGAAGTGCTGCGTCTGTGACTGCCACCGCACCTGTTTCTATCTGCTCTGGTTAATGTATAACTGCTGGAAATCTGGAGATCAATTACTGATGAATCAAAAGCTCCATATAGCGTTAGTCATTCTATTCGGGTTGTTAATCGGTACATCCGGACAGGTCACTGCCGGCAAACGTCCCGTTTTTAAAGACGCCGCCTGCGATGCTCTGGATCTGCGCTATCGCTCAACCGTAGCGCGAATAGATCCGCGGGAGCTGAACTTTCTGTTGTTTGACGCGGTGGCCAAAGGGTGTATTGATCTGACCGTAAAAATTCTCGATAACGGTGCGGTAGTTACTGCACGGGATCGCTTTGGCAATACGCCCCTGCTGGTGGCGGCACGCATGGGCCACAATTCTATAATTGATCTGATGATCGAGCGAGGCGCTAACGTGCATCAGCTTAATCTGGCTGGCAGCTCGGCATTGCTTCGCGCCGTTACAAACGGTCGACGCAAGGCAGCGAAAAGATTGCTGGAACTGGAAGTTGATGTAAATCTTGCCAATAAAAAAGGGATGACTCCGTTAATAGCTGCGTCCTATACCGGTAAAAAACGGGTGGTGAAAATGCTACTGGATAATGGCGCGGATGTATCTGCCGTTGATAGTTCGGGCAAAGGGTCGTTGGTTTATGCTGCTGGTAAAGGCTACGTCAGTATCGCCCGATTGCTGTTATCAACCAACAAGATCGATGTAAATAAAAAATACGGTAATAATTTAACAGCGCTAATGTGGGCTGCAGGGCACGGCAATGATGTACCTGAGCGTGAGGGCATAGAGATCGTGAACCTTCTGCTCGATGAGGGAGCGGAGCTTGATCATATTGATAATCGCGGGCGAACCGCTCTGTCTATTGCAGCCTCGCGCGGGCACGAAGCGCTGACAATGTTGTTGTTGGAAAAGGGCGCCGGAAATATTGCGGATAAGCAGGGTCTGACAGCGGCGGACCTTGCCAGTAATGCCAGAATCAAAGAGTTATTGCAAAGCCACGAATGGCCTCGAGGTTAGCTTTTCGGGTTAATATTCCAGATTCCACTCCAGTAGGCAAAGGTCTGCCTTGCCTACGCTATAAACCTAAGAGCGAACAGCTTGGTCTACCCTGTTCTAGCACTGATATCGCGATTATCCTTGTCCCGCAATTGAACTCCGGTATGGTAAAAGGTGGGTGCGCTCCGCTTAGGATCTGCGTAACAATAAGATACCGAATTATAAAGTGACTATGCATTTAATCAGTGTGATTATAGTTGCATGGTCGAAACAGATAGAATCACGAGGATACGCGAGAAGTATGACGCAGTCTATCCAGAGCTTGATGAACGAGGGCGCCGCCGCTGGGCGGCAGCCGAGGCAAGATCGCTTGGTTGGGGTGGTGTAACGGCTGTAGCTGTTGCTACTGGAATTTCGGATCGAACGATTCGCAATGGAATTCGTGAAATTGAAGATCCCA
>MDLA01000167.1 GCA_001730015.1 Chromatiales bacterium (ex Bugula neritina AB1) | reverse complement strand
TCATATGAGGCGTAGGCACTGGGAGCCTGTCCGAGAATGAATGATCTACTGCGGATGTGGTCTTTTGGCCAGCTATTTCGATCGATTTGGTTGAATATGAATAACTATTCGCCTAAATCGATCGCAATATCTGACTCAAAATCACACACCCTCGTTACGACCTTCATTCTCGGACAGCCACCTGGCCGATGAGAACAGCTGGATGCCAGGATAGGTTTTGCTTTGTCCTTCGTTAGCTCAAACTATCGAGTAGTGTGCGCAGGCTTTTTTTAATATCACCGCCGTTTGCTTTTTCAAGAGTTGAGAGCAGCGCTGACTCATGCTGTTTTGCGTCAGCCACAAGTTGCTTTGCGAGCTTTTTTCCACGTCCAGTCAGGTAGACGCGCACACGGCGTTTATCGGCCGTGTCTGGTTTTCGCACGAGTAATCCACGCGCGTGCATCTGATCAATAATTCGGGTAAGACGTGATTGCTCAATCAGTGCAAATTCGGCCAGTCGGGTGATCATTTCGCCGTCCTGATCGTGCAGGCAGGCGATCACCCGCCATTCGGGTACGCGCAATCCACAGGCGCGGACCTTCTGGTGAAATTGCGAGCTGGCGGCCTCGCTGGCGGCGGCAAGCAGGTAGAGCAGGTAGGACGACACAAAGCCTTCCTGATCCTGTGTCTGCGCCGTATTGCTGCTGTTTTCTCCTTCAGTCATGGAAACCCGTTGTGCAGATGTTTCAGCGTAGCTGTCGCGGAACATTTCAGCACAAAAATAATGATTGACGCAAATTATATGAAAATACATACTTCGCTAAGGTGATGGATATGGGACTTGACGGTGCCGCTCGAACTGATCATCAATCGAATTGAAAATGAAAACGCTGGTATCCGGGTCCTGTACCTGACGGCTGCAGATGGCAGCGATTTGCCGGCTTATACGCCGGGTGCACATATAGACGTCGCGCTCGACGGTATTGGTACGCGCAGCTATTCGCTAATTGATTTCTCGCCCCCGATGGATCCACCCTTTTGTTACTGCATTGCTGTGCAGCGTGAAGATGCCGGGCAGGGCGGTTCAGTTGCGATGCATCAGTACCAGTTCGGGGATATCATCACTGCAACGGAACCGTGCAATGATTTTGAACTCCGGCAAACCTGCGAATCTCCGGTTATTCTTGTTGCCGGTGGTATCGGCGTGACCCCGTTAATATCCATGGCTACCAAGTTACAGGAATCGGCGGTTGAATTTCAGTTTCACTACAGTGGTCGCAATGCCGCAGTAACGGCTTTTCGCAAGGTGCTCGAAGAGCAATTCGGCGAGCAGCTGTTTTTGTATCTCGACGACGAAAACCCGGTGCTGCTCGATGCTGTGTTTTCATCCAGTGAAAAACCGGCAGACGTCTATATCTGCGGGCCTGCGGGTATGATCGAGGCCACCAGGGAAGCGGCACTTGCGGCAGGGGTTTCTGCCGATGCAATTCATGTTGAGTTGTTCAGCACACCGGTTACCGCTTCCGCTGATGAGGCATTTGAGGTTGAGATTCAGTCGACCGGTCAGGTATATACCATACCCGTTGGTAAATCTATAATCGATGTACTGGAAGACGAGGGTTTGGACCTGGTGTTTGATTGCCAGCGAGGAGACTGTGGAATCTGCCAGACCGATGTAATCAGCGGCACACCGGATCATCGGGATGTTGTTCTGTCGGAAGCTGAAAAAGCGTCTGGCAAAGTTATGCAGATTTGCGTGAGCCGGGCCAGATCAGAACGGCTTGTTCTCGATCTGTAGCGTAATGCTGTGCAAGTGAACCAACAGGGGCAGGCATGATAAACCAGACTGAGAGTTTCGGCGGTAACGCGGGTGCTACAGTGGAATTTGTATCTTCGCTGGTGAATTCGCATCAGGTGCATCGTGATGTCTATACCAGTGAGGCAGTATACCGGCTGGAGATGCAGCATTTATTTGCCAACGCCTGGGTGTTTGTCGGCCACGATAGCCAGACCGCCGGCAAAGGCGATTACTACACCACGCAGATAGGTGATCAGCCGGTTATTCAGGTGCGCCATTCGGATGGTGAAGTCAAAGTACTCTATAACCGCTGCCCGCATAAAGGGACAAAAATCGCCATCGATCGGGAGGGAAATACCGGCAGATTTTTTCGCTGCCCGTATCATGCTTGGTCGTTCAAAACTGACGGCTGTCTGCTGGCGATCCCGCTGAAAAAAGGCTATGAAGGCACCGGCCTTGATCAGACCGAAAACGTAAAGGGGATAAAAGCAGTCGGTGCTGTGAAGAATTATCGCGGTTTTATTTTTGCCAGGCTAGCAGGGGAGGGAATCAGTTTCGATGAGTACTTCGGTGACAGTCTTTCGTCAATAGATAACATGGTGGATCGATCCCCGCAAGGCAGGCTCGAAGCAGTAGGACCACCGCTTCGCTATATGCACCGGTGTAACTGGAAGATGCTGGTGGAAAACCAGACCGATACCTGCCACCCGATGGTGGCGCATGAAAGCAGTGCCGGTACCGCGATCAAACTCTGGGAAGGCATGGGCAGCCCCGAACCCAAACCTGCGGCTATGCAGATTATTGCGCCGTTTATGTCGCCTTATGAGTTTTTCGAGGAAATGGGTATCCGCACCTGGCCGAACGGGCACGGCCACACCGGTGTTCACCACTCCATTCATTCCGATTATTCAGCTATTCCCGGATACTTCGAAGCCATGGTTGATAGCTATGGTGATCAGCGCGCCCGACAGATACTCGATGAAAACCGCCATAATACGGTTTATTTTCCTAATATTATGATCAAGGGTCCGATTCAGCAGCTGCGTAATTTTATTCCGCTGGGGCCGGATAAAACGCTGGTTGAAAGCACTATCTATCGCCTTGTCGGTGCGCCGGACGAGCTGTTGGCGCGCACGGCAATGTATAACCGCATGGTCAATGCGCCCACCAGTATCGTCGGGCACGATGATCTGGAAATGTACGAAAGAGCACAGGAGGGGTTACAGTCCAATGGCCTCGAATGGGTGAATATTCAACGCCTGCACAGTGCCGGGGAAGACCACTCGGTGGAGGCGGTAGAAAACGGTACCACCGAGCGCCAGATGCGTAACCAGTTTAACGCCTGGCTTAAATTTATAAGCTGTTCGCTGCCTTCTTCGGGTTCGTCCGGTGCATCAGCATGAGTGTGCACAGCAAAGAGCAGATTATAGATTTTCTTTATGACGAAGCGCGTATGCTGGATGAGGGCCGCTACGATGAATGGCTGGCTCTGTGGCTGCCGGACGGGCACTACTGGATGCCGCTTGACTACAAGCAAACGGATCCCCTGCTGGTCACTTCACTGCTGTACGAAGATCTGTTCATGCTGACACTGCGTGTGGAACGGCTTAACGGTGCCAGAACCTTCAGCCAGAAACCGAAGAGTCGCTGCCACCATGTGTTGCAGCGCCCGTTTGTTGATCTGATGGATCATGATGCTGGAATCTATAAAACCAATGTGTCAATGCACTATATAGAGACTCGACTGGACGACCAGTTCCTGCTGGCGATCACCGCAACGCACGATCTAAAGTCAGTTGACGGGCAGCTGAAAATTGCCAATAAACGCGTAGATCTGCTCAATAGCGATGCAGCCTTCGG
Source organism: Chromatiales bacterium (ex Bugula neritina AB1) (assembly GCA_001730015.1). Taxonomy (GTDB): domain Bacteria; phylum Pseudomonadota; class Gammaproteobacteria; order Granulosicoccales; family Granulosicoccaceae. Next base: position 44,168 of record MDLA01000167.1, on the reverse strand, counting down.
CAATATCCAGCTATTGCCATGACTGCCGCCAGTCACGCCAGTGTTTATAGTGCTTTTTGCCACAGTGCCAGGCGCTGGCCGGATCGCGGTATTCTGAATGTGCTGCCCTCTACCGCTGCAGCCTATACTATAGCTGCCGGTGAGATCAGCTATAAGGCGATGCTTGAGCAGGTAGATCACTACGCCGGGCGATTTGAGCAAGCCGGATACGGTGCAGGTATGCGGGTGGCACTCCTGCTGGAGAACCGGCCGGTCTATTTTACTCTATGGCTGGCACTGAACAAACTGGCGGTCTCAGTGGTGCCGATCAACCCGGATCTGCGTGCCGCAGAACTGGAATATTTAATCGGTCATTCGGAGCCCGCTCTGGTTATTGCTACTGCTGAACGCAGCGCGGAATTGCAGCAGGCAGCGGAAACAGCCGGGATAAACCTGCGGGTGATCACCCCCGATACTGACTTCCCCTCACCCCGTGAGAATGCGGTGGTCGCTGAAAAATTGCAGGGCGAGGCCAGGGAGGCAGCAGTACTCTATACCTCCGGCACCACCGGTAGTCCGAAAGGTTGTGTGTTACCTAATACCTATTTTCTACTGGCCGGACACTGGTACGCGACAGTCGGCGGAATAGCGGCGCTCAGCAATGACGGCGAACGCATGATCACACCCCTGCCGATATTCCATATGAACGCGATGGCCTATTCCTTTATGGCCATGGTAACTACCGGTGGCTGCCTGACGGTGCTGGATCGATTCCACCCGCGCAGCTGGTGGTCTGATGTAAAAGCCTCTGGTGCAAGCTGTCTGCATTATCTGGGTGTGATGCCATCGATACTGATGGCAGCGGATCGCAGCGACTCAGATAAAGATCACTCGGTCCGGTTCGGTTTTGGTGCCGGTGTTGATCCCAAGCTTCACGCAGAATTTGAACAGCGCTTCGGGTTTCCGCTGGTTGAGGCCTGGGCGATGACCGAAACAGGAGCCGGTGCTGTGGTGGCAGCCAGTACCCACGAGCGCCTGATCGGCGAATCGTGCCTGGGAACTCCGGCGGGAGATATAGAATTTAAGCTGATCGGTGAAAGCGGGGACGCTGTAGATACCGGGCAGGCGGGAGAATTGCTGGTGCGGCGCAGGCATGAAAACCCGCGCTATGGATTTTTCTCGCACTATTATAAAAATCCGGCGGCGACGGATGAAGCCTGGCAGGGAGGATGGTTTCACACCGGCGATATTATGCGGCTTGATAACCACGGCAATCTTTTTTTTGTCGATCGACGGAAAAACGTTATCCGTCGCTCGGGAGAGAATATTGCCGCGGTTGAGGTAGAGTCTGTGCTGATGCGTCACCCGAAAATCAATGCAGCCGGAGTGGCTGCGGTTGCTGACGAAATAAGAGGTGATGAAGTCTTTGCGTGTCTGGTGTGCGATAACCCTTCGCCAGCGGTTGCGACTGAAATTACACAATGGTGCCTGACGCAAATGGCCTACTATAAGGCGCCCGGCTATATAGCATTTGTTGATCAGCTGCCAGTTACAGCAACTCATAAAATTCAGCGTGCTGATCTAAAGGCGCTTGCGGCCACGCTGCTGACCGATGACGCCACTACCAATACAACGCAGCTGAAGAAAAGACAAAGCACATGAGTCGCGCGCGGCAGTCTTACAATGGTGTGGTACTGGCTGCGCCGTTTTCTACGCCATACCAGCGCTATTCTATAGAAACGGCACATTGGTGGATAGCCCGTGCACTGCGCGGTTCATTGCAGTTGGCGGGCTTGAAACCGCTTGAGATTGATGGCTTTACGGTTTCCAGTTTCACGCTGTTTCCCGATACTGCAGTCGGGCTGACCCAGCATTTGGGTTTGTGTCCGCGCTGGCTCGACCACATTCCCATGGGGGGTGCCAGTGGTGTTGTCGCACTGCGGCGGGCGGCACGAGCGGTGCAGTCCGGCGATGCCGATATTGTTGCCTGTGTTGCCGGTGACACCAATCACATTGACAGCTTTCGCGGTTTATTATCCAGCTTTTCGCGTTTCGCTATGGATGCGTCTTATCCTTATGGTTACGGTGGCCCGAACGCAAATTTCGCGCTGCTGACTGATCGCTATATGCAAACCTATGGCGCAACACGTGAAGATTTCGGGCGTATCTGCGTGGCACAGCGGGAAAACGCACTCAACAATCCCGGTGCGGTGATGAAAAAACCGCTCACCCTGGACGACTACATCAACGCGCGCCCCATCGCTGACCCTATTGCCTTGTTCGACTGTGTGATGCCGTGTGCCGGTTCGGAGGCTTTTCTGGTCATGCATGAAGATGAAGCCCTTCGACGCAAGCTGCCGTTTGCCCGACTCAGTGGCGCTATAGAACGGCACAATGCGCACGCGGAAGATCCCGTTCAGTTGCGTGGCGGCTGGACCTGCGATATCGATGAGCTCTATAACATGGCTGGCTGTACGCCCGCAGATATCGATCTATTGCAAACCTATGATGACTACCCGGTGATTTCCATGATGCAAATAGAAGACCTAGGGTTCTGTGCCAAAGGTGATGCAACAGATTTTGTGCGCAGACACAATCTAACCACAACGGGCGACTTCCCGCATAACACTTCGGGTGGGCAGCTTTCTGCCGGCCAGGCCGGCGCGGCGGGGGGATTCATCGGCCTGGTTGAAGCGATCAGGCAGGTGACACACTGCGCTGCTGCCACACAGGTTAAACAGGCCAGCCATGCACTGGTGTCTGGTTTCGGTATGATCAACTATGATCGAGGCGTATGCTCTGCCGCAGCTATTCTGGAAGCCGGTTGCACAGGGGCTGCGCAATGACTACCCCGCTGCAACCACCGCCGAAAAAAAATCCGCAGAAACGCACGGTGTCGCCAACGCGACCGCCGCAGATGCGAAGTCGAGCGGCACTGGGTTTGAGTGCGGCAGCGGCTCATGGTCGCTTCGCACTGCAATGCTGCGCAGAGTGCGGTGCTATTCAGTACCCGCCACGCGACGCCTGCAGCACGTGTCTGTCTATAGAATTACCGTGGACGGATGTCTCGCCGCTGGGTGAAATACTCGCAGAGACCAGCGTAAGAACCTCAACCAGACTTTACTTTCGTGAGCGAGCTCCGTGGCGAACCGGTAGCGTGCAGCTCGATGCCGGGCCTGTCATTATCTGCCATCTGCATGGCGACTGCGAACCGCGTTCGCGCGTTAAACTACTCAATCGTCTTGATCGTTCAGGTCAGGGTGTATTGCTGGCTGTACCCCTAGAGAGGACTCCGACAATGGAAGACGATCCGCAGTTGCGAGCATTAACATCAGACCCTAAGCACAGAAGAATACTGATCACCGATGCACGCAACCCCAATGCCCCGGCACTGGCCGAAAGCCTGCTGGGCGCCGGTGCTGCAATGGTGTTTGTCGGCGAATCCGAAAGCTGGCGTCCCTATCCTGAAAGAGCACAGTTGCAAAATATAGATAAGGTTGAAATTCTTCCAATGGATGTCACTGACACGGCTTCGGTACAGAAACTGTCTGCAGAAATAGGCGGTAAAACCGATATTCTAGTCAACAACGCCCGGTTTATCCGCCCGGGCGGTGTGTTGGCACGCGGTGACACCGGCTTTGCCCGCGATGAAATGGAAGTTAACTATCTGGGTCTGATGAGACTGGCTCAGGCATTCGGCCCGGCGATGTGCTCGCGTGTATCCGATGGCATAAATTCCGCCGTGGCCTGGGTAAATATATTATCGGTCCATGCATTGTCTAACGCTCCGGACTACGGCTGCTTCAGTGCGTCGAATGCTGCAGCACATTCATTAAGCCAGTGCTTGCGAGCCGAGTTTCGAACCTCCGGGTTGCGTGTAATGAATGTCTATTGCGGCCCCACAGAGGATGACTGGTATCAACCGCTGCCGCCACCCAAGGTAATGCCGGTGTCTTTATCACGGAGTGTCGTGCAGGGTCTGCAAGCGGGAGTCGAAGAAGTGTACTGCGGTGATGTGGCAAAAGACGTAGCTGCTCGCTACCAGCAGTCGCCGAACATTCTGGAGCGTGAAACCACGCAGGGAGTAGAAGGGGCGTGAAGCAAAGTTCTCTGCCGGAACTGGCACTTCAAATTGCCAGCGGCGAGGTGCGGGTAGTTGATCTCACTCACACGCTGGACCCCGATTTTCCTGTAATCATATTGCCGCCGGAATTTGGGCAGTGCGCCCGCTTTCGTATGGAAGAGATCAGCGCCTATGATCAACGCGGGCCAGCATGGAAGTGGCATAACATTAGTCTGTCCGAACATACCGGTACTCACTTTGACGCACCATCGCACTGGGTATCCGGTCGTGATCTGCCGGATAACTCGGTTGATGCAATTGCCCCAGAGGTATTTGTCGGGCCTGTTGTTGTTATAGATTGCACTGTGCAATCGGCGACGGATGAAGACTTCGAGTTAACTCCGCAGATTATAGAAGAGTGGGAGCAGAAGCATGGCAGGATTGCCGCAGACAGCTGGGTACTGATGCGTACCGACTGGTCCAAAAAAAGCGGTGCCGAGTATCTGAACATGAGAGACGACGGCGCGCACTCACCCGGGCCAACGCCCGATGCCATTCGCTTACTGATTGATCAGCGCAATATCAGAGGCTTTGGCACAGAGACCGTCGGCACCGATGCCGGGCAGGGCGCGCATTATACGCCACCATACCCGGCGCATTTCTATTTGCATGGTGCCGGAAAATTCGGCCTGCAATGTCTGGCTAACCTCGATCAATTACCCCCCACCGGTGCAATTCTGATCGCCCCTCCGTTAAAAATAAAAGACGGTACAGGCAGCCCGTTGCGGGTTCTTGCCCTGGTGCCTGCAGCAACGAATTCGAGCGCCTCACGATGAAGCAATACACAGCACTGATCACTGGCGGTAATAAAGGGATAGGGGCCGATCTGGCGCAAAAACTACTGGCGAAGAACTATCGGGTTATTTCGGTTGCCCGGCGCGCCCCGGAGGCGACTCATGAAAATCTGTTCTCGGTTGAAGCTGATCTGCTCGATCCTGAGGCGGTAAAGGCCGCCGCTGCAGAAATAGCATCTGACCATAAAGTCACCCACCTGATTCACAATGCCGGATTAATCTGGCCGAATCTAATCGAAGAGGCGAGCGCTGACGATATAACCGGCCTGGCACAGCTGCATCTTGGCTCGGCGCTGACGCTGCTGCAGGCAACCCTGCCGTCGATGAAAGCAGAAAATTTCGGGCGTGTGATGTTTAATGCGTCAAGAGCCGCACTGGGTGCACCAACCCGAACTGCCTACAGTGCCAGCAAGGCGGGTATGATTGGAATGGCGCGTACCTGGGCACTGGAGCTAGCCGCCTTTGGTATAACAGTTAATGTTGTTGCTCCCGGCCCCATACTTACCGATAACTTCTGGGGAATTGTAGAAAAAGGCAGTGAGCAGGAAACCGCGCTGGCCGGGCGTATTCCTGTTAAGAGGCTTGGTACGGTGCAGGATGTTTCAAACGCGTTTCTGTTTTTCTGTGATCCTGAGAACAGTTTTGTCACCGGGCAGACTCTGTATGTTTGTGGTGGAGCCAGTGTCGGGACGCTTACTATTTGACTCTACCCGAATCAGGCAAGCATGAGCTGTCAGGGTGTAGGGCTTTCCATGTCAACTATTTTACATAAAATACGATATGCGTACATATGTGTATCAATTCAAGGTGAGTTTCCATTGGTTATAAGGTAGGTTCTACCCGCGTTGTCTGCAGTTTGGGCGGATATCCGGATGGGCGTGATTTTGATTTCAGAACGACTCTGGTGGTTGAGATGGCACAGTAAGAAATTATGCATGCAATCGTCGATGTTGTTCACTCGTTGTGTGGAAGGTGTTTGAATGAACCCGGCTGCAAGCTTCTACCGGCGAAAATACGAGCTGACCATTATACGTGTACGCAGATAATGGCGAGGGCTAATAAAGTGTCATGCGAATTAATGCGCAAACCACACTATTAAGTCTTACAGAAAAAATTCCTGTAGCAGTAGCAGTATTGAGTTTTACCTGCGATATGGAAACTCACTGAATAGTTCTGACCGGAAATGCATGCCGTGGCCGGGGCGTTCGGGCGGTGTTATGTATCCGTTTTCTATAGTAAGTGGTTCTATCCACAGATGGTCGTGCCAGCCCATACTTTCCAGCCACGACGGGTTAGGTATTGAGGCAACCAGGTGACTGCTCAGTTCGGGAAACAGGTGTGGCGCTATAGATATACCAGCGGCGTGTGCGTCAGTAGCGAGAGTGCGTAATCCGGTGTAACCACCGCGCATGATATCCGGCTGCAGTATGGGTATGGTGCCGGCTTCTATCAGGCGACGCATGTCGTAAGATAGAAAGTGATTTTCACCACCAACAACCGGTGTTTCTAATGTACCGGCTATTGCCAGATAACTGTCAATGTCGTCAGCCAGTACTGGCTCTTCGATCCAGGCCAGGCGGTATTGTTCGAGGAGTTTACCATTGGCAATTGCGTTATCAGCATTCCAGCCCTGATTGACGTCAACCATAATCTCTATATTGTCGCCGAGGGCCTGGCGCATGTCCCGCACGTTGGCAGCATCTTCGTCTGGTGTGAACATATGGGCGACCTGCATTTTTATAGCGCTGAAGCCCCGGGCTACATACCGTTCTGCTTTTTCGATCATGCCGTCATGACCCAGACCGCGATAGCAGCCTGATCCGTAAATAGGCAGTGGTCTGCCTTCGCCACCCCATACTTTCCACAGGGGTTCTTCGCGCGCGATTCCAACGAGATCCCACAACGCAATATCAAGGGCAGACATTGCCATGACGGTTATACCCATGCGGCCCTGAATGAATGTTGACATCCATAGCTTTTGCCACAGCGCTGCCGGATCGGAAGCATCTTCGCCGAGCAGTACCGGTTTTAACATCTCGTGAATGCACATCTCGATAGTGCGCATACCGCCAGCGAGTGGATGCAGATAACCGATTCCGGTCAGTCCGTTTTCAGTTTCTATTTCTACAATAAGCAGATCAATATTATCGAGGGTCAGGAAGCCGGTCTGCGGTGGGTCGGTGAATGGCACTGACAACAGGGTGGTGCGGATGTCGGTGATTTTTATCGGCTCTGCGCAGCTGTAGTCGGCTGAATCCGTTGTAGTTTGCATGTTGATCTGCACATTCCCTTATAGCGGTGGCTTAGGTGATTTATGATTATTACTGCATTCGGTTGACGAGGCGCCCGGGCCGGTACTCATATCAATCTGTCGTGTGACGCTGCAGTTTAATAGCTTTTTCAGGGCACGCCGCTACGCAAAGCCCGCAGTTGAGGCATTGATCTGCACGGGGTGTGGCGGCGGTTTTCATACCGTGAGCCCGGGCTTTGAGTTTGCCGATCAGCGAAAGGGATCGGTAGATCTCAGCCGGCAGGGTGACTACTTCAAATACATTGTACGGGCAGACAACAACGCACTCCGCTTTGCCTTCGCACCGTGCCGCGTCAACGATTGGCCGGATTTCACCGGGGGTTGTTGATTTGCATTGTTCGGTCATAGTGGATTTCCGTTGCTGTTTTTATATTCAATGTGGCTGACCAGGATACTGGGTCTTAATCGAGCATTTCTGCCGCTACCATACTGGCATCCCTGATCTTTTAACCATGTGTATTGAAAAAATGAAATGTTGAATTTGGGGAGCCAGGGTATAGGTGGCTGTCCGAGAACTGGGATCTACTGCGGACGCGATCTTTTGGCCAGCTATTCCGATCATTTTCGTTAAAGAAGAACAACTATTCGCCTCTAATGATCGAAATATCTGACCTAAAATCTCGCGCCCTCGCTACGACCCCAATTCCCGGACAGCCACCTGGGAGCCTGTCCGAGAATGAATGATCTACTGCGGATGTGGTCTTTTGGCCAGGTATTCCGATCAATTTCGTTAAATATGAATAACTATTCGCCTAAATCGATCGCAATATCTGACTCAAAATCACACACCCTCGCTACGACCCTCATTCTCGGACAGCCACCTATGAGTATTTATGATATCCATAGCTCTGTGTTACGGTCTACAGCTTATCGCACGCATTCATCTGTGTTCGCGAAAATCAAGTCGGGAGAACAGCGTAATATGATCGCACCTGGTTCAAGATCTGTACAGGGCTCGGGCCCGCGACTCACCCTTTGGGCTGGCAATATTTGCGACAGGTAAAATGTTGCGTTATACAGAGTTTGTCAGGCATTGCGGCTTATTTGCCGGCAGCCGGCACTTTATGTTCTGATTTAACCTGCATTATGCACGGGATTGACGGGGTCTCACTTGATTTTTGAGTTCACAGAGAATTTTTACTCTTGCAAATACCAGTAAGTATTCGGCGCGAGAAGAAAAATCCACTGTGAAATCCCCTGTTGTGAATAGATCAGGTCGGTGCGATATCCTCACCACCCGATGATTAATGCGGTTTTATAGACGAAATTAAACGTTAAGTGAGCTAATTGTTATGAGCACACGTCCACCTCTGCCACCGTTTGATCGCGAATCGGCTATACAAAAAGTTCGGCTGGCTGAAGATGGCTGGAATGGTCGGGATCCCGCCAAGGTGGCGCTGGCCTATACGCTCGATACCAAATGGCGCAATAGATCAACGTTCGTAAACAACCGGGAAGAGGCTCAGGCATTTCTGACAGAGAAATGAAACAGGGAGCTTGACTACCGTTTGATCAAAGAACTCTGGGCGTTTACAGAAAATCGAATAGCTGTGCGTTACGCCTACGAATGGCATGATGACAGCGGTAACTGGTTTCGTTCCTATGGCAATGAGAACTGGGAGTTTGCCACTGACGGTTTAATGCAGAACCGCTTTGCAAGTATTAACGATTTACCGATTGCTGAATCAGATCGAAAATACCACTGGCCGCCGGGCCGACGCCCTGATGAACATCCGGGCTTGTCAGAGTTGGGCTTATGGAGCGTTCGGTGGTTAGTATTTCAGCGGATGTTTGCTGAGTGAATATTGACTGACACAGGTGATTGCATGCTGTCGCCAGAGTGTTTGAATTAGGATGGCAGTGTTATTTAGCCGGGTTATTTTTAATCACAAGAAAGGGAGATCACAATGGAAAAATGGCAAGTGGGCGGGCTTCTCTTTGTCGGTTTACTGCTGGTTGCCGGGGCGATATTTGTCAGGGCACGATATGGCGAGCAGTTTGCGCTTAAGCCCATCGATCTGGTGCTGGTGGCGCTTCCGCTGTTATTTGTGCTTCTGGTTTCCGGTAAGGTGAAGGTTTTTGAAGCATTCGGGGTCAAAGCAGATTTATCTGAGCTGATAGCCGATGCCGCCAGTACCGAAATTCGCGGTCAGGCGGTGGGGGGCATGTCTCCGGATGTCGGTGAGGTAGTCGAGATGCTGGAAATGGCTGGCAAGGCTGGGGTCGGGAATATCCCTGAGCTGGTCACTAAAAAAACCGAAGCGTTAACCTTTAAGCTGGGTCACGGTGGCTATATCGGCGATGCAGTAAAGCAATACGTTGATGCCTTGTCGGCAAGTTCCTATCTGCGATTTATTGTTTTACTCGATACCAATGATCAGTTGTTTTGCATTTACAACGCGCTGGATCTTCAGGTTTATTATCGAACCGCTTCGGGTGCCTATAATAACTTTGCCGATGCGATCAATGGTGCTTCAGAAGATAATCGCCGCTGGCTTGCGACATTGCCGGGTTTTGTCGGCGCCGCAGATGCGGTGCGTCTTTCAGCCAGTAAACGACAGGCTTTGCAGAAGATGTCGTCGTTACGTATAGATAATCTTCCCGTTGTTAATGATGAGGGGAATTTTGTCGGCACAATCAACCGGACTAACATGACAGCGAGTATGCTGCTTTCGATAGTTGATCGACTGGAAAATGATACCTCGCAAAAGTGACCCGGGGTTAAGCCGCACACTGCGGTGCGTGTTTCATCAGCTGAAACACGCACCTGTCCACCACTAGCAGGAACCACTGATTTGCCTGGTGGTTCCTGATTTCAAGAAATTAGTGGTCGATAAACTACCGGTTTTTTTTACTGGCGAATACCTTCGACAACCAGCTCAACTTCGATATCGCCAACCCACTCAGGCAATCCGTAATCGGATGCTTTCACGGTGACATTTCCTTCAAACCCGCTGCGGTACCCGCCCCATGGATCTTTGCCTTCGCCGATGTGCTCTACATCGATACTTACCGCTTGAGTGACTCCGTGAATGGTCAAGTCGCCGTTGAGGGTATTATTATCGCCGGAAGTTTCATAGCTTGTGCTGGCGAAGGTGATAGTCGGGTATTTCTCTACGTCGAGAAAATCGTCGCTGCGCAGGTGATCATCGCGTTTTTGATGGTTGCTGTCGATACTGTTTGCGTTGATCGTGACTTCAACTTTTGATGCGGCCGGGTTGTCAGCATCGTGGCTGAATGTACCGTCGAAATCGTTAAACCGGCCAACAATGTAGGAATACCCCAGATGACTTGCCTTAAAAGAGACAAACGCATGCTGGCCTTTTTTATCGATGACGTAGTCTGCTGCATAGCTGTTTGCGGCAGCAATGAGGCTAGTGGCCAGCGTCAGGGGAATTAAAAGCTTAGAAACCATAAAATCGACTCCAGTTTGAGAATTTATGCGATGTAATTTCGCTCTGAAGTGCCAACAAGTATGGCAAATACACGAGCTTGTTGAGTATGAACAATTTAGACAAGGCAAGTTCACTTCTTCGAGTGAATTTCATGTTTGCAACGCAGAAGCCGGATAGGAACTGTTCGCCGGGATCAGCCACTGTCCCGGCTGGCATAGTAATGTTGTACATCGGGATTAAATAGTGTTACTTAGCGCGATTCACAGCGGCGCGCAGATACCCCGATAGAAATTCAGCAACTAACACCATCGCGATAATCGAAATAATAATGGCTGCAACGCGCAGGTTTTCCAGCTGCTGAACGTTGCGTTTCAGGTACCAGCCCATGCCGCCGCCGCCAAAAAAGCCCACCACTGTGGCGGCTCGAAAAGCTACATCCCAGGTATAAATTGCTATACCTGTGAAGGCAACGCGAATCTGGGGGACGACCGCAAACAGGAATACCTGCAGCGGATTTGCGCCGGTGGCGCGTATTGCTTCAACCGGCCCCATATCAATTGCTTCAATTTCATCGGCGAACAGCTTGCCTGCAAAGCCGACACAGAACATAGTAAGTGCGCTTACACCGGCGAGCATGCCAAAGCCCAGAACCGACACAAAAAGTATGGTCCAGATGGTCTCATGGATTGCCCGGCAGAATACTACGCCGAGGCGGCCCAGCGGAAAAAACAGCCGATGCGGCGTTACATTGGCGGCGGAGAACCAGGCGAGCGGAATAGCCAGACAAACGCCGGTAAAGCCCCCCAGGAAAGACATCTGAATGGTGTCGAGAATAGAGCTGAGATAGCCTTTGTCGAGCACATATTCGAGGTCGGGCGGGTAGTAGCGATCACTGAGTACCGCAGCAAGACGGCCAAGTGCTCCGGTTAGTTTGCCGAGATCAACATTCAAAAAGTGTAGCGAGTAGCCTAGAAAAGCCAGAACGAGCAGCAGCGTTCCGTGCTTATAGAGCGATTCCGGAAACTTGTAGCGTGACCATTTAATTTCTGTGGCAGCGTTGTTCTGATCTGCAATTGCCGGTTCTTTCATATCACCGCCTTACGCAGGTAATGCGAAATTACTTCACCGAGAATGATCAACAACAGTATTGCCAGAATAACCATACTGACCCCGCCGTAATTGAAGCGGTTCATCTGGCGGAAAAACAGCAACCCGAGACCGCCGGCGCCAACCAGTCCCATCACTGCTGAGCGGCGGATGTTGATATCCCACTCAAAGATCACGGTTGCCAGCACCACCGGGTATATCTGCGGCAATATGCCATAATACATCACCTGAAACTGGTTGCCGCCGACCGCTTTGATAGCTTCTACGGGTTTGGCATCAATATTTTCGATTGCCTCGGCGGTAATTTTGGAAATAAACCCCACCGAGCGCATGGCAATTGCGAGAATCCCGGGCAGCGCGCCAAGCCCGACTGCGCTGACAAACAAAAGCGCCCAGACAATCTCGTGTACCGAGCGGCTCAGAACCATCAGAAAGCGGCCGATCGGGTACAGAATGGTTTTAGACGGGGTTACATTGGCAGCACCCAGCCAGGCAACCGGCAACGAGAAAACACAACCCAGCACGGTGCCGACGCAGGCCATCATGAAGGTTTCCAGCGTTGGTATCAACAGCTCCGGCAGCAGACCGAAATCCAGTGTCAGATAGCGCCCGATTGAGCCTAGAACACCACTGCGTCCGCCGATGCGAGACCAGTCGGTATCTTCTATAATAGTGCCGTAAACACACCAGGCGATAAAAAGCGCTATCAGCAGCCAGATCAGCCCCATTTTCGCAAAGCGACGTCGACGCAGGTCGGCTTGCAGACTTAACAATGCCGGGTTTATGTCAGCGGAAGTCAATGTTACAGGACCTCCATGGCATAGATGTCTTCCAGGTCAGCATCGCGTAGTGTCTGTGTTGCGCCATCGAACTTTTTATAGCCATCGTGCAAACCGATAATGCGGTTACAGAACTCTTTGGCCAGCTGTACGTCGTGGATGTTACACAGTGCCGGTACTTTAAGTTCGCGGGCGATGTCGCGGATCAGTGACATCACTTCACGGGAAATTTTAGGGTCGAGCGCAGAGGTGGGTTCGTCCAGTAACAGGAGTTTGGGGCGTTGCATCAGTGCGCGTGCAATACCAACGCGCTGCCTCTGACCGCCGGAAAGTTCATCGGCGCGTTTGTTGATGTGATCGGTGAGACCGACACGCTCAAGATAGTACAGCGCCTGTTTGATATCGTGTTGTGGAAAAGCCCGGAATAGTGAGCGCAGGTTACCGATGTGCCCTAACCGGCCTGATAGAACGTTGTCCATCACAGACATGCGATTAATCAGATTGAATTCCTGAAAGATCATACCGACGTTGCAGCGCAGGTTGCGCAGGGCCCGGGGTTTGAGGTTGCAAACGTCTTCTCCCAGTAATTCTATACTACCGGCTGTGGGTTCAACGAGTCGGTTAACGCAGCGAATTAACGTTGATTTACCCGCGCCACTCGGGCCGATAATAGCGAGGAAATCGTCATCTTCTACAGTAAAGTCGATCCCTTTGAGAATTTCCGGGCCCTTCGCGCTGTAGCGAACCTTCAGACCCTTGACACTCAGCAATGCCATCTATTTTTTCTCCGGTGATGCCATGCCCCGCGCATCTGCGCAGGGGCATGGTATAGATTGCTGCTGTTATTTTCTTGCGTCTTTGGCGGCCTTCAGGTCGCGGATGATGTCGTAGTCCTTATCTGACATGCCGACAAACTTACTTGCGTTGACGTTCTTCAGGTATTCCCGGCCTTGCTCGCTGTCACCCAGACCCAGGAAGGCGCCAGTGATTTGCTCGACAAGTTCTTTGCACAGCTTGCCTGATACAACAAAGGGATCCTGTGGAATAACCGGAGAGGACCAGATAACGTTGTAGTCTTCCATTGTTGCCAGGCCCCGGTCGATTACGTTGTCTAGTCGGTGAGTAGCGACAAATGCAACATCAACCTGTTCTTCCAGTACGGCGATGGCTGAGAGATCGTGTCCGCCGGTATAGACCACCCGGCTGAAGTGATCTTCAAGCTGAGCACCGATTACCTTGGTAAAAGAGACGCGCGGAAGCAGGTTGCCGGAGGTTGATGCGGGGTCTGTTAGGCCGACAACTTTGCCTTCGAGGTCTGCTATTTTTTCTATACCTGAATCGGAGCGTGATACCAGCACGGCTTTATAGCCCGGACCTTCTTCCTGGAAGTGCCCTTTATGCTTTGCATAGGTGGCAAATACTCTGAGTGACGGGTCTTTCTCCTGAGCGATCACATAGGAATAGGGTCCGTGCATGCCGATATCGACAAATCCGCCGAGCATCGCTTCGACAACAGAGGCGTATGAAGTCGGCAGATAGAATTCAACCTGTTTTCCGGTTGCCTCCTTGAGCTGATTTACCATCGGGGCGTACAGTTCAAGTTCCTGAGTTGTCTCTTCCGTGGGGATCATGGAGAAGCGCAGTGCATCGGGGTTTTTGCATTCTTCTGCCTGCACACCGGTTGCTGCGAAGACCACGCTGGTTAGAGCGGCTTTCAGTATCAGGGGTAGTTTCATAGTATTTCCTCTAGATGAATTGAAAGGCGGGTAGGCCCGCTACTGTGTCAGGCAGCTGATAGCTCAACGATGTTGTGCTCGGTCGCTGCCGCTAAAAATTTATCTTTTGAGCCGATAAAGTTCCGCCCGCGCTCTCCGGCGAATGCCTCGTCGATGATAGTTTTGCATTGCTCGGCAGGGACACCATAATCGGTGAATCTGGCGCCGATACCAAGCTCTGCAAACAGGCTGGATAGTCGATCGGCACCGTCGTTTAGATCGGGACCGAAGATCTCTTTCAGTGCGGCTTCTCTGAAATCACCGATACCGATAACGGAGCGCAATACGGTTGGCAGGGTAAAAGAGCAGGCTATGCCATGCTGCACACCCCAGCCCTGTGTTATGGGATAAGACAGGTTGTGCGCTATTGCTGTTTTAGTGTTAGAAAAAGCCAGGCCCGCGTACATGGCTGCCGTGCACATCTCTGTGCGTAGTTCCAGTGAACCCAGGTTGCTCATTAATTGCGGCAGAGCTTCAAGAATGGTGTTCGACGCGGTTATTGCGTAGCGTGCGGAAATCGGGTTCGCGTTGATATTCCAGATACTTTCCAGCGAATGTGATAGCGCGTCGAGCCCGGTTGCAAGGGTCAGATCATAGGGTTTGCCGAGCATGAGTTCGGGGTCGATCAGAGCAGATTCAGGGTAGAGCTGCTGATGCGCAAGTGAGTATTTTTTGCCCTGAGCATCGCTCCAGACGGTAGCCCAGCTGGTGACTTCACTGCCAGTTCCCGCCGTTGTAGGGATTGCTATAACCGGCAGAATCGACAGCGTATCACCGCCTTGCTTTGTTTCCAGAAATCTGGCGATAGTGCTGAAGTTGCCGTTGGCCGCAGCGAATACTTTGGCTGAATCGATCACAGAACCGCCACCCAGAGCGACGATCAGTTCGATATCGTTGTGGTGAGTGAATCGTGCGGTTTGGGTCTCAAGCAGCTGGTAGTCCGGGTTCGGTGCGACATCGTCGATAATCAGCTGCGGAGCACCTGCCTGAGCCTCCACCTGACGGGTCAGCTCATCAAACGGTTTTTCCGGATAAGTAACCAGCGCATATTTGCGCCCGGCAATCAGATCGGATAATTGTGAAAAAGCACCGGGCCCGAAGGCGATTTTAACCGGATTCTGGTATCCCCACATAGCGTCTCTCGGTAGTGCGCGTTTAATGATGGTGTTAGCTTGCTTATTGTACACGCGAGCATGAAATGGTCAGAGCCATATAGCAAATTGATTGTTGGAATAGTTGGTATATACTGAATCAATGCTGAAAACTGAACTGCGAGCTTTTCATGCGGTCGCCCGCTACGGTGGATTCTCCAGAGCTGCCGAGGCCCTGCATGTAAGCCAACCAACGTTGTCAACCCAGGTCAAGGAACTTGAGCAGCGCTACGAGATAGAGCTTTTCAATCGCAGGGGGCGCGAGGTCCATCTGACCAATGCCGGAAAAGAGCTGGTAGAAATTACGTCACGTCTGGTGCAGGCGGAGCAGGATGCTGAAAATCTGCTGGATAGCTTTCGAGGTCTCGATGCAGGGGCTCTGAACCTTGCAGCTGTCGGCCCGTTTCACGCAACCGATATGATAGTGGCCTTCAAGCAAAAATATCCACTGGTAAACGTTGAAGTACGATTTGGCAACTCCAGTCGGTGTTTCGAAAGCATACTCGCGTACAACGCAGATGTTGGCATCATTGCCGAGGTGCCGTCCGATGAGCGTGTTACCACTATTCCCTATAGCACTCACGATGTTGTAGTTTTTGTGAATTCAGATCATCCGTTTTTCAATAGAGAGAGCATCAGCATCGCTGAACTTACGGGTCAAAAAACGGTGCGTCGTGAGACAGGTTCTACCACTCGAATGGCTATAGAACGTGAATTGGATAAACGCAAAATTGCCATTGAAACCGTACTTGAGCTTGGCAGTCGCGAGGCGATCTGGAAGGCTGTAGAGCAAGGGTTGGGTATTGGCTTTGTAGCCGATTTTGAATTTGTAGCGCACCCGAATCTGCGGGCTGTTCGCATTGCCGATGCAAAGGTTCAGACAAATTATTATCTGGCTTTTCTAACTGAACGAAAAGATTCCAGAGTGGTGCAAACGTTTTGCAATGATGCAATAAAGCAGATAAAAAAACTGAAAAGAAAAAAGGGAAAGTCTAAAAAAAGCTAGCGTGCTGTGACCATCGAAGTTGACGAATGAGAGTGGGTCATTTGGTTTGCAGCAAGGCGTAGCTCGCAGGACAAATGAAAGGCTAGTGGTTTATGGTTTTTACGAGAATTAAACCACTTTCTTTTTAAAGAAGAAAGTGGCGCTGTTAGATTCTCCCGGTAAGTGGCTGTCCTTCAATTGTAATTCGGTGCATTAAACGGCGTTCACCCTGGTAGTCGTTTAAAGCCTGGTGCCAGGTAGCGCGATTATCCCAGAATGCAACAGAGCCGGGCTTCCATTCAAACCGGTGTTGATACGCTTCCTGTTTACAGTGTTCGTAGAGTTCGATTAGTAAGGAGTTACTTTCGTCTGCAGGCAGGTTATTTATATGCAGTGTAAATTGCGGGTTGACATAGATCGCTTGTGCCCCGCTTATCGGGTGGCGAATGATGACGGGGTGTATCGAGTCCTGGGTGGCTGCATCGGCATTTTTAAAGCGACCACCCAGATCGTCCTGGCTGTGGCGTTTTAGCGCTTTTGTCCCAAAAACGTGTCTGCTTGAGTGGGTTGCGGTTAGGCCTTGCAGATGTTTTCGCATTGACGCATCGAGTCCGTTATAGGCGGCGATCATACTAATAAACAGAGTGTCTCCACCAGACTGTGGTAGTTCCCGGGCTACCAGAATTGAGCCGAGAGCGGGGATCTGATCGTAGCTGTGGTCTGTGTGCCAGAGCTCTCCGATATTTTGTGTTTGGTCGGGCTCTTTGAGTACCTGTGCAATTTGCGGGTAGTCGGGCAGTGCCGTGAAAAAGCGATTGATATTTATGCGCCCGAATTGTTCCGCTAATCTGATGTGATTTTCGCAGGTTATAGCCTGGTCGCGAAAGAACAGGACACCATAATCCCCGAGTGATTTGCGCAGCGTATCGATATCTGTTTTGTTCAAAGTATTGAGATCTACACCGGCTATATATGCTCCGGCACCGTGAGCGGCTGTCACTTCGATTGTCATGGTGATTTCCCTTTTTCTGATAAACCGATTATTTAGATAAGCTGATTGACCTGGCTGTGCAAAACAAAATGTAGTGTACAACGTGGTTGCTGATGGCACCCGGTCTTTTTTGTGCTGCTACCGGGTTACTGCAATATAATATCTTCACGAAGCGGCTGTGGTTTATCAGTGGCTGCGTATTCACGCGCGTATTGGTGACCGGAATAACAGCTGGTGGCGATTAGCCCCGGAGTGTGGCAATCGCCGATGCGTGTTACGGTGCGGATACCGGAGTCCTGCCACTGGTTCCGGCGGTCGTTCAGCGCAGTCCACAAGGTGTTGTCGGGAGTGCGTGAGGTTACCGGTAGCAGCTGACCACAGGGGATTTCCCGCAGCCGTCCGGAATAGCCACATTGAATGGTTAATGTTCCGGTCGACATATCGCTAAGGGTATGCGAGGGGATAATTTCTATATCAAGCTCGATCAGCCTCTTTTGTATGCGTTCCTGTTCGAGGGTGTTGTCGCTCCACGGTGCGACGATGGCAGACGGGGTGACAAACGTTGTTTTGACACCGCTGCTGGCAACAAGTTCGGCGAGCACACTGGCGAGATAGAAGCGATCATCGTCAAATATAACCACAGACGTGTTTTTTGCAATACAGCAAATTCCCTGCGACATTAGATCGTCGGGGCTGATCACCCGTTGCTGATCGAGGAAGGCAAGTGGCAGGCGGTGTGCCCGGCCGACGCCATCCCGCCGCCACTTGGCACCGGTGGCAATGGCAACGTGTGCTATGCCGGATTCTAGAATGTTGTCTGCGGTAAGTCGGCTTTGCAAATACAGTTCAGCACTGGCAAGCTGCTGTAGTTGCCACAGACGCGAATCACGTACCCGGCTCCAGGTGGCTAGGCCGGGTAACCGGCTTTCCAGATGCACCCGTCCGCCCCAGTAGTCGGTGGCTTCAGACAACGTAACGTGCACGCCTCGCTGAGTCAGTGCGCGGGCAGCTTCCAGACCGGCGGGTCCGCCTCCGACGATCAGGCAGGGTTCGGGGTCGGCAAGCGTCGGTATATATTCCGGGTGCCAGTCGC
Organism: Chromatiales bacterium (ex Bugula neritina AB1); assembly: GCA_001730015.1. Taxonomy (GTDB): domain Bacteria; phylum Pseudomonadota; class Gammaproteobacteria; order Granulosicoccales; family Granulosicoccaceae. The sequence continues at coordinate 25,685 of MDLA01000167.1, read as the reverse complement.
GACGCCACTCTTCACCGACGACCGGGTTCTGTGTGCAGCGCATTGGCACATTGGTGTTGTCGCCGGTTATGCATATATTGCAGCCGATACATTCGCGTATAGATTCCGGCCTGCCGGTTTCAATTTTCTTTGGCAGGAAGGGGTCGGCAATAGAGGGTCTGGCAGCGCCGATGAAATCGAGCAGTCCACTTTTCAGCACGCGTACCATGGTGTCCGGCGAGGTATAGCGACCGACCCCAACCACAGGCTTGGTGGTTAGTGACTTGACGAAACCAGTGTAGGGTTCCTGATAGCCTTCCTCTGAAAAACGCGAGCTTTGGCTGTCGTTCGACCAGTCGGATATATTCACATCCCAGAGGTCTGGCTCCTCGGCCAGTGCTTCGACAATCTCCCGTGCTTCGCCGTCGTGTTGCAAACCGTCGTTGCCGAGCAATTCATCGACTGCCAGACGCACGGCTATCGCACAGGTATCGCCGACTGCATCTTTGGTATCGGCCAGTACTTCGCGAAACAGGCGCAATCTGTTTTCAAGTGAACCACCGTATTCATCGCTGCGGTGGTTGTAGCGTTGCAGCAGGAAGTGCTGTAGGAGAGTCATGTCGTGGCCGGCGTAGACATAGATGATATCGAAACCTGCTTCACGCCCGCGCAGTGCGGCTTGCCTGTGCCAACGCCGGAATTCGGCTATGTCGGCTTTGCTCATCGCGCGCGCTTGTATCGGGTCTTCGGGAATGACCGCCTGTGCTGAAGGCCCCAGAGGTGAGCAGCGCGAATAGCGGTTGCTGGTGTGCAGGCCATTGTGCACCAGCTGAATTGCGGCAAGGCTGCCATGCTCATGAACCGCATCGGTCATCAGTTGCAGGGCGGGTATATCACGTTCGTCCCAGATGCGCGCCTCATTGGCTGGTGTGATATCGGTAGACGGGTGAATCTCTGATTCCTGGGTCGATACCACGCCCCAGCCGCCTTCCGCCTTGATCCCGCGAAATCTGGCTTCGGTTCTAGGATAGCGATAGCCCATACCAGTGCAATGCGGCACCTGATAAAAGCGATTGGGCGCGGTGACCGGGCCGATTTTAACCGGCTCAAAAAGGATATCGTATTTTGGGTCGCGCATGGTTCACCTGTTTGAGCTGTGCGGTGTTTGTTCTGGCCTGAACTGTCTATTGCGAATGTGATCTTCAGCCTCGAACGGGCTGCTTACCTGTATAATAAAGGCCCGGTCGCTCTACAGATTCTACAGGGATTTTGCGTTGCCTGAATCCCGGACTGCGCGAACATGCGGAATTTATATCGGATTGCTGCTATCGGGCCGGCTGGTTTCGGGCGTGAGTTCATCGCCTCGTAAAACAACGGTAATTTCATGGCCGGTGTTGGTGCCTATATGGTCGCGTGCAGCCACCAGCAACAGCGGTAGTGTCACACGCAAATCCGGCTTTGCCACCAGAGCGCGAGCACGGGTTGCCCACAGGGCGGGTTGCGTGCCGGCATCTTTCGCGCGCGCTTCCAGTGAAACAAATATGTCGTGGGCGGTAACAACCCTGACCTCTGATTTCCACGGATCCCACAAGCCCCGGTGACGACGGTGTACCCAATTTGTACACTTGCCATGGCTGTTGCGATGCTTGCAGACACGCCTTGAATAGGAGTAGTCGTCGTGGAAAACCTGCCGTGTCACGGTGCGCTGATGACGTGTCGAACCGTAATCAACCTTTATTTCAACCGTGGCATCATCTGCTGATTCGGCCTTTACCATGCCGCGCCGGGCCAGTGCGTCGTGTATATGGTTTGAGTATTCGATGAAGTGCAGGTCTGATTCATCGACCCCTGCAACGGCCGATTTCAGTACGTAGCTGAAACGTGGAAGCGAGCTCTGTGAGCTGATACTGTCGATGCCAACGGTAATCCTCGGCACGACCGTACAGCCGCTTGCGAATAACAATAATAACGTGGCGGCGATGGCCGTGGCACGCCGACTGTATAAAGTAATGACTGCTGATGTTTGCATTACCGTTACCCCTCTACTCAATGGATATTGATTGTTTGTTACATTGAGATTGTGGTTTTTCGTTCGAGTTCAAACAGCTGAACTGTAAACAGCCGTGAATACTGCTTGAGTGGTGCTATTTACGCCAGTTGCTGTCGGTGCGATCCAGTAGTTCCTTCATTTGCTCAAAATGCGCAAATGACATTGCGGTGTAGTTGTCCCATGCGGCGGCTGTTTTTTCCGCGAGTGCGTTATCCATTATGTTCAGTGGCTGACCGGTGGAGTAGGCCAGTACCATGGTTCTGGCAGCACGTTCAAGAAAATAGAGCTGATCAAAGGCTTCTGCGACGGTTTGCGCCGCTACTGATACGCCGTGATTACCCATCATCATGATCGAGTGATTGACGAAAGCGCTGGCAATGCGTTGCCCTTCGGCTTGGTCATCGGCGATTCCACCGAAGGATAAATCAATGGCTACGCGATTATAAAAACGGGCGGTGTTCTGATCGATTGGTTTTATAGCTGGATCCTGCAAGCCGCACAGCGCGGTGGCATAGGGCGGGTGGCAGTGAAGCAGAACACGGGCGTGAGGTACCCTTGCATGGATGTTTCCGTGAATGCACCAGGCCGAGGGATCGGGGGCATCGGCGCTATCCATTACTGAGGAATCGTCACTGTTCAGTAGTAACAGGTCGCTGGCGCAAATCGTACCGAAATGCTTCCATCGCGGGTTTAGGAGAAACGTTTTACCATCGTCTGATACCGCAGCGCTGAAATGATTAGCGACGGATTCGTGCCAGTCAAAGAGCACTGCCAGCCGGAAGGCTGCGGCCAGGTCTATACGCAGTTGCTGTTCTTCACTGTCGCTCCGGGTGCGGCTTACGTCTATGGCATTGGCACTCATTCAATTACCCTGTCGGTTGCTCTGGTAGATTTTCAGATTTTTCAAGCCGGTATACAGTGCCAGGCCCAGCAGTACCATGGCTATTGCGGGTCGGACAATCCCGCCCATAAGCATAAGCGGTGTCACCAGCGCCAACAGGAATGCAGGGGGGTAGGCGAGCGTCCAGGTCTTTTTGCCGCGTTCCTGCTGGTATTGATTAAAGAATATACTGAACACACTGATCATAATAAAAAACAGCGACCAGGGATGAATGAAAAATTCGCTGACATCGGTAGACAGTGCCAGCGAGCGCGATAACCACCGCTCTGCAATCGGCCCGAGCACCACGCCTAGAATCATGGGTGCGAGCGGGAACCCCAGTAGTCTCATCACATAGCCGACAACGCCGAACACCGCCAGAGTCCACATATCGCTGACGATGTTGTTCAGTGAAAACACACCAATACCGCAATACGCCAGTATAATTGAGGCTAGCACGTACATGCGAACGCGCGTCACTTGTACAAATGCACGCAGAGCCACTGACTGCAGCCCCAGTACCAGAAAATTGGCAAAGAAAAAGGCAATAAATATAGAGTAGGCAATGGTCGGCTGCTCAGTGATGAAGCTCGGGCTCGGGATGACATCGTGAATCAGCAGCGCGCCCAACATAACGGCTGTGATGATGTCACCGGGAATTCCAAGTGCCATCATGGTAATGAGTGCACCACCGGCTGTGGCATTGTTAGCCGATTCGGGTGCAATGATTCCATCGACATGTCCGCTGCCGAATTTCTCTGGATCAGGCGCTGCTTTTTTGGCTTGATCGTAGGCTAGAATGTTCGATATCGATGAACCGGCAGCTGGCAGTACCCCGGTAAACACGCCGATAATCGAAGATCGAACCAGATTAACCCAGCGCGTTAGTATTGCTTTAACGGCGCGCCGGTGCTCAATGCGAACATCGACATCCTGCATTTCACTCAACGCTTTTCTGGCGGTAGTTTTGTCGCGGATATCGGTCATCAGCCTGGAAAACGCGAACAAGCCGATCAGTACCGGCAGGAAGGCAAAACCCTCACCCAGATACTCTATGCCGAAGTCGAAGCGCTTTACGCCATTGATATCGTCTTCGCCAACACACGCTATAACCAGGCCGAGCGCACCAGCAATCAGGCCTTTGATCATGTTTTCACCGGCAAGGCTTGCAGTGACTGTTAAAGCGAAGAAGATCAGCGAGAAGTAGTCCCAGGGTTGAAATTCAAGCCCGACCTTAGCCAGCTGCGGAGCAACCGTCACCAGCATGAGGGTGGCGATAATCCCGCCAAAAAAAGAGGACCAGACCCCGAGACCCAGTGCATAGCCGGGCTCGCCGTTGCGCGCCATCGGGAATCCGTCGAATGTGGTGGCGACCGAGGAGGGAGTACCGGGAATGCCAATAAGAATACCGGACATCAATCCTCCGGAGAGCCCGCCAACGTAGACGCCGATCATGGTGGCAACGCCCTGGGTAGCGTCCATTCCAAAGGTAAACGGCAGGGTTAATACAACCGCCATGGCGATGGTAAAACCCGGAATTGCGCCCGCAATCAAACCGGCCGATGCACCGATTGTCATGAGAAACAGTGTCTGCAGAGAGGCGAGTTCAGAAATAGCTGCGGCGATATTCTCTAGAATCATGCGGTGCCTGAATCGATATAAAAATCGGGATGACTATGGAGTAACCGGAACGGCAGGTCTATATTGACGGAAACAAGGTGCCGCGTGGCAGCATTACCCGTAGCCCGTAGGTGAACAGGGACCACATTGCGCCGACAGAAACCACGGCGAGTACCATATGCCAGAGAAGCTGCTTAAGTTGAATTCCGCCCAGAACACTTAATAGTGCAAACACCAGCGCTATACCACCGAGTAAGGTGCCAAGGTACGGCAAGGTGTATAAAAATAGAAAATAGAGCGCAAAGCAGATGATCGGATTGGCATAGTATTGAAGGAGCTGAATAACGCCTGTCTTCTGCTGAGCGTCATCCGTTGACGGGGTTGTGTTGCTTCTATCTGCGAGTACCGATTGCAGAAAGTAGATCAGGCAGAAACCGGTAAGCACATAGGATACGGCTTTGGGCCAGGCGGCCGGCGAGAGTTCACCGAATTGCGGATCGCGAATCTGAAAACCGGCCCAGATCAGAAAACCGCAAAACACCAACAAGACAATTGAGACCAGGGTGTCCCTGCTTACGGTAGTCATGTTATTTCTGGATCCTCGTTAGCCCGATAGTACGCCAGCCCGGAAGCGAGAGCCACATTGGCGCTGCGCCTCTGAATTTCCGGGCCGGATGCCACTTTGCTACTTCTTGAACATACCTATTTTTATTGCTACTTTTTCGTGAGCATCGTACTCTTTTTTGAACCACTCACCGTAGCCTGCCGGGCCGACCCATTTAACCGGAGTGCCTTTTGCGGACAGCTGCTCCAGCAGACTTTCGTTTTCTGCTGCTTTCTTGAAGACTTCAGCCCACATTTCTATTACGTCTGCGGGTGTGCCTTTAGGGGCAACGATGCCGCGGTCGAGAGAGTAGGTCATGTCGGTGCCCAGTTCTTTCAGAGTGGGTAGATCAGGGAACTGTGGTGAGCGTTCCTCTCCGGCGAATGCATAGGCTTTAAGAGTACCTTGCGCGACATTTTTCTTTGCTGTAGGTATGTTGATGGTACCCAACTTGATGGTATCGGCCAGTAGTGCGGTCACGCGCTGCTTGGTGCCGTCAAACGGTATGTACTTGAATTTTGCGCCCGGGTTCAGTTCTTCGATAAGTAACCACATAAACTGGCTCGTTGATCCGAGGGTTGCTCCCAGCGGAATAGTTTCCGGGTTGGCTTTGGCGTCTTCGATCATTTCACCGAAGTTTTCCCACTTTGCATTGGCCGAGGCACCGATAATTTCCGGTGTCGACGTGACCTGAGCGACCATATCAAAAGCGTCCCAGGTGAAATCTACACGGCCAGCCAGATAACTGACGATCGCGCTCTGGTGGATCGCAAATAAAGTACAGCCGTCGGCTTTGGCTTTTTTCGCCTGCTTTGCGCCCTTGTTTCCGCCCTGACCGCTGATGGTGACGACCTGGATTTTCGGGCCATCCATTTTGTTTATGGTTTCTTCGAAAATCGAGAATATAATATGGGTGCCGCCACCGGGAGCCCAGGGCACAATCAGTTTGGCTGTCTTACAGGGTATGTCAGCTGCTGATGCAGTGGATAGAGACATCAGAGCGAGCGCGCCTGAGGCGATCAGGCCGCATACCGGTTTCCACAATTTCATTCATATTCCTCCAGAAGGTTAAGTGCAGTGTTGGATCTGCGGAAGGTGCTGTCTGAGAATGCGGGGTACAACGAGGATGCGGGTTTAATCGCTTCCGCAGTAAATTACGCATTTCCGGATAAGCTTTTTACAGTGTACCTTACCTTTGAACAGCTTTAAGCAGCTTTATATGCACAGCAGTGTCACCGGACAGTGAAATTTTTTCAGCCGTACCGACGGGCTTGCCGGGTGGCTGTTCCGGCAAGAGGTACCGGCAAGAGGTATTGGTAAGGGGGCTGCTGTGCCGTTAACAGAGCCTGATGACTGAGATTGAGAGTCGACGCGAGGACCGGAGATGTGAGAATTCGACTCAGCTATTGCGATCGACTTACGCGGATAATCCGTCATATTTAATGCGATTGCTCACGGTGTAGCTGACCAAAGACCGCATCTGTGGTCGATTATTCGTTCTCCATTCGTTCTCGGGCAGCCACCTGGTCAGTTACACTGTGCTCTGCAGCGGTGAGAATTCACCTATGGCGTAACAAGAGGATTCAACGATCAACACGCTTTCAGATACAAACCGTAAAGTGGCAATTGGCGGTCTTGGCGCTATCGGGCTAGCGGTAGCCCGTTGCCTCGATGCCGGTGAAATTCCCGGTCTGGAATTGGCCGCGGTAGCGGTACGGGATCACGATAAGGCTCGCCGTAATATGTCGGATTTTCGCAGCCAGCCGGAGCTGGTTACGCTGGAGCAGTTGGGTGCAACGGCGGATATCGTTATCGAATGCGCGCCGAAAGCGGTTTTCACTGACATTGCCACCTCGGCAATCGGTCGCGGGAAAACCTTTATGCCGCTGTCTGTCGGCGCATTACTGGATCACCCGGAATTGATCGAGCAGGCTGAGGGTAGCGAGGCTGTGATTGTCGTTCCCACTGGTGCACTGCTGGGCCTCGATGCGGTTAAAGCCGTAGCTGAAGGTCCGGTAGACAGCATTAGCCTGGTTACGCGCAAACCACCGGGCGGTCTGCGCGGAGCGCCATACCTTGTGAAAAACAACATTGATGTAGACCATCTGTCTGAGGCGAAAAAGGTTTTTCAGGGCTCTGCCAGAGAAGCAGCAAAAGCGTTTCCTGCCAACGTGAATGTGGCGGCGGCACTGGCACTGGCTGGTATTGGTGCAGATCGCACGACAGTTGAAGTCTGGGCTGATCCGTCGGTGAATCGCAATATTCATACAATCAATGTCAATGCAGACGCGTCGAGTTTCACCATGAGTATTCAAAACGTCCCGAGCGTAACACCGGCCACCGGAAAAATAACGGCGCTGAGTGTTATTGCTGCATTGAGACGATTCACTGCAACGCTGGTCGTTGGCACCTGAATTTCTAAATATCGAATATATTCAGAGTCTTGAAATAATTTTGAAGGTGAAAACCGAAGTTTGGTGAGCTAAAGAAAGCGCGTATTCAACCGCTACTTCAGGCGACAATACACAAGGTAATATGCGCATGGATGCGGCGTCAAAATGGGATGAACTGGAAGCCGGCAATTCGCCTGAACCCGCCTATCAATTATTATACATCAGTGCTTCAAACCACGATTTTACTGAGCCTGAGCTGGAGGAATTACTGAAAGCTGCCCGGGAAAATAATCTTTCCCTCGGTATTACCGGGATGCTGCTTTATCACAAGGGTTCTTTTATCCAGGCACTGGAGGGACCGAAGGCGGTAGTCGAGCAGCTGTACAAGACAATCGGCACAGATACCCGTCACACTGAAACCAGAGTACTCTATCGCGGTGATGTGCCGGACCGGAACTTTAAAAACTGGTCGATGGGTTTTTTCAGATCGAGCCAGTCATCTGCTGCAAATCTGGATGGCTTCCATCAATTCCTGCGTACCGGGTTCAGGAGCGGATCAAAAGAAGACGAAGGATTGGCGCGCAAAGCGTTGCTGGCATTTCGCGAAGGTAAGTGGCACGCTGCCAACAATTGAATACAGAAAATTATCGACTGCATATTTCTCTGTTTAAATATACAGGTTGACGGCATGGGAAGAACATAGTGCAGTTATCCGGCCGGGCGCGAAGCTTTCCGCGTCCGGTTGCTTTCAGCTGTTTTTGAGTGGCTCTTGTTGCTCTAATGGCGTGTAGCGCTTTTTATTTGTTACCTTTATCTCGATCATTCGCCGCTATTGGCACTGACGGTACTGAAAATTCAATACCGCAATCACGAAAAACGGTTCTGCGGTCATATTTTCCCTGCCACGGGTTTTGTGACGCGGCTATTGAAATGTGGCTGGCGTCGATATGGTTCTTCTTTTGTGCCATGCGTGCTTTTCTTGTAAATTTGTCGTCTTCAGGTTTCAGGTGAAAATTCATTGACGTTGCTCCCCAGGGCACGTTTTTACTATTCAAATTGTCGAAGCAGGTTATCGGACAAAATGTGAAATAGTTGAATCGATATTGTCTGTATAGTGCACTCTCGGATTGCAATCTCTAATTCAGCTGTTGCCGGATGCTATTTTCCCTGTATGTTCACATTGAAGGCTGTCGATGACCTACAAAATTCTATGGGCCCCGCTGCGGTGGACTGATGATCACCACATTGAGCACGAAAGTGCGGGTGATCAGTGTGAGGCTGTTCTGGCAGCTTCTCTTGAGGAAATTACACAGGATCAGTGGTTATCCTGCGATGCGATTGTCTCGCTGACCGATGTACCGGAGCGCTACCGCAGTCAGGCGAAAAACTGCAAAATATTTGTTACGCCGAAGGTAGGTTACGACAACATCGATATAAAAGCCTGGGCGGCCGCGGGTATCCCGGTGTGCAACGTTCCTGATTATGGCACCATGGAAGTGGCCGATCACGCCATTGCGATGTACCTGTCTCTGGTACGAGGCATTACCTACCACAGCCGTGAATTGCAAAAAGCGCCGGATGATAACTGGCTGCCAATCCGCTACAAACCAACCAGACGGTTATCGACAAGCACCTTTGGTATTGTTGGCCTCGGCCGTATCGGTATGGCAACCGCATTGAGGGCCAAAGCATTCGGCATGGATGTGTGCTTTTTCGATCCGCACGTGGAAAACGGCAGAGACAAAGCACTGGGCGTGCGCCGGGTGGACGATCTGCAGTATCTGTTCAGCCAGTGTGATGCAGTTAGTATTCATGTACCGCTGAGTCGCGAAACCGATAAGCTGATAAACGCCGAAGTTCTCGCCAGCAGTAAGCCCAATCTCATGCTCATTAATACCGCCCGTGGCCCGGTCATTGATTTGGACGCCCTGTATCACGCTCTAAAAACTGATCAACTCCAGGCGGCGGCGCTCGATGTATTGCCGGAGGAGAAACCGGTTGACAAGTCTCACCCGTTGCTGCGGGCTTGGTCTGCACAGGAAAGCTGGATCGACCACCGTCTGTTGCTTACACCGCATTCAGCTTTTTACAGCACAGAGAGTATGTACGACATGCGATTTCTGGGAGGGCAGGGGGCGGCACAGTTTTTAACTAAAGGGGTGTTGCGCAACTGCGTGAATTCAGAGTATTTGACGGGTTGATAATTTCACCTCAACTGTGCGGCTGAAAGAACTGCTTGCTGCAAGTGGGTGGTGACGATATACTGTACAAATAAACAGTACTATATGCCTGTTGCAGGAGAGTGAATTGACACCGGTGCAAATGCAGTTTGTCGTACGCCTGATCCATCAAATAAAACAGAGCATGGAGAAGTGCGAGGAAACCGGCCAGGAGGTCACAGAGGTGGTCGGCCATAAGCGGTTAAACAGCGAAACCCGAATAACACTCACTATTGTTGCAGATCCTGACGCTGGTTTTCCCGCACCGCTGCAGTCGCATGGTGTGGGTTTTGAGAGTAACCCGTCTACTGCCGATTCCACTCGCTCTGCAGCAACTCCCGGAATACGCCGCAATCAGCATGGTCGCGGCGGTCGGGGTCCATTCGGTTAGCTTGTTGCGTGCCAAGGGTGGATGGAATTACTAAGCAATTCGTCGTTCCGATGCTCAGACATCCTTAATCTATCTGCTCATTTTCGTATTTTGAGATTCCGTCAGGATGCGGCAGGTTTGAATATTGCACTGGCTGTTCGATTCAATATGTCTGGCCGGTGCCAGCCGGGATTTCCTGTCAGGACGATGTAACAGTCGGGTGTGTGAATTTCTAATTCACTGCAGGCGGCTATAAATAAATACGTAACGTGGTTGATAAAAAATGAAATTTTGGCTTCAGCTAAGATCGATGCCGTTCTTCCTGACCAGCGCGGCTGTTAAGCCGCTTAAGGTGTCACTGCCGCGAGCATTGCTTCTGACAATGTCTCTGCTGGGGCTCGGGGTGGCCAGTTCGGCATTGGCGCAGGATTTTTCTGATCGCACTGCAGATCATATCAGCGGTTTATCCAACGATAGCGCAGTTAAGGCAACGGATCTTGGCGATTTTGATGGCGATGGCGTTGAAGATATTATCATCAGTCGCTCTGGCAGATCGCCCGTATTGCTGATGAACGAAGGGGGTGTACTGGTTAATCGTACCGGAGACTTCATGCCGAATGCCAGTGCCGCCAGCAACTCAAACTATGGCGAGGCGTTCGATGCCAACAACGATGGATTTACCGATATAGTTTTCGGCAGACGCGGAGATTCACCGTACCTGTTCATGAATCTGGGTAACGATAATAATGGAGAGTGGCAGGGTTTTGATTCCGGAGGGGGGCTCAGTGGCGCAAGCAATATACTCGTTATCGAATCCGGCGATGTCACTGGAGACGGTGCAGCTGACCTGTTTATTATACAGGCGGAACAAGCCAGCAATCGGCTGCTGGTAAATGACGGGAACGGCAATTTCACCGATGAAAGCAGCCGCCTGGGGCCGTTGGCGGGTGGTGGACACCGACGCGGTCATCAGGCATTACTCGATGATGTCGAGGGCGACGGTGATGTCGATATTGTTTATATAGAGTCAGATTTAATTCTCTATGTTTACTACAACGACGGTAGCGGTAATTTTAGCTCTGGCCGACGTTCGCAGTTCCGCAACCCGGATAATTTTGCCTATGTGTTCGGCGCAGCGGATTTTAACGGAGATGGTATATACGATTATCGTCAGTACTCCAACCCGGCGCCGCTGGCCGAGATGTCTACGGGCGAATTCGATGCCAATGGAATTCCTCTATACACAGTCAGACAGGATGCGGCCATGCTGCGCGGCAACAGAAAGCACAGTTGGTCGCACATGCGTGATATCGATGGCGATGGTGATATAGACTACGTATTGTCTTCAATGATGCGTAACTTTGGTGGCTTTTCTACGTCGTCTGAAGGCCATCGCACGGAAGTGGTATTGAACATGGGTGGCGACCAGGGCGGAACGCTGGGTACCTTCACCACGTTCGTTGCACCGGCGTGGGCCAACGCTGATTCGTGGGATGCCCGCATTGTCGATATCAATGGTGACGGCAATATGGATATGTTTATTGCCCATCGTAACCGTTACTCGGTCTATATCAACGATGCGCCGCCACGGGTAGTTGATATCGTGTCGGTTTCAGCTCCGCCGGTGGCAGCAGGCTCGCAAACATCCTTCACCGTTGATTTACGTTCCGTCAACGATGTGACATACGAATGGGACTTTGGCGACGGCGCTCCGAAAGAGACTACCAGTTCGGATACGATTACCCATACCTATGCCGATCCCGGGCGCTACCAGGCAACCGTTACCGCCACCGATGATCAGGGCAGTACGCAGGAAACCGTATATATTCGAGTGCATGATGCACTGGAGAATACAAAGCCGGTCTCTTCAATGGATATCGTCTATGAAGAGCGCGATGATGGTGATCGCGTTTATGTGGTGAATCCGGATAACGATTCGGTTACGGTGATACTTGCTGCCACCGGCAATGTACTTGCTGAAATCCCCGTCGGTGATGATCCGCGCAGCCTGGCGCTCGATAGTCCGGGAATTCTATGTGTAGTAAATAAGGGCGAGGCGACTGTCTCCAGGGTAGATACCAACAACCTGGCGGTGGTCGGTAGTTTGCAGTTACCCAGAGCCTCCAGGCCCCACGGCATGGTTTTCGATGCAAGTAAGCAATTTGCCTATATAGCTCTCGAAGCGACTGGCAAAGTATTGAAAGTCAATTTCGCAACCAGCCAGATTGTCGGCGAAGTAGACGTCGATTCTTCTCCGCGAGAGCTGGGTTTGAGTGCCGATGGCAGCAGTCTCTATGCACCGCGTTTTATCAGTCTGCCAGCGGCCAGTGAAAGCACCCGTACGCCAGCAGCTTCGGGTGGTCAGGTTGTTGTTATAAATCCTGCCGATATGACCATCAACCGCACCATTGATCTGCCGTACAACGAGCCGGCCAGTGATATAGATACAGAAATAGAGGCGCGTGGAATACCGAATTATTTGCGTTCGCCGGCAATGTCGCCCAGTGGTTTTTACGCGGTTATTCCGACTAAGGTTGATAATATTTATCGCGGTTCTATGCGTGATGGCAATCGCCGCGAGCACGATATGCTGGTACGGGGCATGTTATCCCGGCTGGATTTAAATACCAACAGCGAGCAGACTGCCCGGCGGTTTCACTTCGACAACCTTAGTCACCCGGTTGCCGTAGCATTCGGGCCTACCGGTAATTATCTGTTCTCTGCGCATGAGGGGAGCCGCACGGTTAAGGTAATCGACTTCTACAGCAATTCGATTGTATCGTCTGTTGAGGTGGGCTTTGCCCCGCAGGGCCTGGTAGTCTCGCCTGACGGCAACCGGGTTTATGTTCATAACTATTTGTCGCGCAGCGTCAGTATGATCGATGCCTCTGAATTGATGGGGACCACGGGTGGTAATCTAAATTTAATCGGTACGGTTTCGACCGTCAGCGATGAAGCACTCAACGCCACCGTGCTTCTCGGTAAGCGCCTGTTCCACGATTCCAAAGATACACGTCTGGCCTCGCAGGAATACATCAGCTGTGCAGCCTGCCACGATGATGCAGGACACGATGGCCGCGTCTGGGATTTCAGCGATGCCGGAGAAGGGCTGCGCAACACCATAGATTTGCGTGGTCGAGCAGGGACCGGACAGGGCAACGTACACTGGTCGGCCAATTTCGATGAGTTCCACGATTTCGAAAATGATATCCGCGAGATCTTCGATGGTACCGGTCTACTCACCGACACCGATTTCACCGACAGCTCGGCGCCGCTGGATTCATCGACGCCAAAAGCGGGTCGAAGCTCCGATCTGGATGCGCTGGCCGCCTATGCCGCCACACTGACAACGTTCCACAGCAGTCCTTTCCGCAACGCCAGTGGCAACCTGACGTCTGCAGGCCTGCGAGGCAAAGAGATTTTCCGCACCGCTGATTGTGCCCTTTGCCACAGTGGCACGGCATTTACGGACAGCCCGTCAGCGGTTGGTCATAATATCGGTACCGTGGACGGTGATACTGGTGGACGTCTGGGCCAGGTTCTGCTTGACGGGGGCCACGATACACCAACCTTACGCGGATTATGGCACGGGGCACCGTATCTGCACGATGGTTCTGCGTTAACCGTTCAACAAGCTGTGTTAGCCCATACCAGCGGGATGAATTTTGATGTCCAATCGTTGAGTAGCAATGAGCTTGATGATTTAGCCAGTTATTTATTGCAGATAGACGGTTCAGAAGCAGCGGCAAGTTCGATCAACGATTTCGATGGCGATGGTATCAGCGATGACGTCGATCCGGATGACGACAACGATGGGGTTGAAGATATAAACGATGCCTTTCCGTATGATCCTCTGGAGAGTGGAGATAGTGATGGAGACGGGATTGGAGATAATTCCGATCCACAGCCTAATGTACCGAACGAAACAACCAACCCGCCGACAACACCGACGAATACTGCGCCAAGCAATCCGAACAACAGTATTTTGGTCGATGGCAATTTCTTAGACTGGAATGGCATTCCCGCTTATGCCAGCGATGCGAATGATGTTAGTGGCGCAGGCAATGTACTTGACTTTGCGACTGTCTGGCTAGCGCATGACGATGACAACCTTCACGTGCGCTACGATAATCATGCGCCTGATGCGGCACAATTTTCCTGGGGCTATAGCCTGCAGCTGGACACAGACTCGAATCCGGCAACCGGGTTTAAAGGGTTTTCAAGCGAGTTGCCAATTGGTGTGGATTATATGATCGAAGGCAGTACGCTGCACCGCTACTCCGGTACCGGCAACGATTTTACATGGGAGCCAGGGGTATCGCTGGTGGCGGCTCTTGGTCCGAATTCGCTTGAGATGCACGTACCGAGAGACTCAATCGGAAATCCGACCAGCCTGCGTCTGTTTTTGTTCGCTGATAATGAAGCGGTGAACGGTACCGCTGTGGATTTTTATCCTGATGCAGCCGGTAATACAACCGCTCCGCTGGCAGACAGAAGTTTTGAGTATTATCTGGGTACAGAGGCCGTGACACCGGAACCAGAAGGGCCAGCAACGCCTTCGCCGAGTTTACCTCCACAGGTAATCTATAACCCGGCAACAATAACCGTTGATGGCAACCTCGCGGACTGGTCGTCGCTGGATTCATTCGGCGCCGATGCAGATGATGCGTCTGGTACAGGCAATACCATTGACTGGCGTGAAGGATGGATGGCGCATGATGCCGCTAATTTCTATATTGGCTGGCGCAATGACGAAGCAGCGGTGATCTCCTGGGGTAACGGTATCATGCTCGATACGGATCAAAACCCCGGAACAGGATTCAAAGGTTTCGATAGTGAGCTGTCTATTGGTGTGGACTACCTGCTGGAGGATAGAGTCATTCATCGCTACACCGGGGGCGGAAATAACTGGGAGTGGATTGAAGCAGGTGCAATGGATCCGAAGATATCGGGCACCGGGACAGAGCAGCAGATTTCCCGGGCGGTATTGGGTAACCCGACTGCCATAAATCTGTTTTTCGCTGGAAATAACGAAGCAGTCGGAGGCACCGTGACAGACTATTACCCTGATAAAGCGAGCAATACAGCGGCAAGTCTGGCGGACCGGAGTTTTACTTACTCCACAGTACCACCGACTACCACCCCCACCCCTCCGACAACGCCGACCCCGGTGACGATCGCGCTGGACGGTTCCATTGCCGAATGGCCGACAGACTCGGTTTTAGGTGGCGAAGATGCGAATGATGTATCCGGGTTGAATACCATCGACTGGCGCAGTTTCAGGGTTCTCGATGACAGTAACAATCTGTACATGGCGTATGAGAGCTGGGAACCAGTGACAGACAGCTGGGGCTACGGAATATATATCGATACCGATCAGAATCCAGCAACGGGTTTCAAAGGATTCGATAGTGAACTGAGCGTAGGGGCCGAGTATCTGCTGGAGGGTATAGATCTGAATCGCTATACCGGCAGCACGCAGAATCAGTGGTCGTGGCAAAGTGCAGGGCTTATGACTGTCGCTATTGCCGGAAATATAGGAGAGCTGAGTATTCCCAGAAGTGTCATTGGTAGCCCGGCTGAAGTAGATCTGTTACTTCGCGGAGACAACACGGCGGTGAACGGTGACGTGATTGATTATCATCCGAATACCGGCAATACCTTAGGAAAGTTATCCTACAGACTGTCTACTGTGCAAAATGATGAGCCGGTGATGCAGGCGGCTGAAAGTGGCGGTGGTGGAAATGGCGGGGGGCCATTCGGACTGTGGTCGCTGATCGGTTTGCTGCTGCTGTCGGGCTATAGGAAACTATGGCGGGTACAGCTTCTACTGCGTTTTGTATTGGTCGGGTCTGCGCTGGTGCTGACAGCTTGTGGGGGCGGTGGCGGCAGTGTCACCACCACTTCGCCGACTGACCCTGTGGACAACAGCAACGGGGGCAACAATCCCGCTACGCCAACAGTGCCCAGTAATAATCCGTCATTTGTAGCCAGCAGCGTGAGCAATGGCCCTTCGTCTAATGCGTCCTTTGCATTGACAATTGCCAGCGCACTGGACGGGACTCAAACAATACCTCCGGTGGCAACCCGGGCAGCGGGGTCTACCAGCATAGCGTTGAATTCCGTTACCGGGGAATTGACCGGTCAGGTGACTCACACCGTAAACGATGCCACCGGTGCTGTGATACGCGAAGGTGGAAGCGGTCAAAGCGGAGCGATAATTGTCGCCCTGGTCGAGATCGATACAAACACCTATGCTGTTCCTGAAAATACTGTGCTAACCGCGGCACAGATCGCGGCGTTTAATGCTGGTCAGACGTATGTCACTGTGCAGTCGGTAGCAAACCCCGATGGTGAAATCCGATCGCAGTTAAGTAACGAAAAACCAACGTTGACTGTTGCCGGGTCGCTGGATGATATACAAGCCAAGGTGTTTTCACCGGTTTGCTCGGGATGCCATACCGGCAGTGGCTCGACTCTGCCGGGGATCATGAACCTGGCATCGTCAGAGGGTTCCTATAATTCGCTGGTGAACACGCCAAGTCTTAATGAACCGGAATTAAACCGGGTAACTCCCGGTGAACCGGACAACAGCCTGATTATCCAAAAGCTTGAGGGGACGCATCGGGTTGGGTCGCAAATGCCATTTCGTGGCAAGCCACTTGATACTGCCACGGTCGATGCGATACGTGAATGGATCAGTTCAGGTGCGTCGCAGTAGCCGGGGCTGTTGCTCTTTATCTATAGCTTAAAGCATCTGTAGTGAAAGCGTGCCCGCTGCGGCGGCACGCTGATCGACACTATGCAAGGCTAACTCAATTTTCAAGGTAGCTCAGATCGGCAAAGGTCAGCCCGAACTTAACGCCAATATCAGTCGCTTCAGCGATATTGCTGCTGACATCCTGTGGTCGGTGCGCGTCGGAATTGGCTATTGCCAGAATATTGTACTCGCTCGCAAGCTCCCAGAACGGCAGCCAGGGATACATGCATCTGACTCCATCGTCTGTGGTTATTTTCGGTTTACGCAAACCGTAGCCGTTAATTTCAAGCGGCATTTGCAGTGATTCAGCCGCGCTGAATATATCTCGCGATGCTTCTATGGTGTTGCTGTCCCAGCGGTGATAACAATTGCCGAACAAATCCGGATGAGCCATGAACGCAAACAAGCCTGATTGCATGGATTCAATAAAATAGTCTGTATACGCACGCAGGCCGGTGACGGTATTGGCACCGCCGTAGGTGCCCGTCCAATTTCCATTCTGCGGGAAATAATGAGCAGCGCCTATCAGGTAATCGAAATTCAGGTCTCCCAGTAGCTCTTCTTTGAAATAGCTGTGATATTCAGGTGCGTACTCGCATTCAGCGCCTTTGAGAATTTTCAGGTTGTTGAATGAGTCAATAGCCGAGTCTATTGCTGTAGAGTAGTTTGGCAGCTCGCTGTACGGCATGCGGATATTCGGCCAGCGATCATCCGGCAGTGCCGTGTGGTCTGAAATGCCCAGCACCTGCAGGCCCTGCTCAATGGCTGCCTGACAATACTGCGTAACATCTTCGGTGGCATGCTTACAGCGGTACGTGTGCGTATGATAATTTTTTATGATTGTCATCGGGTTACTGGATCGTGTCAGGGAGATTGCCGTTCAAGCAGTGTGGGGCGTTGTTGCTCGATAAGCAAGTTAGGCGGATCAAAGGTATTCAACCTTGCAGGCAGGGGTGGTACAGTCCGCCTGTTGTTTTTATTACTTTTCACATTAATGCAGGAGTCCACGTGGATCTTTTATTGGCAGACGCAAAAAAAATTATCGAGCATACCCTGGTCGCTCAGAAAAAAAATAATTTCAAACCAATGGCTGTGGTGGTGCTTGGCTCTGCCGGTACCATCAGAGCAAGTGAAAGTCAGGATGGCACCAGCCTGCTAAGGCCTAAAATTGCGCATGGTAAAGCGCACGGTGCTATTGCTATGGGAATTGGATCTCGCGCCCTGTTTGAGCGCGCCAAGGGCGAGCCGTTTTTTGTGCAGTCGGTGAATGCGCTCAGTGATGGAGCGCTGGTGCCGGTGCCGGGTGGTGTGCTTGTGCGTGATAACGATGGCAATTTACTGGGCGCCGTAGGTGTAACCGGTGATCTGTCCGACAACGACGAAACCTGCGCCGTCGCAGGCATTGAAGCGGCCGGCTTTGTAGCGGATACCGGTGGTTAGTGGCCTGTATTGAGCAAACACTGGCAGGGTTGCCCGCCAGTGTGCGTCTGCTTATAGCTGGCGCACTAGATAGTGCCCATCCATAAACCAGCGCTACTGCGGATCGCTCAGGACACGTGATCTTTCACCGACCACATGTAGATATTTAGAATGACTAAACGCCCACATGTGGTAGGCGAAATCTCACGCACCTGAGTGACCCTCGCTACGCCCCGGTTTATAGCTGGCGCACTAGATAGACCGGGCTGGTCCAGGCCTGAGTTCCATCTTCAAGGGTAACCCTGATATAGAACGGGTTGTCTTTTCCGCTTACCGGTTTTAACGTACGCTTAATGGTGCAGCTTGTGTGCGGATTTTTGTCGGGCAGGCGAGTCAGGCGAATCTGTCGCGGCAGCAGATCCGATGCATCCAGTACGGTGTCTGCATAGCCGATATCGCTAAGCTCGACAGACTGCTTGATCAGTGGCGTTGATAATTCAATGTTGCCCTGGTCAGGATTGCTCAGCGAAACGATAAATCCTGCGTGGTTGCCAGTAGTTACCGATTGCCAGTTCAGCGTGAACGAGTCCTGCTGCAGCAGGGTTTTGTCGCGGTTGAAAAAATTTACCGCTTCAGCCGAAACAATTTCTGCTTCGTTGAAATGTGCGCTTCCATCCCACTGAACCGCACGAAACCGGCCGCGATACTCAGCGCCTTCCCACATCACAGCGATGCGGTTGCCGATTTCGTCTTCGCTGTAGGGGCGATGACGCTCTAACTGTTCCAGGCCGTTAAACAGATCGATGCAGACAATGGGGGAGCTGGCGGTAACAGTGAACGATAGCTCGGCATCTCCGGATGGCAGATGGACAATATCGCCCATTATGGCCTGTGAAGAATCAGTACCAGTGGCATTTTCGTATAGGGCCGGGTCGTCGTTATAGACGGTGGCTGGGGAGTCGAAGGTGACGATGAGGTCCATCAATGGTCGGCCACTGGGTCCGCCGCTGGTGGCATAGTGGTGCCGGCTTCGGATGCAGTCGAGCAGGGCGGTGCGGCTCAGCTCCGGCATCAGGTAGCAGGTTAGACCGCCCACCGCGCCAAACCAGCCAGCACCCGGATAGCTTGCACCGGGCCGACCCTTGTGACCGTCTGAATTTCCGACAATACCCACACGGTAGCCTTGTTTAAAAGCATCCTGTACCAGCCATTCAAACGTTCCCCACGCCGAGTGCACCTCAACAGATTTTTCAAACCGCCCGTCGTGAGCCATGGTTATATCGGCATAGCGACCACCACAGTGCGCCAGGCAGATCACATCCCACTCGTTGTGCTCAGCAAACGATTCAAACAGCTCGGCGGCCGTGTGGCAGTCGGTGTCTCTGTCGAATTGATCTTCTATGAGTGCGTGCGACGATCGACGCATGGTTCGTCCTTCCACCGGGAAATAGACATTGCGATCCCCACCAAGTGCTGTGTTGCCGGACCACTCGTAGCCGGGCAAAGTGACGAATCGACCGGATTCGTTAAAGTGTGCGGTTACCATATTCAGATCTTTCCAGAACTGCTCAGTCATCTGGAAATCGTTACCCTGATGGGCGCAGATATCGAGAAACGCGCGGTCGCGGCCAAAGGCAAAGTAGTCGACAGCGCTGTTGGTACCGAGTGTTTCATCGGACTGTCCGTGAATATCACCCCAGTACTTAAACTGATGCGGCGCTGTGCGAATGTCGGCCGGGTTGGTTTCTGCAAGCAGGCTTTCGTTCTGATCGAAGACTTCTATCAGAAGCAGGCCTTCGGCGTTCGCAACCAGCCCTTTTATTTCTGTGGCGAAGGTGTTGTTCTGGTGCTCTATAATGGCGGGAAGATTATCTATAGGCGAATTTGCTTTAAGCTGCAGGCGGGCACCGGCTCTATCTGACGGGTTACCCCATTTGTCTTCGCCTTTTATTTTCAGTGTAAATGGTTTTCCGACCGTAACTATACTCGGCAGGGTTGCCGCCCAGGTAGCTGGCGGTCCTGGAACAATAGCAATAAACGGTTGAACCGGCAGCGGCTGAAAATTATAGGTAGCGATCGGGTCTACAAGCACACGAAATTCGTAACGGCTCTCACAGAACGTTTGCAGGCGCATACCCGGCGAGCCTTCATCGGTCACACCTAAGCGAATAGTGATGGTGTCGCCTTCTTTCATAAAGCCCTTAACCACCTTTATCTGCAGCGTTCGATCCCAGGGGCGGATATTGCCTTTCGGGTCGAAACGACACTGCAGTACTGCGTTGTTCGATGCACTTACCTGGGTGTAGCCCGGAGCGGTCGGGTTATCGAACTGCGGATCGGTTTGATCGGTTGCAAAGCGAAATACCACTCGTAAGCTGCCACTGTCATCAATACCAAAGCGACCGGCCGTATAGGTTAGAGTAAAGCTCTGGTAGCTGCCCGCTTCAAAGTCTCCGCTTTTATCCAGGCTGGCTGTTCCAAGCAGTGTGGCTTGTATGGGTTCACGCAGTGAACCATTGTTTATCCCGGGAGGTGACATGGAAGGTAGCGAGGTGGTCATGGTGCTCTTTTACTCGTCAATTGGTGTTTTAGCGGGAGTCTGGATTCAGGGGGCGCTATTGCGGATAGCCTGATCCGGATTACCTGCTCAGGATCATGTGCTCAATATTACGTGCTCAATATCACGAGCTTAGGCGCGCTGTTGATAACGATGTGCCTGCAGCAGATTCCAGATCCGCTGTGCGGTCGCTGGCATATCCACGTGATGCAATCCGGTCGCCGGTTTCAATGCGTTTACGATGGCATTTATCGCTGCAGGTGGCGAGCCGATAGCACCGGCTTCACCTGCCCCTTTTATACCCAGCAGATTGTTTTTACATGGAATATTAAGCGTTGAAAATTTTATTGGAGGAATGGTATCGGCGCGAGGCATTTCATAGTCCATAAATGAGCCGGTGATCAACTGGCCGGCATCGTCATATACTGTGCGTTCCTGTAGTGCCTGCCCTAAACCCTGTGCAATACCACCGTGTACCTGCCCCTCCAGCAGTCTGGGATTGATCACATCGCCGAAGTCGTCGACTACCAGATAGTTTTCGATGCTGACAATGCCCGTGTCCGGATCGATTTCAAGTTCACAGATATGGCAGCCATTCGGGTAGGTGGCCTCTTCCGAGGTGAAATCCCGCTCGCAATCCAGACCGGGCTCGGTGTCGGGTGGCAAGCTGGCGGGGTCTCTTGCTGCACGGGCGACATCGAACAAATGCAGTGTTTTGTCAGTACCGACAACGGCGTATTGTCCATTGGTGAATTCTATATCGGTGTCGGCTGTTTCCATCAGATGTGCAGCAATTGAGCGGCCTTTTTCTATAGCTGCATCTGCCGCCTGCAGGGTAGAGCTGCCACCAATGGGTACCGAGCGGGAGCCGCCGGTAAAGCCCGGTGGAGTGATATCGGTATCCCCCTGTACAATATGGATACGGTCTATTTCTATACCCAGCCGATCAGACAGGATCTGTGTGAAAGCAGTCTCATGCCCCTGCCCATTGGTTTGACTGCCGGTGAGCAGGGTGACCGAATCGTCGTCGTTGAATAGCAGCCTGGAGGCAAGCCCGCCACCTCCACCACAACGTTCTATATAAACGGACATACCAATACCGCGCAACTTGCCCGCTGCCGCTGATTGCTGCCTGCGTGATTCAAAATTTTGCCAGTCTGCCTGTGCCATCGCTGCATCCATGACGGCCTCAAAATCTCCGCTGTCATATGTGTTGCCAAGCGGGGTAGTGTAGGGCATTTGCTCAGGTTTGATGAAATTGCGGCGACGTATTTCATCGACTGGTAAATTGTGCTCGTGAGCCAATACATCCATCAGGCGCTCAATAAGATAAGACGCCTCGGGACGCCCGGCCCCGCGATAAGCGTCGACCGGAACAGTATTGGTTACCACACCGATTACACGGTTGTAGCACACCGGCATGCGATAACACCCCGGAAGCATATGCCCCCCGGAACCGGTTTGTATATAGGGGCCGAAGTTCGACAGACAGCCGCCCATATTCGAGTAGGTCAGTACCTTGAGCGCTACAATAACGCCATTGATATCGGTCGCCGCCTCTATGTGACTGACCAGATCACGGCCGTGTACATCGCTTGCGAAGGCATCGGAGCGTGTTGGCAGATAGGACACACCCCGTCTGAGCTTGCGCGATACCCAGGTCACCAGAACGTGCTCCGGGTAAAGGAACACCTTCATGCCAAAGCCGCCACCGACATCGCCGGTAATGCAGCGGATTTTTTCAGGTTCTATTTTAAGAACTTTCTGCGCCAGCGGCGCCAGTATAAAGTCCGGCCCCTGGGTAGAGCTGTAGAGTGTGCTGCGATCCGTTTCGGCGTCGTAGTCGGCATAGACAGGGCGCGGTTCCATTGAGTTAACAACAACCCGGTTATTCTCGATCCGCAGGCGGGTAAGCCGTGCAGCGTCAGCAATTTGCTGATCCACGGCAGCCTCGTCGCCCAGATGCCAGTCGAAAACCTGATTACCCGGAATGTTGTCCCACAGCTGCGGGGCAGTTTCTTCCAGCGTTTGATCAATGGTGGTGGCGGCGGGTAAATCGTCGTAATCAATGACAACCAGCTCGGCGGCGGAACTGGCCTGGCTCAATGTTTCGGCGACAACCAGCACAACCGGCTGGCCGACAAAATGAACCTTGCCACGCGCCAGTGCCGGCCACGCAGTGTAATGTTGTTTGCTGCCGTCGCGGTTCTCAAGCTCTGTAAGGCAGGGCATATCGCCAATATCATCAGTCGCCAGATCAGCTTCTGTCAGAACCGCCAGAACACCATTGGCTTTGCGTGCGGCTTCGAGGTTTATATTTTTGATCAGTGCATGAGCTCGGTCTGACCTGAGGATGAAGGCACGTGCTGTACCTTGCGGCACGGTGTCGTCCGTGTATTGCCCGACGCCGGTTAGCAGCCGCTGGTCCTCGACTCTCGGGGCGCTCTGGCCAATACTGAATTTAATCATTGTTGCTCCTTAGTGAGAGAGTCAGTTGGATCGGCAAATACGGTCTTTATCATTAACTGCAGTGTACCGCCTGCAGCGAAGTCGTTCTACTTCTGCTTAACAAGCGATCGTCCTTACCCGCTGTGACTCGGGTATAAATAATGTCCCGTCGCGCCAATGCCGTCATCAGCTGGATTCGAGCGAACAGATGGCAAACGATAGCGCCAACGGCGGTAACACAGTTGGTGATTAAGCAGAATTCAGCAGACGGCATAGTAGCCAAACGCTCATCGTAATGGTCGAGACAGAGTGAAGGCCTGAACCTGATGGTCAACGAAGAGCTTGATGTTTTTCGCAGTGAATTAGCCCAGCCGGGTGCTGTTCACAGCGGCGATAATCAGTAGCCAGCATTGGAATGGATAGGAGCTAATCGGCCTGTTATTTTTTACCGTCGTCGGGAACCGCCCTGTGCGGACCCGCATGCAGGGTGTTGTTGGGAGGGCTAGTTAGTGCCCATCCATAAACCAGCGCTACTGCGGATCCCTCAGGGCACGCGATCTTTCCCCGACCACATGTAGTTATTTAGAATGACTAAACGCCCACATGTGGTAGGCGAAATCTCACGCACCTGAGTGACCCTCGCTACGCCCCGGTTTATAGCTGGCGCACTAGCTAGATACTAGCCCTTACCCGATTAGGCGCTGCTTCATCTTCCCGACACAATGTAACTACAGCCACAAAGACTCTTGCACGCTGAGCCGATCGCAACCAGGAAAAGGAGCACAGAAAGATCGCAACCAATAACAGCGTCCGGATCACGATTCGAGTCTCAATAGTGGAGTAGCTGCCAAAG
This sequence comes from Chromatiales bacterium (ex Bugula neritina AB1), assembly GCA_001730015.1. GTDB lineage: Bacteria > Pseudomonadota > Gammaproteobacteria > Granulosicoccales > Granulosicoccaceae. Next base: position 1,533 of record MDLA01000167.1, on the reverse strand, counting down.
ATTAGCAGCAAAGCCACAATTAGAAGGTTTGATCCTATAGTAGCGGATTTACTAATAAGCGTAGTTATGCGATCAACACGCCCGTTTGGGCGTTCAGAAGCGACGTTACCGAAATCCCTGATGTAAATCTCGTGAACGTAGTCACTCGGAAACTGAAGGCGTTCACGCGTGTAGAGCCGATAGAAAGGCATAACAATCCAACGAAAATGGAACGAATTGGGGTTAAAGTGCCCATTATTTTTATTAAACGCAGGAGAAGTAATAATTCTTGGTCGACATGCCCGACAACGTAAGCCACGCTCCCAACGATGACAAGAACATGTGCCGGACGTGATTCTAGCTTCAAGCATTCGGTGCAGTCTAATCAATAAGAGACAGCAGCCAACACTAGAGTACCGCCAAGAATGTATAGGGCATCTCTATGGATAAAGCGTCGAAATCCTTTAACCAGCTCGTCCATCAAGTTACCCTTTTACTTTGTGGGTTTTGCGCCTAACGCCAAGCTCTGCCACACTTCACGCGGTATCTGTTTGTGTGCAAAAATGTGAGCTTGCGAGCAGCACACAAACAGACACTGCGCGAAGTGTCGGTCAGCAGCTTCTTGTTAGCTTAACATTTTCCAATGATTGCACATATGCTATCATTTACCAATGAACCCTACAATAGTTGTTGACACCAGTATTGTTGTGAGCGCCCTGATCGGCAAACGAGGCCCCAGCCGAGAAGTAATACGCAAATGCCTGACTGGCGAATACAACCCGCTGATGAGCAATCCCCTCTTTCAAGAAATAGAAGACGTAATTGCTAGGGAAAAAATAAAAGCATTGACACCACTTACAACTAAAGAAATCCGAGCTTTCGTTAATGCATTTTACAGTACCAGCAAATGGGTGCCGATATATTTCCTGTGGCGACCTAACCTTTTAGACGAAGGTGATAATTTTCTAATTGAATTAGCGATTGCCGGAAACGCGAGCGTAATTGTGATGAATAACATTAAGGACTTACACGGCGCCCAGCTTGTTTTTAATGAGTTACAGATAATGAAACCCGAGCAAATTCTGCGAGAAGATTAATGGCCACACTAACTGTAAGAATACCCGACGACAAACATGAAAGATTGAAAGCGCTGGCGTCTCATAAAAACATAAGCATTAATAAGCTCATGGAAGAACTCTCAACACAAGCTCTTGCTGAGTTTGATAGTGAGGTTCGATTTATGGCTTTTGCTAGTACCGGAAACAAAGATAAAGGCTTAAAGATTCTAAATAAATTGGACAAACATTTTGGGAGCTAACGCCGCACTTAGCCGCAGTGTATGCGGTGACTGCCTGCTGGTAAAGTTGAGCGACAGCGAAACCACAAGGCTGGCACCGCGCACACTGTCGGCTACAGTGCCTTGTGTACGCCCGGCATCGGCATGAGCTAATGGGGTGAAAGTCCCCTGTAGGAGGATCACCATTTAATACAGTCATAGACTGGTATTAGATGACAACGACTAGCAAATGGCAAGGGTAGAACCGTGAGGTTGTG
>MDLA01000166.1 GCA_001730015.1 Chromatiales bacterium (ex Bugula neritina AB1) | reverse complement strand
TGCATCGTTAGGAAACGCATCGGCGTTGTCACCGGTGCCATCTCCGTCTGCATCGGCCTGTTCACTGGCGTCGTTCGGAAAGGCATCCGTATTATCCCCCGTACCATCGCTGTCTGCATCTGACGTTTCAGTCCCATCCAACGGAAACGCATCAGCCACGTCATCTATACCGTCATTGTCGTCATCTGTGTCGGCGTTGTTGCCCATGCCATCTGCGTCGGTATCGGTGTCTTCCGTTGCATCGTTAGGAAACGCATCGGCGTTGTCACCGGTGCCATCTCCGTCTGCATCGACCTGCTCACTGGAATCGTTTGGGAATGCATCTGTGTTATCGCCAACACCATCGCCATCGGAATCAACTGCCTCACCGCTTTCTAGCGGGAAGACGTCTACAGAATCGTCTACGCCATCGCCATCATCGTCTGTATCCGTGTTGTTGCCGGTGCCATCTGCATCGGTGTCGGTATCTTCAGTTGCATCGTTCGGAAAGGCATCGGTGTTATCGCCGGTGCCATCGCCGTCTGAATCGACTTGCTCAGTGGCATCGTTAGGAAACGCATCGGCATTGTCACCGATTCCGTCGGTATCCGTATCGGTATCTTCGCTGGCATCGTATGGAAAGGCATCAGCAGTATCTCCAGTACCGTCTCCATCGGTATCCGATTGCTCATTCGGCTCATTTGGAAACGCGTCGGTGTTGTCGCCTATTCCATCACCATCACTGTCCCTGCTCTCTGCGTTATCTAGAGGGAAGTCATCAGCTGAGTCATTGACGCCATCATTGTCATCATCGGTATCTGCATTGTTGCCTGTGCCATCTGCGTCGGTGTCGGTGTCTTCGGTTGCATCGTTAGGAAACGCATCGGCGTTGTCACCAGTGCCATCTCCGTCAGTATCTAACTGCTCTGTCGCGTCGTTTGGAAAGGCGTCGCTGTTATCGCCCACTCCATCGTTGTCGGTATCCGTTGTTTCGGTATTGTCTAGCGGAAAGGAATCGACCGAATCACTAACACCGTCATTGTCGTCATCTGTGTCGGCGTTGTTGCCCATGCCATCTGCGTCGGTATCGGTATCTTCCGTGGCATCATTCGGGAACGCATCAGCATTATCGCCTGTGCCATCTCCGTCTGTGTCGACCTGCTCACTGGAATCGTTTGGGAATGCATCGCTGTTATCACCAATGCCATCACCGTCGGTATCGTTTGTCTCGGTGTTGTCTAGCGGGAAGGCGTCAGTGGTGTCATCTACACCGTCGTTGTCGTCGTCTGTATCTGCGTTGTTGCCGTTCCCATCGGTATCGGTATCGGTATCTTCTGTGGCATCATTCGGAAACGCATCGGCATTATCGCCGGTGCCGTCGCCATCAGTATCCACCTGCTCGCTAGCATCGTTTGGAAACGCATCGCTGTTATCGCCGGTACCATCGCTATCGGTATCGCTTGTCTCTGCGCTATCTAGTGGGAAGGCATCAGTGGTGTCGTCAACACCGTCGTTGTCGTCGTCAGTATCGACGTTATTACCGGTGCCATCAGAGTCGGTATCCGTATCTTCCGTGGAGTTATTTGGAAACGCATCTGCGTTATCACCGGTGCCGTCGCCATCAGTATCCACCTGCTCGCTAGCATCGTTTGGAAAAGCATCGCTATTATCGCCACTGCCATCGCCATCGGTATCGCTTGTCTCGGTGTTGTCTAGCGGGAAAGCATCAGTGGTGTCATCAACGCCGTCGTTGTCATCGTCGGTATCGGCGTTGTTACCGGTTCCATCTGAGTCGGTATCTGTATCCTCCGTTGCGTCATTTGGAAACGCGTCTGCGTTATCACCGGTGCCGTCGCCGTCTGTATCGGCTGATTCGGAAGCATCTCCTGGGAACGCATCGGAGTTGTCTCCGGTACCGTCACCGTCTGCGTCAGATTGCTCGGTCGCATCATTCGGGAATGCATCACTATTATCGCCCGTGCCATCGCTGTCCGTATCTACTGTTTCGGCGGGATCAAAAGGAAAAGCATCCGTCGTGTCATCCACCCCGTCATTGTCATCGTCAGTGTCGGCGTTGTCGCCAGTGCCGTCTGAATCGGAATCGGTGTCTTCCGTCGCATCGGCCGGAAAAGCATCACTATTATCGCCTACACCGTCACCATCCGTATCAGCCCCTTCATTTGCATCCAGTGGAAAAGCATCTGATCCATCATCAAGGCCGTCATTGTCATCGTCGGTGTCGGCGTTGTTGCCAATACCGTCTGAATCGGTGTCAGTATCCTCGGTAGCATCGTTGGGAAAAGCATCTGCGTTATCACCTGTGCCATCACCGTCGGTATCTACTTGCTCTGTCACATCGTTCGGGAATACATCTGCGTTATCTCCCGCTCCATCGCCATCCGTATCTAATTGCTCGCTGGCATCGTTCGGAAAAACGTCACTGTTGTCGCCAGTACCGTCACCATCGGAATCAACCGATTCGGTAGCATCTAGCGGAAATGTATCGGTGGAGTCGTCAACGCCATCGTTATCATCATCCGTATCTGCGTTGTTCCCTATGCCATCAGAATCGGTGTCGCTATCTTCCGTTGCATCATTCGGAAAAGCATCACTATTATCCCCGACCCCATCCCCATCCGTATCAAATTGCTCATTCGCATCGTTGGGAAAAGCATCACTGTTATCACCTACTCCATCGCCATCTGTGTCAACCGACTCAGTATTATCCAACGGGAAAGCATCACTTGAATCACTGACTCCATCGTTGTCGTCATCAGTATCGGCGTTGTTACCGATTCCATCACCATCTGTATCAGCGGATTCGGTAGCATCGGTTGGAAACGCATCGCCGTTGTCGCCAACGCCATCACCATCTGTATCGGAAGACTCAGTGCGATCGAGCGGAAAACTATCAGAGACGTCGTCTATACCATCGCCATCGTCATCAGTATCGACGTTGTTTCCTATCGTATCACCATCGGTATCTGTCGTCTCGGTGGCGTCCAGTGGAAAGAAATCATCAATATCGCTTGTACCATCATTGTCATCATCTGTATCTGTTAGATCGGGTTCACCGTCTGAATCAGTATCAGTTGATGGATCAGGAACTAATGTTGCACCACCTCCGAGCAACATGGAGAAATCATCGATTCGCTCTATTCTCGATCCAGCACTCGAAAAATAAACGTGTATCTTCTCTGCATTGGCGATACTAGAATTAACTACCCCCTGAATTGACTGCTGTGTAAATACACTGCCGAGGTTGCCATTTGCATCTGAATTCGTGATCTCCATCTCCAGATCATAGGTATTCTCCGCCACGGCATGCAACTTCAGCTCAAATTTGTACCAGTTACCCAGAACGAGATCACCCGCAGAACTATACCAACTTAGACTCGTCGTCGTATAGTTTGAATGAAATGAGCCACCGCCCCCATGAAACGTGGCACCAATGCCAACGTACGGATAACCGGGGACTACTGATTCATTACTGTTGCTAACAGCGAGACCTAACCCTCCAAATCCGTTATTAAACTTAATTTTAAAAAAAGCAGATAATGTATACACATCACCAACACCACTAACACTATAACCAGATTTAGTGGTCCAAAGGTCATAGGCACCATTTGGCACAGAAACACTTCCGGTACCAGCAAGCCCGGAATCGGTATTCTCAGAAAATATCGGTGATGAATCCGGATTAAATAGCTCCGTCAGTTTTCCGGGTGTATTGAAGTCTTCCTTTACAAATACCGCCGCCAATACAGATTGCAAAGTTGACAGCAGAAAAACCATTGCACCAAGAGCAACACCAACGATGCCCCTGGCGCGCGGCCTGTTGGTAATGACAGAGACAGACGGCGCTGGCCCCATAGCATCATCCTTGACACATTTCATTGGCTATCCCTAATTTACCGAAATCAAATCTACATTAGCCTGATCGGCCTCGATCAATTTGTCTTTAGAGAAGTAATAAAATCTTAAGGGGTCATTTCTTGACATAGAAAATTAAAAAAACCTGTTAACTCATCTTCCTCTGATAACCGTTGAGTGAAACGGCTTATCGTCTTAGTCACTCCGCTATCACTAATTATCCCAAATGGCTTTCCCATCTCCGCTAGTATCATGGTTCCAAGCTCCTGAAACTACCAGGGATTAATCAACAATGCCCCAGTATGTTCAAAGTCAGACACATTCCGCGTCATCAGATGCAAACCATGGCGTATTGCTGTGGCTGCAATCAACCCATCGGGTGGAGCCTTTAGGCGGACACCCACTCCTATGAAAAGTTGAACACCCAATCAAAGGAATCATTTTCAACTCATGCAGAATTCACTAACGTGGATGTCCGGATAAAAGCCCTATGAAAGCCCTATGCGTTGAAGATCATTTACAGCCAGTTCTCTAACCGCAGGCCTTCAACGCGCTCAAAATCTTCAGTATTGTTCGTAACGAGTGTTAACCCCTCACTGCGGGCCTGTCCCGCTATATGTAAATCATTTACACCGATTGGTGTGCCTTTACGTTCCAGGTCCGCGCGAATATCTCCATAGTGGGCTGCCGCCTTTTGTCCGTAGTCAAGCACGGTCAAACGAGTGTTGTAACCAACTTTATTTCGCAAACTGTTCCCGGATTATTTTGCTGCAAGTTGGTGATGGAAATCGAATTAAATTGGGATGAATATTCTGGTTTCGGTACACGAAGGGCATCACTCATAGAGACCAAAAAACTGAAGGGTGGAACGTGTCAAGGAGGAGTCCCGAGCTAGCGAGGGAAGCTCCTTGATGCGGTCCAACCGAAAGTTATGATGGTCTCTATGAGTGATGGCCTGGCAAGTCAAATTAGGTTGGA
>MDLA01000165.1 GCA_001730015.1 Chromatiales bacterium (ex Bugula neritina AB1) | reverse complement strand
CAACTTGCAGCAAAATAATCCGGGAACAGTTTGCGAAATAAAGTTGGTTACAACATCAGGTCGGCTGGAGTTCCGCAGATCAAGAGAGTCCACGAGTGAGGAGCTAACGGCGCTGGCAGAAACGCCGGCCAGGCGAATAGGGCGTTACCTGACGCGGCGGGGTTATCCGACGCAAGATGCCGAGAATAGCTACCTGGCAGACGGGCTGACAGAGTATTCACTCCTCGAGATGTGTATTACGACGATGCTTCCGATAATTTATATATCGCAAGCTTGGTCGGTAACGACGTATTTACGTGGGATGGTGTAGCACTGACAGGTTGGGTGCCTGGTGTCGGTGGAAATCCGTTCGGCGTTGTGTTAGATGGCGCTGGAAACGTTTTTTATAGTGCGACTAATGATCACGTTGTCTACAAGATTGTGGGTGGTTCTCACGAAATATTGGCTGGTACAACGGGTGCAGGTGGGTCTACCGGCGATGGTGGGTCTGCCATGTCTGCCTTGCTAAACGGGGCTCAATATCTCGCTGTGTCTGGAGATCGTCCTTATATCAGCGATACGGTTAACAACAAAACTCGTGTTGTTAATGGCGTGGCGAATCCGAGTGCTTTGGATACCGACCTCAATGGTATCGACGACTCGTTTGACAACTGCCCGCTTGACTATAATCCCAGTCAGGGCGATTTTGGACGGTGATGGGATTGGTGATATCTGCGATCCCGGTGATGACAACGACACTATCCCCGATAAATGCGATCCTGATCAAATCGTTGATGTGGCCAATGGTATTTCGGGTAATTCTTGGAAAATTTCCCCTATTGCGGTTCTGCGTAGAAATGCCACACTCGTGCAACCTATATCTGGATGGGCTGAAAAGTGGGAATTATGACGATGCAAAAGCAATGCTCAGAAATCTCATGGAGCGCTTTGATGGATGCGGAAGTAGCCCAGACAGGGAAGATTGGAAAACTAACTGTACTGACCAGTTAGCTGTTCGCTGCGCTATTCAGCAAGTAGTATCCAATCTCCCCTAAATAGGGGCTGCTGGTCAATTTTGCTTAGTCATTCTAAATAACAACATATGGTCGGTCAAAGATCGCGTGTCCTGAGGGATCCGCAGTAGCGCTGGTTTATGGATGGATACAACTATTCCAACAACGCTAAAACCCCCAGGAACATGAAAATAAGTCGTTCTTCGGATCACTTGTATCCCAGAATCGGTAGAGGACGGAGCTGTCTGATCCCTGGACACGTTCTGCGAATTCGCTGGAAAATGGTGAGTCACCTAGATATTCCCCGTTCGGCCCGAGTGACCAGGAGAACAGTTCTGGTGCTGGTGCGCTAATCGACATTTTCTCTACACTGCCATCGGCGTAGTGCAGCCACGAAGCTGTGCTGCTGTCATCGCTGACCAGATTATCCAATACATCTGACCAGAGCATACGCGTGCATTGCAGTGTCTGGTCGACGATTTCTTCACGAGCGAGTCTGGGCCGAACCAGTGCGATCTGGATACTGGAGTTCGGGTAATAGATAGTCGGGGCCGGATCGAGCTGCTGTTGAGGCGATGTTTGCCCGGCGAGCTGATCAGGCTCGGGAAGCGCTGGTGCCTGCGCGACCGGGTCTCTTTCGGATGCTACTGGATCTGCTGTTGCAGGGGAGGATTCCTGATCGTCTGCTACCGGTGTAAATGGGCTGGCGGACTCTGATGATCCGCCGCAGCCGCTAACAAGCGCGCAGAATAATAGGGCAAAAACACTAGGTTTCATGTAATGATTTCTCCGTCGTTTTTGTTTCATTACATACAATGTAACGGTATTGTGCCAGAAATAGTGACAACTAAAAGTACCTCCTGATAACAGGCGCTCGGACTGCACCGTTCAATGAAAAATAATCGAGGTGCCCGGTAGTGTATCTGAAGCAACCCGTTTGAAAATGAGTCAACAGGTTTGGTGATTTGCGCGTGTGATGGCAGAAAATTGACTTCGAGATGGTTGATTGAGTAAGCCTTACTTTTTCCAATTTTAAATACGGGGGAGTATCTATCTCCTTATGGAAATTAATTATGTACCAAGGAAACACGAAAAGGTTTTCGCATTGTGCGGGTTCTGAATGGGTGATTTGAGTTGATTAAGTAAATCGCTCGATCAGTTATATTGAAATTGAAAAATTATAAGTGGAGTTGAATTTGGCCAATGACGTTTTTTGTATCATTGCTGCCTGGAGCCATCGAAGATGACTCAAAATTGAAGAAGCGCTATTTTCGCTATCAAGTTAACTCAGATACAAACGAATAATTTTTAGGCAGTGGCACCATGGTAAATACTTCATCAGCGGAACTCCTGGATGTTGTCGACGCCGACGACCATGTGGTAGAGACGCTGACACGCGGAGAAATTCACCGGCGTCAGCTGACGCATCGTTCAGTGCATGTGCTGGTTTTTTCCGATCAGGGATCACTGCTGTTGCAAAAGCGGTCCATGCTCAAGGATGAGTGTGGCGGAATGTGGGATACCTCTTGTGCGGGGCATGTGGAATCAGGGCAGAGCTACGAGGAAACCGCCCCTCGTGAATTGCTGGAGGAGCTAGGGCTCGAGCACGCTAAACCGCTGATTGAACTGTTTAAAATGCAGCCCACCGATGACAATGGCCGTGAGTTCGCAAAGGTTTACCGCACTGAAAACAACGGTCCATTTACTGTGGCGGCAGATGAGATTGACGAAATAAAATGGTTTGAACCAGCGCAACTGGATATCTGGGTGGCTGAGCAGATCCGTATTGACGCTGATGGCGAAAATGGTCGTACGCTGACCAGCGGTTTTTGTGAAATCTGGAAGCGTTATCGGCAAGAGGTCGATCACTAGTGACGATGAGTGGGTCTATCGCACTGTGATTTGGGCGTTGTGGTTTACTTTCATCTTTGTGAGTTGGACAATGGTGAGTTTGCCACCTTCGATACACGGCTATGCGTTTAAGCGATTTTGATTTTGAGTTACCGGAAAACCTGATAGCGCAATTCCCTCCTGTAGAGCGAACGGGCGGGCGTCTGCTGGTTGTTGGGAGACCGCCTGCTGAACCGCGGCACAGGCTCATTAAAGATCTGCCCGATCTGCTGAGGGAGGGCGACTTATTAGTCTTGAACGATACAAAGGTTTTTCCTGCCAGAATTAGGGCTTCAAAAAATACGGGCGGTAAAGTCGAATTACTGGTCGAGCGCATTCTAAATTCGTCACGTGCGTTGTGTCTCTGCCGATCAAGTAAAGCACCAAAACCCGGAACGATAATTAATCTGCCTGATGGCGGTTCGGCGGAGGTTGTCGGGCGACAGGAAGATCTGTTTGAAATTGATTTCAGTCTGGATATACCACTACTTGAGTATCTTGAACAGTTCGGTTCATTGCCTCTGCCGCCCTATATACAACGCGATGCGGACAACGATGACGTGAGTCGATATCAAACCGTTTATGCCAATGAAACCGGTGCGATTGCAGCGCCCACGGCGGGGCTTCATTTCGATGAAGCGCTGCTTGATCGGTGTCGGGCAAACGGCGTGGAAACGGCGTTTGTGACGCTTCATGTTGGTGCTGGAACTTTTCAACCGGTGCGAACCGATGATATCTCAGAGCACCGAATGCACGCAGAACGAGCTATTGTGACCGCGGAGTTGTGTGATCGCATCGCTCAAGCCAGTGCCAATGGCGGGCGTGTTATAGCGGTTGGCACAACGGTGGTGCGTGCACTTGAATCTGCTGCTGCCGATGGTGATTTGCAGCCCCTGGATGGCGATACCCGCTTATTTATAAAACCTGGAGATCCCTTTCGGGTAGTCGATGCACTACTGACCAATTTTCATTTGCCGCGATCAACGTTGTTAATGCTGGTTTGTGCATTTGCCGGTACGCAAACGATGTTGGGAGCCTATAAACAGGCGGTTGAGAATGAGTACCGATTTTTCAGTTATGGCGATGCGATGATGGTATTTCCGACAAAAGATTCAGCGGTTCGGGAGCGCTAGATAATGGAATTTGATCTGTTAAAGACAGATGGTACTGCCAGGCGCGGCATAGTGACAACTGCTCATGGTCAGATCCAGACGCCGGTTTTTATGCCCGTTGGCACCTACGGCACGGTCAAAGCGCTGTCGCCAGAGGAGCTGACTGCCGCGAATGCCCAGATCATATTGGGCAACACTTTCCACTTAATGCTGCGCCCCGGCACGGAAGTGGTCCGCCTGCATGGGGATCTGCACGATTTTATGCAATGGCATGGACCGATTCTGACTGACTCGGGCGGGTTTCAGGTGTTCAGTCTGGCAAAGATGCGCAAAATTACGGAAGAAGGCGTGTCGTTTCAGAGTCCGGTTGATGGCAGTAAAATCTGGCTGAGTCCGGAGGTGTCCATGCAGGTGCAACGTGATCTCGGTTCCGATATCGTGATGAGTTTTGATGAATGTACTGCCTATCCGGCGACAGAGCGGGAGGCAAGTGAGTCCATGGAGTTGTCGATGCGCTGGGCAGCACGGGGCAGGGCGGAGCACGATAAGTTGGAAAATACGAATGCGTTATTTGGGATTGTGCAGGGCGGAATGCACACCCGTTTGCGGGAGCAATCGTCTGCTGCTTTAGTTGATATCGGCTTTGATGGCTATGCCGTTGGCGGGTTGGCTGTTGGAGAGCCCAAAGAGATCCGTGAGCAGGTTCTTTCGGAGACGCTGCCATTTTTGCCCTCCGGCGCACCGAGGTATTTGATGGGGGTGGGCAAACCCGCTGATCTGGTTGAAGGGGTTCGCCACGGCATAGATATGTTCGATTGCGTTATGCCGACGCGTAATGCTCGAAACAATACAATCTTTACCAGTCGAGGTGTACTGAAACTTCGCAATGCGCGCTACCGCCGGGACACAAGTCCGCTGGATCCGCAGTGTGATTGTTATACCTGCGCGAATTACTCCAGGGCGTATCTTTACCACTTAAGCAAGTGCGGCGAAATCCTCGGGTCGAGGCTCAATACTATTCATAATGTGCGTTTCTACCTGCGCTTGATGGAGGACATTCGTGCGTCTATCGATAGTGGCCGGTTTGATCAGTTTGCAGACGCTTTTTATGCATCGCAGACACTGGGAATTGAGTGAGATCAAGGTGGTTATCTGTGAATGAAGGGTGGTAGCGAGGATTTGGGATTTCGAGTCAGATGCTGTGATCGAATGAAGCGAATAGCTATACATTTACTCCTGGGTCGATCGCAGTAGCTGGCCAAAAGATCTCATCCGCAGTAGATTATTCATTCGGGATAGCCACCTGGTGCTACGCCGGGTAGATGAATAGGCCACGCATAGGGGTTTTGGTTGTGGCATAATTGGGGGTTGTGTCATCTGAAATAATCAGCCCTCACGGAGAACCCAGCTATGTCATTTTTTATCTCGGACGCCTATGCACAGGCAGCCCCTGGCGGTCCATCATCTGTTTTTAGCCTGGCATTGCCCTTTATTTTGCTGGCGGTGTTTTACTTTCTTATGATCCGACCCCAGCAAAAGCGGGTCAAAGAGCATAAGGCCATGGTTGAGGCGCTAAAGAAAGGTGATGAAATTCTGACCAGCGGTGGACTAGGCGGAACAATCAGCAAGGTTGGAGACGGATTTGTCCAGGTTCAAATTGCAAATAACGTTGAAGTCACCGTACAGCAGCAGGCGGTGGCTTCGCTATTGCCTAAGGGTACGCTGAAAAAAGCCTAGGCCAGCCTTTCATTCGGAAAAATCGCGCCCATGTTTCTGATGGGCACCAGCCTGATCACTCGCAGGTCAATGTGGCTGATTCCAGGCTCCCGGCCAAATTTCCGTCTACACTTTTCAAAACCCTGTGCGGCTTTGTCGATGATCAATAAATATCCCGTTTGGAAGTATGTGTTGCTGGCGCTTGTGCTGGTATGTGGGGTGGTGTTCGCGCTACCAAATCTGTACGGCGATCACCCTGCTGTGCAGGTCTCTGCGCGGAGTGGTGAGATCGGGCCGGATATTGAGGGTGAAATTACTGCTGTACTGGGCGAAGCAGGTATTAAAGTCGAATCTTTCCGGCGCGATGACAACCGGTTACTTGCGTTGTTTGCGGATGATGATACTCAACAGCGCGCTAAAGAAATTGTCCAGGGCGAACTCAGTGGCGATCATGTTGTAGCCCTGAATTTAGTTCCAGCAACCCCGGAATGGTTACGCAAGTTTGCTAAACCCGTGTCACTGGGGCTTGATCTTCGAGGTGGTGTGCACTTTCTGATGGAAGTAGATATGGAGACGGCAATCACCAATGCCGAGCGCACTTATGTCGATTCCTTCCGAACCTTTTTACGTGAAAACAAAATACGGTTCCGCAGTCCCTCTTACGGCGAAAACGGAATCACAGTCCGCTTCACCGATGAAGCGCAACGCGATAATGCACTCTCCCTTTTGCGCAATGAATTCCGTGATCTTGAATATCTGGAATCGCAAAAAGGCGAAGAATTTGTTTTTACCGCCCGGTTGTCGGACGCTGCGCGTGATAACGAACGACGCTCTGCTTTGCAACAGAATATTACTACTCTGAGGAACCGGGTAAATGAACTGGGTGTAGCTGAGCCTATAATTCAGCAGCAAGGTAAAGAGCGAATTGTTGTTCAACTACCTGGCGTGCAAGACACAGCGGAAGCAAAAAATATCCTCGGCGCAACAGCCACTCTTGAATACCGAATGGTACATGGGACTTATGCAGATTGGAGTGCTGCTGAACAGTCCGGAAGAGTTCCAGCCAATGCCAGGCTTTATGAAAATCGGGCTGGCGGCCCCATTTTATTACAGCGCAAAGTGATCGTTACCGGCGATCAGATCAAAGACGCTTCATCTGGTATCGATACGCAAAGTGGTTCGCCGGCAGTTTTTATCAGTCTTGACGGCGTCGGTGCTAAGCGCATGCAGCGAGTCAGTGCGGATAACATTGGCAACCCCATGGCCGTTGTCTTTATTGAGAATCGGATGGTAACGAAAAAGATTGATGGCGAGTATGTTAAGAAAAAGCAGTTGGTAGAAGAAGTAATCAATGTAGCAACAATCCGTGATGTACTGAGCCACCGCTTTCAGACAACCGGGCTCGAAACGGAAGAGGCCAGAAACCTGTCGCTTTTGCTGCGTGCCGGTGCATTGAAAGCTCCGATCGAAATTGTTGAAGAGCGGACGGTAGGTCCGAGCCTCGGGCAGGACAACATTGATCGCGGTAAGCGATCGGTTCTGATTGGTCTGGCGCTGGTCCTGTTATTTATGGCTTATTATTATCGGGTTTTCGGTGTTATTGCTGACTGCGCGCTGGTGGCAAATCTGGTGTTGATCGTCGCGGTGCTATCGACCTTGCCGGCAACGCTGACGTTACCTGGTATTGCCGGTATTGTGTTGACGGTGGGTATGGCAGTGGATGCGAATGTGCTGATTTTTGAGCGTATTCGGGAAGAACTGCGTGCCGGCAATGCCATTCAGTCGGCTATTGATGCAGGTTACGAAAAAGCTTTTGTCACAATCGCTGATGCCAATGTGACCACACTGATTGCTGCGGTGGTTCTTTTTATCTTCGGAACCGGGCCGATCAAGGGATTTGCTGTCACCTTGTGCATCGGTATTCTCACCTCAATGTTTACAGCGATATTCGGTACCAGAGCAATCGTCAACTGGTTATATGGCGGTAAGCGCGGCCTGCAAGCCCTGCCGATTTAAATTATAAGCCTAATGAATTATTCAGTATTGTCGCGGAAAACCGATGGCTAGAACCCAAGAAGAAATAAACACTCGCTTCGATATTATGGGGTTGCGAAAATCTGCAATGACCCTGTCGATCGCACTTTTAGTGCTGTCAGTTGCTGCGCTGGCGATAAGGGGTTTGAATTTAGGAATAGATTTTACCGGTGGTTACGTGGTTGAGGCGGGCTTTGAGCAAGCGGCCGAACTTGAACCTATTCGTGAGGCGTTATCCGGGGGCGGGTTTAGCGAAGCGATAGTTCAGCATTTTGGAACCCAGCGTGAAGTACTTGTTCGAATCGCACCTAATGACCAATTATCCGGTGCGGATGTCAGTACAAAAGTGGAAGAGGTTTTATCTGATGCGGGGCAGGGTAAGGTTGAAATGCGACGGGTGGAATTTGTAGGGCCGCAGGTTGGCGAGGAACTTCGCGAGCAGGGCGGGCTTGCGGTACTGATCGCGCTTGCATTTATCGTTGTTTATATCTGGTTGCGTTTTGAGAAGAAATTTTCGGTCGGGGCAGTGGCGGCCCTGGTTCACGATGTCATTATCACTCTGGGAGTATTCGCGATAACCCAGATTGAATTTGATTTGAGTGTGCTGGCGGCAATTCTTGCGGTAATCGGCTATTCGTTAAACGATACTATCGTTGTTTTTGACCGCATCCGTGAGAATTTTCGAGCCATTCGAAAACGCACCACCGAGCAGGTAATGAATATTTCGATCAATCAAACACTGTCTCGAACCATAATCACTTCTTTGACCACATTACTGGTGTTGCTCGCGCTGTTTTTTCTTGGTGGCGAAACTATCCGAAGCTTTTCAGTTGCATTGATCGTTGGTGTTGTGGTCGGTACCTACTCTTCTATATATGTTGCAAGTTCCAGTGTGATTGCGCTGGGGATAACCCGTGAAGATATGTTGCCGGTGGTTAAAGAAGGCGACGAGCAGCTAGATGAAATTCCCTGAGTGAGCTTTTTCCCTGTTGTTTAGTTCAGGTTGATATCAAATACTTTGGACGATTTGATGGTGTGGATCATGGCCCCGAATACTCGGGGTGATGCGGCCACCAGGTTGCCACTTTCAAACCACCCTTCTTCACCGGACATATCTCCGACCAAGCCTCCGGCCTCTCGTACCAGTAATGCGCCTGCTGCTATATCCCACGGTTTAAGATCATATTCCCAGAATCCGTCAAGTCTGCCGGCGGCCACGTAGGCAAGATCGAGTGCGGCTGATCCCTGAGATCTAATGCCGGAGCTCAAGGCTGTAAAGCGCCGCTGTGTTTTCAGATAGGCCGGGTAGTCAGTTTTGCCATTGAAGTCGTATCCTGTGCCCAGCAGGGCTTCTTCGAGTCCGTTACGTTTGCCGACTCGTAAACGCTTGCCGTCAAGGGTTGCACCGCCACCGCGTGTAGCGGTAAATAACTCCTGACTGACCGGATTGTAGATAACTGCCTGTTCGACTTTTCCATGCTGGGCCGCTGCAATGGAAACGCAAAATGACGGGTATCCGTGGATAAAGTTTTTCGTACCGTCTAGTGGATCGATGTACCATTTGAATTCTGCATCCGGGTTGCCGGTTTCGCCGCTTTCTTCGGCGATAAACCCATGCTCCGGATAAGAGCGCGATAATGTAGAAACGATTTCCCTTTCAGTCAGGAAGTCGACTTCAGTAACAAAATCGTTCAGGCCTTTAGAATCCACTTTAATAGATTCGACACGGTCCATGTGCTGAGTGAGTACGCGCCCACCTGCTCTTGCCGCGCGTATCGCTATATTCATCATCGGATGCATGGGGATTGATTCCAGCGGAAACGAAAAGGCGCAAGGATAACATTGTCCGGTTGTGCCTGTGGCCTCCTGTATGAACTAACCTGACCAGAAAACATGATGCAATGAAGATTGATCGAAAAAATATCCGGATAGTGCTGGTGGAAACCACCCATGCCGGAAATATCGGTGCGGCAGCGCGGGCGATGAAAACAATGGGCTTGTCTGATCTGGCTCTGGTCAGTCCCTGTGCCTATAAAACCTATGAGTGTTATGCGCGTGCTTCTGGAGCCGGTGAAATTATTGATGCGGTGACAAGTCATGCTACTTTGCAGGATGCGGTAGGCGATGTCGGGCTGGTGATCGGAACCAGTGCCAGACTTCGTTCACTCGCCTGGCCACAATTGCCAACCGTGGAAGCGGCACAGAAAATCGCGGCGGCCTCTTTGCTGGGTAAAGTTGCGATTGTGTTTGGCCGTGAGCGATCCGGACTCACGAATGATGAGCTTGCCTTGTGTTCGTCACTATTGATTATCCCCTCCAACGAGCAATTCAGTTCGCTGAACCTTGCGGCTGCAGTGCAAATTGTCAGCTACGAACTGATGCGAGCTGAATTGCCTGATTCACCGCTTGCTGTTGCCGCCGAGTCACCGGCAGAGCAGGCAGAGCTGGAGCGCTTTTACGAGCATCTTGCTGTTGTCATGGAAGAAATCGGCTACTACGACCCCGCTAATCCGCGATTGCTGATGACCAGAATGCGCAGATTATTCAATCGCGCAGAGCCGAGTGTCAGTGAGTTGCAGGTGCTGCGAGGTGTATTGGCGCAGATGCAAAAGGGCCGTCGAGTTGATTAGCTCATTTTTTATGGCTTCTGACTTCTACAGAATTGTTTATGGCTGCATTTGGTTTAACGTAGAGGTTAGTCGGGTATTTTCACTTTGATTCTGAAATTTTGACCGTATAATACCTTAGTAAATTGATAGGTTATCCGGAGCGAGCAACGATGCTCTCCAAAATAAAGGAAGATATTTATTGCGTTTTTGATCGTGATCCAGCGTCCAGGACGGTATTTGAGATACTGACGACATATCCCGGTACGCATGCTTTGCTGATGCATCGCTGGTCACATTGGCTCTGGAGTAGGCAACTTAAGTGGCTGGCGCGCTCGTTTTCGTACGTCGGACGGTGGTTTACTGGAATTGAAATTCACCCGGGGGCGACAATAGGCCGGCGGTTTTTCATTGATCATGGTACCGGTGTGGTGATTGGTGAGACGGCAGAAATCGGTGATGACGTAACGCTATATCATGGTGTGACTCTGGGCGGTACCACCTGGAACAAAGGAAAACGGCACCCGACGATCGGCAATAATGTTGTTGTCGGGGCGGGAGCTAAGATACTGGGTCCAATTACTGTCGGCGAGGATGCCAGAATCGGATCGAATGCGGTTGTTCTGAAGAATGTAAAGCCCGGTGCGACAATGGTGGGGATCCCTGCGCGCGAAGCTGGAAGAGTGAGTAATACTATTGACGAGCAGCGTCGGGAAACTGCCAGCAAAATTGGTTTTGATGCCTATGGTGTGACGACAGATATGCCTGATCCGATGGTCGAGGCCGTAAACAAACTGCTTGATCACATTCACCGGACTGACCGGCAATTTGAGCAGATGCGCTGCGCACTAAGGAAATTGGGCGAGCACGTCGATTCAGCCGAACCTCTGGAGCTGGATGACTGGATGGAACAATGCAAGCAGGAATGCAGTGAAAGTTCGACGAATGACTGTGGCGAAAAACCGATAGCTGTCGAGGGAATTTCTTGATTACAACGTTTCGAAATACTTGACTGTTTTTGTCGGTTATGTACACTGAAAGCAGTCAAAGGAGAAATCCATGAAGCTGACGACAAGAGGGCGCTACGCGGTAACTGCAATGCTCGATTTGGCCCTGCATTCAAGTGACGGTCCAGTCTCGCTCGCTGATATTTCGGGCCGGCAGGAGATATCCTTGTCGTACCTGGAACAATTGTTTTCACGTTTGCGCCGGCATGAACTGGTGGCGAGTACTCGTGGTCCCGGCGGTGGTTATCGGGTGGCACGACCTCTTGCTCAGGTAGCAGTCGCTGATATCGTATTGGCTGTTAATGAGTCGGTCGATGCTACGCAATGCGGTGGGCAGAAGAATTGTCACCAGCATGGAAGGTGCCTTACCCACGATTTATGGGAAGGTCTGAGCCAGCAGGTTGAAGCATTCCTGAGCGGCATTTCCCTGCACGATCTAATCAACAGAGAGCCGGTTAAGCGGGTCGCTGAGATACAGAATAACCGGGTTGTCTTCCATGACCAGGATATCATTGCGGGGCGGAGTCAGAGAGATCACTGATCCTGATACTCCCAAGAGAAAATTACAGTTTTATTAGCTAAAGAATTTAGAGAGAAGCGAAATTGTCCAGTTTAAATATTCCGGTATACCTTGACTACTCGGCAACAACGCCGGTAGATGAGCGCGTTGCAAAGGCGATGACAGATTGCCTTACTCTTCAGGGTAATTTTGGCAATCCGGCATCCCGCTCGCATGTGTTTGGCTGGAAAGCTGAAGATGCCGTCGTTGAAGCGCGCAAAAATGTGGCAGATTTGATCGGTGCGAATCCCAAGGAAATTGTATGGACTTCCGGTGCAACCGAGTCAGATAATCTGGCTATTAAAGGCGCGGCGCAATTCAATGCGCGTAAGGGCAAGCACATTATTACGGTGAAAACCGAGCACAAGGCGGTATTGGATACCTGCCGTCAATTGGAACGTGAAGGGTTTGAAGTAACGTACCTTGATCCCGAAGACAACGGATTGGTCGATATAAACAAATTGGCCGCTGCAATCCGTGACGATACAACGTTGGTTTCGGTAATGCATGTCAACAACGAAATCGGTGTGATTCAGGATGTGGCAGCTATTGGCGCACTGACCCGTTCGAAAAAAATATTGTTCCATGTCGATGCTGCACAGAGCCCGGGCAAAGTTGCTATCGATGTGAATGCGATGAATATTGATCTCCTGTCGCTTTGCGCGCACAAGGTGTATGGCCCCAAAGGAATCGGAGCGCTGTACGTGCGTCGTAAGCCGCGTGTTCGTCTTGAGGCACAGATTCACGGTGGCGGACACGAGCGCGGCATGCGGTCCGGTACATTAGCCACGCATCAGATCGTGGGTATGGGAGAGTGTTTCCGGATTGCGCGGGAAGAAATGGAAGCTGAAAACGCTAGAATCGAAGCGCTGCGGGACCGGCTCTGGAACGGCCTTAAGGATATGGAAGAAGTGTATTTAAACGGGGATCTTGAGCAGCGCATTCCAGGTAATCTCAATGTCAGTTTTAACTTCGTTGAGGGCGAAAGCCTGATGATGTCTCTGAAAGACATTGCTGTATCCAGCGGGTCAGCCTGTACCAGCGATAGCCTTGAGCCATCTTATGTTTTAAGAGCACTCGGCAGAAATGATGAGCTGGCGCATAGTTCTCTGCGCTTTACTCTAGGTCGGTTTACAACTCCCGAAGAAGTGGATTTTACTATTGCAGAAGTACGTAAAGCGGTCGAAAAGCTGCGTGATCTGTCGCCACTGTGGGATATGTTTAAAGACGGTGTTGATCTCGACTCCGTTCAGTGGGCAGCACACTAAGCACTAACTTTAACAACAATGCATTCAAGCAGAGGAAATAACAATGGCCTATAGCGATAAGGTAATTGATCATTACGAAAATCCGCGCAATGTCGGAAAAATGGATGCTGGCGACAAAAACGTTGGTACCGGCATGGTCGGCGCACCAGCCTGTGGTGACGTCATGCGTTTACAGATTCGGGTAGATGACAACGGCGTTATCGAAGACGCGAAATTCAAAACCTATGGATGCGGCTCAGCGATTGCGTCATCCTCACTGGTAACGGAGTGGGTTAAAGGTAAAACTCTGGACGAAGCAGCAGCGATAAAAAATATGGAAATCGTGGAAGAGCTGGCTCTACCTCCGGTGAAGATTCATTGCTCTGTACTTGCAGAAGATGCAATTGCGGCTGCAATCTCGGACCTGAAAGAAAAGCGTGGTGAAACCCCGGCTGACGCAGAGAGCGCCGCCTGAGGGTATCATGGCTATCACTCTGACAGACGCGGCAGCAGACCGCGTCAAGACTTTTATAGATAACCGTGGCAAAGGTATCGGTTTGCGATTGGCGGTCAGGACAACCGGCTGCTCCGGGATGGCCTATGTTATAGAATTTGCCGATGAATTGGCTGAAAACGATCAGGTTTTCGAAGATAACGATGTCACTGTTGTGATTGATCCGAAAAGTCTCGTCTATCTCGACGGCACTGAGCTGGATTTTGGTAAAGAAGGATTGAACGAGGGTTTTAAATTTAACAACCCCAACGTGAAAGATGAATGCGGTTGTGGCGAAAGCTTCACTGTTTGATTTAACTGCCACATAATTTAGCCTTGAACGAAGCAGATGCAATCTGCCCCATGCAACCCGACCTGAATCATTTCATCATAAGCCGTTGACAACCGATCCGTTTAATTTACAGCAAAACTACTTTGAGCTGTTTGGTCTCTCTGTTGCGAGCGAAGTGGACGAAGCCGGTTTACGCAGTGTCTATACGACAATGCAGCGGCAATTTCATCCCGATAAATTCGCCGCGGCCAGTGATCGAGAGCGTCGCTATGCCGTGCAAATAGCGGCTTTCGTCAATGAAGCCTACATGACGCTGTCTGATCCCTTGAAACGTGCTGAATATCAATTGCAGCTGCAGGGCGGGGATACCCGTTCCGAGGCTGATGCAAAAATGGATGCCATGTTTTTGATGGAGCAGATGGAATGGCGCGAAAATCTGGATGACATCACCGCCGGCGTCTCTGACCCATTTGCGGCTCTTGATTCCTTGCGTGCTGAAATAAATAATCGCATCGGAGAAATAGCCGCGGAAGTCAAATCACATCTGCAGGTGGAATCGACCGACGATGCAGCCGAAGGTCTTCGAAAGTGGCAATTTCTAGCCAAACTTATCATTGAGGCAGAACGCGTTGAAGCGAGAATTGATGATGAACTCGCCTGAGACAGGTGCCGGGTTTGCATACCTGTGGGAATCCGGTGTTGCGCCGGCATGTTGCGCGGTTACTTACGGGGTTGATATCTAATGGCGTTACTTCAGATATCAGAGCCAGGGCAGTCAACTGCACCACACCAGCACCGCCTCGCCGCTGGAATTGATCTTGGAACAACTAATTCTTTAATCGCAACGGTTCGCAGTGGGCTGACTACAGTATTACCGGATGCAGAAGGTAACGTTATTTTGCCATCGGTCGTGCGTTATGGCGCTAACGGTATAGAAAGCATTGGGCAGCTCGCTTTGGAGCAGGCTTCCGGTGATCCCTATAACACAATAAGTTCTGTTAAACGGTTGATCGGGCAAAGTGCTGAAGCAATAGCGGAACATGCTGACGGGGTGATGTTGCGTCTTGCTCCGTCAAATTCAACTGTCCCGCGACTGGATACGGCTAATGGCCCGAAGACAGCAATTGAAGTGTCTGCAGATATATTATCAGCACTTAGAATGCGCGCTGAGCAATCCCTTGGGGGAGAGCTAAACGGGGTCGTTATAACAGTTCCTGCCTATTTTGATGACTCCCAACGGCAGGCCACCAAAGATGCTGCGCAACTGGCCGGGCTCAATGTGTTCAGGCTGATTAATGAGCCGACTGCCGCTGCGGTCGCTTATGGTCTCGATCAGCAGGAAGAAACCACCACCATTGCTGTTTATGATTTGGGTGGTGGTACTTTTGATATTTCGATACTGCGGCTTGAGAAAGGTGTGTTTGAGGTGCTGTCTACTGCAGGTGATACTTCACTTGGCGGTGATGATTTGGACAGCGCGATTGTTAACTGGATTGTCAATAGCGCCGGTAAAGATGCCGGAGATGACGCGGGTGTTCGCAGAGCCTTGCTGGATGAAGCTCGAAGAGCGAAGCACGGGCTTTCGGATGCAGAGTCCGTTGTTGTAAACGCTATTTTTTCAGATGGCGTGGAGTGGTCTGGGTGCCTTACCCGCGAGGCATTCAACGAGCTGGGACGACCGCTTATAGATAAAACGCTGGCATCGTGTCGTCGTGCGCTGCGTGATGCGAAGCTGGGGAAAGAGGCGATTGATAATGTTGTCATGGTGGGCGGGTCTACCCGTGTACCGGCGGTTCGTCGTGTTATCGGCGATTTTTTTCAACGCGAAGTATTAACTGATATTAACCCGGATGAAGTGGTCGCTATAGGCGCTGCGGTTCAGGCGGATTTACTGGCAGGTAATAAGCCCGATAGCGAACTACTGTTGCTAGACGTTGTGCCGTTGTCACTTGGAATTGAAACAATGGGTGGACTCGTTGAGCATATTATCCCGCGCAACACGACTATTCCGGTGGCCAGAGCTCAGGAGTTTACAACGCATAAGGACGGTCAGTCGGCAATGGCATTGCATGTGGTGCAGGGCGAGCGAGATCTGGTTGTCGATTGCCGCTCACTTGGACGATTTGAACTCAGAGGAATTCCGCCCATGGTTGCCGGCCAGGCGCGGATTCAGGTGAAATTTCAAGTGGACGCGGATGGATTGCTAACGGTAAGCGCCGTTGAGCAGACAAGCGGCGTGGTGGCTGAGGTTCATATCAAGCCGTCGTACGGGTTGTCGGATAGCGAAATCGAAACCATGATTACCGATTCCATGAAAAATGCCAGGCAGGATGTAGCAGCTCGTATGCTTCAGGAGCAACGCGTTGATGCCGAGCGGGCAGTTGAAGCGCTGGATGCTGCGTTAGCCAGAGATGCGAGTGAATTTCTCGATCCTGATGAGCAAGCAGCAATCATGGCGGCGCGCGAACACGTGTTGCAGGCAAAGGTCGCCGACGACAGTGAAGCGATTAAAAACGCTTTGCAGAAGCTGGAATCGGCTAGTGAAAGTTACGTTGCACGTCGCATGAATGCATCTGTCCGTAGTGCCATGCAAGGCGTCAATATCGATAATTACGGAAAACAGGATAGCGCGTCTTAAATATGCCGAAAATTACTGTACAACCTCATGCTGAGATTTGTCCTGACGGGGCGGTTCTTGAAACTGACAGCGGAGTTTCGATATGCGATGCTCTGTTGGCGGCGCATATCCATATCGAGCACGCATGTGAAAAATCCTGTGCATGCACCACTTGCCATGTCATTGTGCGGGAGGGCATTGATTCGCTTGATGAAGCGACTGAAAAAGAAGAGGACTACCTCGATAAAGCATGGGGTGTTGATCCGGATTCGCGGCTCAGCTGTCAGGCAATAATTGAAGATACCGATCTGGTGATCGAAATTCCCAAGTACACGATAAACATGGTATCGGAAAACCATTAACGAGCAGGTTACTGATTTCTTTTGAAGGCTAAGATGAGATGACTTATGGACGAACTTAAATGGACCGATACGCTCGAAATCGCGATTGCTCTAGATGAGGTGCATCCGGATGTGGATCCTCAGTACATTCGGTTTACCGATCTCCATGCGTGGGTTACCAGGCTTCCTGAATTTACCGATGATCCCGAACGATCAAACGAGAAAATTCTTGAATCTATTCAGATGAACTGGCTGGAGGAGCGGGAGTAACAAGGGATCGATTTGGCCTCCGTTTTCTGGTGGGCTTTCTGGCGGGCTTATGAAAATGTAGTGCCGGCGGCGATAATTCTGGATAAATATCAGGGGGTGATCTACTCTTTACTGAGTCATCGAGCAATTTGTTTGAAAAGAAATTAAAGAAGGGTTTGACGGCAATCGTTGTCGAGCGTAGACTCGCCTGCTTCGATTGAGAGAACCGGAGTTCTCAAGACTAGACTTAGTCGGGCCAGTCAATCGAGTAAGTAAGAATATCGGGGCATAGCGCAGCCTGGTAGCGCATCTGCTTTGGGAGCAGAGGGTCGCAGGTTCGAATCCTGCTGCCCCGACCAACATTAAGTTCGGCGAGATCCGGTAACGGGCTAACTTGATCCAGTTACCGGTAGGGTATGCGCCCGTAGCTCATTTGGATAGAGCATCGGCCTTCTAAGCCGAGGGTAGCAGGTTCGAATCCTGCCGGGCGTACCAATTCGACGATTTGGTGCTGAATCTGGCGAATACCGGTCTTCTTCGGCTGGTAGTAATGGAATTGATCGGCACAGTCGAAGCAGAGTTTCAGTGGTGGGCGTAGCTCAGTTGGTAGAGCGCAGGATTGTGATTCCTGTGGTCGCGGGTTCAAATCCCGTCGTCCACCCCACTTTACCTTTGACGCCGTTTTTATCTTGTCAAAACGTATGTTTTCGGTGGGTTAGGGGCATCGAGTAATTCGGAGCCGACGGGAACGATAATATTTCCGCCCGGAGAGTTCTGCTATACCTCCGATTACTTTATACTGGTGGATTAACAAGCGAGTGTGGCGGAATTGGTAGACGCGCTGGATTTAGGTTCCAGTGGGGTAACCCGTGGGAGTTCGAGTCTCCCCTCTCGCACCATCCTTACGGAGAATCGCCCGGGCGGCTGTCCGAGAATGAAGGGCGTAACGTAGATGTGAGATTTTGAGTCAGATAGTACGATCGATTTAGGCGAATAGTTATTCATATTCAATGCAATTGATCGCGCCAGCTGGCCAAAAGATCTCATCCGCTTTAGATCATTCATTCTCGGACAGCCACCAGGGGTTGATTTTCCGTTATACCGATCATAGCCAATACCATCCGTGTACTGGCGAGAACAGAAACCGCTTTATTGAAACGGCCGAGAACGGCTGGTTGAGGTCATCATGCAGGTAATTGAAGAGTCAGCAAATGGACTGGAACGACAGATCAAAGTCCAGGTACCGGCAGCACGTATCGACGACGCCGTGTTGGAGCGACTGCGGTCTCTTGCTAAAACTGCGAGGATTAATGGGTTTCGCCCGGGCAAGGTGCCGCTGCAAGTGGTTCGCAAGCGCTTCGGTGCCCAGATTAGAAATGAAGTAATGGGCGATGTGATCAACGAGAGCTATCGTGAGGCATTGACTCAAGAGCAGTACCGTCCAGCGGGTATGCCTTCGATCGTACCAGTTAACGATACTGAAGAGGGCAGCGATGATTTCGAATATCGTGCGGTTTTTGAGGTTTATCCTGAAATTGAACTTGCCGATATGGCGGGTTCCTCGATTGAGAAAACTATTTCTACCGTTGATGATTCCGATCTCGAAGAAATGATCGAAACACTGCGCAAGCAGCGGGTCAGCTGGGTTGACGTAGATCGACCGGCAGAGAATGAAGATCAGGTTACTATGGATTTTGTCGGTTCCATCGACGGCGAAGAATTTCCGGGCGGTTCAGCAGAGGGAGCACCGCTGGTACTCGGATCAAGCGCAATGATTCCAGGCTTTGAGGAGCAGTTACTCGGAGTGGTACCAGGTGATAGCAAGGTGGTATCAGTTAGTTTTCCGGACGATTATCGCTCAGCGGATGTGGCGGGAAAGGATGCGGAGTTCCAGGTTACTATCCACGCGGTCAAAGCACCGGAGTTACCAGAGGTGAACGATGAATTTGCTAAGGAGTTTGGTGTCGAAGAGGGTGGAGTCGAAGCACTTCGTGCCGATATCCTAAAAAACATGGAAAGAGAACTGGGCCAGTCTCTGGAAAATGTAAACAGGCAAGCGGTTATGGAAGTGCTGCTTGAGAAAAACTCGTTTGATGTGCCTTCAAGCATGATTAAGGAAGAAGTGGAGCGTTTGCGTAAGCAGATAATTGATCGAATGCAGGAGCAGGGGCAGGCAGAGCCCCCCGCTCTCGGGGATGAGCTTTTTCAGGATGATGCACAACGAAGAGTCAAGCTCGGTTTACTTATTGCTGAGATTATAAAGAAACACGAAATCAAGCCGGATCCGGACAAAGTGAAGACGACGATCGAATCATTGGCATCTTCGTATGAAGATCCCAAGCAAGTCGTCGATTACTACTATGGGAACCCGGAGTATTTACAAAACATAGAAGGATTGGTGCTGGAACAGCAGGTGACTGACTGGGTTCTGGATCAAGCAGATATTGTTGATAAGCCAATGAAATTTAAAGAAGTAATGAACCCGGAACAAGCAACGGACGGCAGTTAACGGACTGAACAGGCTAATGAGCGTCCGGGGTCTCAGGAACGGAAACAGATTTGAGCACACAGTGCGTACGTTGGGTTCGCGCTGTTTTTAGTTTTTTTGCGCTGAATTTCAAAGTAATGAGAGTACATAACTCATGGTCATAACATCGATGAATACGCAACTGTCCGTACCACAGGCGACTGGCTATATCCCGACTGTGGAAGAGGTAACGCCTCGCGGATCAATGCGTTACGATATCTACTCGCGCATGCTCAAGGAGCGAGTGGTATTTCTGGTCGGTCAGGTTGAAGATTTCATGGCGAATGTAGTTGTCGCTCAGTTGCTTTACCTCGAATCGGAAAATCCGGACAAAGATATCTCGCTCTACATTAACAGCCCTGGCGGATCCGTCACGGCGGGAATGTCGATCTATGACACAATGCAATTTATCAAGCCGGACGTGACAACCTTATGCGTTGGACAGGCAGCCAGTATGGGCGCTGTGCTGCTGGCGGGAGGTGCGGAAGGTAAACGTTTTGCTCTGCCTCATAGCCGAGTGATGATCCACCAGCCGCTGGGCGGATTCCAGGGTCAGGCAACAGACATCGAAATTCATGCGCAGGAAATATTGTCCATTCGGGAACGTTTGAATCATGTGTTGGCCAAACATACTGGCAAGGATCTCGAATTGATCCAGAAAGACACTGACCGCGATAATTTCATGACAGCTACAGACGCTGTGGACTACGGCTTAATTGACCGTGTGGTGGAAAATCGCGACAAAGAATCAGTTAGCTGATTGCCGGGTAAGATTACCTTGATCGATAATGTTGGGAAACGCGATGTCTTCGTGTGGTGAACACCTTGCAATATCGGAAAAAACACGGCAAGGTGGTGTGTGCCTACAACGGGGTGAAGTGAGTATATGAGTGACGGGGACAACAAGAGTCAGGATGATAGCAAGCTACTGTATTGCTCATTCTGCGGAAAAAGCCAGCATGAGGTGCGTAAGCTCATCGCTGGGCCGTCAGTATTTATCTGTGATGAATGTGTCGATCTCTGCAATGACATCATCACAGAAGAGATGCAGGAGAAAGCTGCCAGCGCAACCGGCGAGCTGCTGAAGCCGCAGGAAATAAGAGATACGCTTGATCAATATGTTATTGGCCAGGATGAAGCAAAGAAGATCCTGGCGGTCGCTGTATACAACCATTACAAACGGTTGCAATACCAGAGTGATGTAAAGGACGAAGTTGAGCTTTCAAAAAGTAATATCTTGCTTGTCGGACCAACAGGCTCAGGTAAAACGTTGCTGGCAGAAACACTCGCTCGACTTCTGAACGTGCCATTTACAATGGCTGACGCGACCACCCTGACTGAGGCTGGTTACGTTGGTGAAGACGTTGAAAATATCATTCAAAAGTTGCTGCAGAAGTGCGACTACGATGTCGAAAAAGCGCAAAGTGGTATTGTCTACATAGATGAAATCGACAAAATCTCCCGCAAGGCAGACAACCCTTCAATAACCCGCGATGTCTCAGGTGAAGGTGTTCAACAGGCTTTGCTCAAGCTTATAGAAGGAACTGTTGCCTCGGTTCCGCCTCAGGGGGGACGCAAGCACCCGCAGCAGGAATTTTTACAGGTTGATACCCGCAATATTCTGTTTATTGTTGGTGGCGCATTTGCCGGCTTGGACAAAATAATCCGGGATCGATCAGATAAAGGCGGAATTGGTTTCTCCGCTGAAGTAAAAACCAAAGATGAAAAGGCCAAGCTTGGTGAGTTGCTGGCCAAGGTCGAAGCTGATGATCTGGTTCGTTACGGGCTTATACCTGAATTTGTTGGTCGTCTGCCGGTTATTGCAACACTGCGTGAGCTTGATCAGAAAGCATTGGTCAGAATTCTTACAGAACCCAAGAATGCGATCACCAAGCAATATGAAAAGCTGTTGGGTATGGAAAACGTCGAGATAGAATTCCGCGAAGATGCTCTGTTTGCTGTTGCTGAAAAAGCAACGGAACGCAAGACAGGCGCTCGTGGCCTGCGCACTATTCTTGAGAATGTGTTGCTCGATACCATGTACGACTTACCTCAAATGGACGACGTAAAGAAAGTCATCGTTGATGCGGCGGTTGTAAGAGGAGAGGCAAAACCTTATTTACTGCTTGCCAGTAATGAATCAAGCATCGACGGTAGTGAAGATAATACAGAAAGCTTCCGTAAAGCTGCCTCTGACGAATAGCGTTTGCGGCCCGTATTCCCAGCGGGCCGTGTATTTAACAAAATCATAGCGTCGCATTGCGAGGTAAACCTACCCTTGCAAATCCCAGTGTCGGCCTTACACTTTAACGATTAGAAGCAGAAATATTTCGCTTCGTTCGATTACATTTGTGAGGCAGCATGGGCGATAAGCCAACTTCCGATATTCCTGAAAATATCCTTAAATCAAACCTACCGTTGCTGCCATTGCGTGATGTTGTGGTGTACCCGCATATGGTGATCCCTCTGTTCGTCGGTCGTGAAAAGTCGATACTGGCTCTTGATGAGGCGATGGGGCGCGACAAGCAGATTTTATTGGCGGCGCAAAAACGTGCTGATGTCGATGAGCCGGAAGAAGACGATATCTCTGCCTTTGGAACATTGGCTGATATCCTCCAGTTGCTGAAATTGCCGGACGGCACAATAAAAGTTCTCGTTGAAGGGGGCAGACGCGCCAGAATAACTAACATCGGTAAATCTGAGTCCGGTTTTTTTTCCGCCAATGCAGAGGTGCTGGAAGACTCAGGTGAGTTTGATGAAAAAGAGATGGAGGTGCTGGTTCGCTCTGTAACCGGTTTGTTTGATCAGTATGTAAAGCTGAACAAAAAGTTAGCACCTGAAATACTCAATTCCCTTAGTGGTATAGAAGATCCGTCTCGTTTGGCCGATACGGTCGCGGCTCATTTGTCCCTTAAAATTGAAGAAAAGCAGAAGATTCTAGAGATTGAGGCAGCGTCGGAGCGGCTCGAGTACCTAATGAGCCTGATGGAAG
>MDLA01000164.1 GCA_001730015.1 Chromatiales bacterium (ex Bugula neritina AB1) | reverse complement strand
AGGTGGCTGTCCGAGAATGAATGATCTACTGCGGATGTGGTCTTTTGGCCAGCTATAGCGATCGATTTTGTTGAACATGAATAACTATTCGCCTAAATCGATCGCAATATCTGACTCAAAATCTCACACCCTCGCTACGACCCTCATTCTCGGACCGCCACCTAGAGCAATTAACGAGGAGCTGGCAGCAGGATAGATCGAAACAGCCGATAAATCACAAAGAGAAAAATCAGTGGAAATAGAATTGTCTGCATTACAAAAACAACAATCAGGTTCACTGCATGCTCGCTGACATTCTCTGCTGCACCTTTGTATTCCTCCAGCATGCCTTCAAAATCGAACTTGTGTGTCATCGATTTATAAAAGTTACGCGCTTTCTGACGGATTGATTCGGCCTCTGGTGGCTCCGCCTGTCGCCTACTTATTTCGCGAATTTTGTCGCTGGCGCTTGCAAGCTGTTGTGATGACACCTCGAAGCGCTGTTGCAAAAACTGCTGGTAGACCCAGTCGCTGGCTATTGCCCCGAGAGGAATCAGAAATCTTACAAGTAACATAAACAGCAATGCACGGCTGGCAAATGTCGCCAGGCCAGAGCTGTTTCCATTGCGCCACCGCGTTAGCAACCAGAAAATACCAACCCCTGCCAGAATAAAGCTGATCCCTTGCCAGCTACTGATTTCCATCAGCACTTTCTGCATCGCCAGAGACCCGGTTGCTACAAGCATCACGAGGGAAAAACGTTCGACCAAATCGTTTATCGGATCTAGTATCTCACCCGGCGCAAAATTAACTCCCACGCCCGCCGGCTGCACAGCCACTTCGGTACCTTGCGCCACCGAAATTACACCGTTTAACGTGCGCGCTATGCCGAAACCGATTGCCGCCCGCATTAATGCACTATCGATCTGTGATTCACCTGATTTATCGATGGGTTTCAGGAAAGACACTGCAATCATTAGCCCGATCAGCAGCGCCAACACACTGTACTTGAGCCACTCCAGCCAACCGACCGGACGATATTGCGCCCATTTTCGAGCGAACCAGGATTGCTCCTGCGATTCGGGTACCGGCGAAGATTGAGCGGACTTCCTCCAATCGTCTTCACGGTAGCCAGCAAAATATTCCCGATGAGTGCGCCGGGAATCAGACCGTGAACGCTCGGCATCAAATTCTGAACTCATCGCATCGTTTGCCATATTGCTCAACCGGGCTTTGCCTGCTTATATACTGTCTAGTGAAACGCCGATATTCCAACAGCGCTGTATAGCTCCCTGAGAAATTTTGAACTCTGCTCCCGTGCTTTTTCAGCACCGGAATCCAGCACCTTGCTGATTTTGTCCGGTTGAGCTATCAGTTCCTGATATCGCTCACGAGGCTCACTCAGCATAGAGTTTAGATGCTCGAACAAATATTGTTTCATTTCTCCCCAGGCAATTCCCTCGTTATAGCGCAATCGAACCTCCTCAGCCTGTTCCTTGCTGGCAAATGCCCGGTAGATCTCAAACAGGGTATTGCCATCGGCCTCCTTAGGCTCTCCAGGTTCCTGTGAATTTGTTTTGATCCGCATGATTTGCTTGCGAAATTGCTTTTCGGGTGCGAACAGCGGAATCGTGTTGTTATAGCTCTTACTCATCTTCCGGCCATCGAGGCCAGCCAACACAGAGGCCGACTCGTCAACCACGGCTTCCGGCAAGACAAAAAACTCACCATAATGGTGATTGAATCGTTGAGCGATATCACGCGCCATCTCAATATGCTGAATCTGATCTTTTCCGACCGGTACCTTATGCGCTTTGAACATAAGAATGTCGGCGGCCATCAGTACCGGGTAGCTGAATAGCCCCATTGTTATCCCTTTGTCCGGATCAGCTGAACCGGAATCTTCATTTTCCTGCACAACAGCTTTGTATGCATGTGCTCGATTCATCAGCCCCTTGGATGTCTGGCAGGTTAACAACCAGGTGAGTGCAGGAATTTCCGGGATATCTGACTGACAATAGAAAACGGCTGTATCGCTATCAAGCCCGAGTGCCAGCCATGCAGCTGCAATTTCCAGTCTGGATTGCTGCACAGCTACAGGATCTGTGCTTTTAATCAACGCATGCAGGTCGGCCAGAAAATAGAAATTTTCGGTGTCTGACCGCCTACTGGCCTCAATGGCCGGTTTTATCGCGCCCGCATAGTTACCAAGATGCGGCGTACCTGTGGTTGTGATACCTGTTAAAAAAACCTCTTTCATGCAGCGCGTGTCTCTCGATCTTACTTCGTTACTGGTCGCCCATATTACCAGTAGTTCACCATTTTTTTGTTAAAAGACAATATTCTACAGCGGTATTTTATTACGAACTCTACACATCAGAGTGGTGTGGGCGATCTGAGGTGTTTTTGACTAAAATTGTTTGCGACATCCCGTCTTAAAAATAAAAAAGTCAAGTGATTCGCGAACAGCCAGAGTGTGCCGTTACATTATGATGTAAACAGTATTTACCGACTGTGTCGTGTTTTTGGTACATTTGCTGTAACCGAGACCCCAGTCTCAGCACTAAGGATAAGTTTGGAGTACACCTTTGATTCTGTTCGTGATTAAAAGATCTATGTCGCTGTGATATTTTGGCCAGCTTTTCTGACCGGTTCTGTTGAATAGTCATAATTATTCAACCTGATCGATCAATTATCGGACTCAAAATCTCACATCCTCAATAGAACCTTTATTTCCGGCCAAACTCCAGGGCTACCTCCACGCTGCGTTCATCGGCACAGTCAGTTAGTTCGTAAACAGGGCAGAACCTCCATGTGGGACACTGAGAACAAGTTATGACCTCGCTGAACACATGCGCACGGCCTGTCTTTTTGGTCGCCGTCCGATAATGCAGCAAAACACCAACATAAACTCGCGTAAAAAAGAGCCGCGTGTCGCTATCGTGCATGATTGGCTGCCCTTGGTTGGTGGTGCGGAACGAGTGCTTGAGCAACTGCTTGTCATCTATCCGCAGGCTGATGTCTTCACCCTATTCGATTTTGTTTCCAGAGACGACGCTCCGTTCCTAAAAAATGTGACGGTTACCACCAGCCTGTTGCAGAAAATTCCATTCGCGAAGCGCTACTACCGAAACCTGTTGCCTTTATTTCCGTTCGCCATCGAACAGTTTGATCTCAATCAGTACGATCTGGTGATCTCCTCCAGTTCTGCCGTCGCCAAGGGCATTATCACATCACCGGATCAGCTTCACGTGTGCTATTGCCATTCTCCCATGCGTTATGCCTGGGACCTGCAGGAGCAATACCTGGCTCAGACTGGCCTTAATAGAGGTATCCGGTCGGTGCTGGTCCGTTATGTTTTGTTCCGGCTGCGAATATGGGATGTTGTTTCGTCAAATCGCGTGGACTGTTTCATCGCCAACTCGAATTACATAAGGTCAAGAATCTCAAAAACCTACCGCCGGGACTCCAAAGTAATCCACCCCCCTGTAGACATAGATTCGTTTCAGGAAAAACAGAATAAGGAAGACTTCTATCTGGCTGCATCCAGACAAGTACCTTATAAGCGAATCGATCTCATCGTTGAATCGTTCAAGCACATGCCGGATAAAAAGCTCGTGGTAATCGGCGATGGGCCGGAACACAAAAAAATAAAAGCACTGGCCGGTGACAACGTTAAAATTATTGGCCATCAGCCCGAACCTGTGCTGATCGACTACCTACAGCGAGCCAGAGCATTTATTTTCGCTGCACAGGAAGATTTCGGCATTTTACCCGTCGAAGCACAAGCGTGCGGTACACCCGTAATTGCATTTGGCAGAGGAGGCGCAAGGGAAACGGTATTAGACAAATTTACCGGGCTGCATTTCAACGAGCAGACAACCGATTCGCTGGTTGATGCCGTTGCACGTTTTGAAAGGCTGCAGGGCAATTTCAGAACTCGCGATATTCGCATCCACGCTGAATCGTTTTCCGCTCAGCAATTCAGGCAAAATATAAAAAATTACATGGACGAGCAACTGGCAAGCCTGACCACCCGCAGCCCCGGCTCGATTTCTACGGATATCGTTCAAACCATAAGAAACTATCCCCTCTGACAACACAGACGGTGGCATGCTTTTCGATAGTAGACTGCTTTTACTACAGCGACAGGCATCAGTCTTGTGCAATGAGCCGGGCTCCGCTCCAATCCATACGCACATTGTAGCGTCATAAATGCGAAAGTCCCTGAAACTACTGACAATCGAGGTAGATCTCAAACTCAGCTGTCAACTTAATCTATGATTTTCTCTGGAGTAAGCTGTTATCTTTAAGGCATTGGGCGCCACATTCTCCGGTGCAATAGTCACCATGGTGTGCCATTTTTTCACTTTAATGTTTCTAGCGAGAATGCTGGACGAAGTGACAATGGGCATGTACTTCATCGCCATTATGGTCACCTTTCTGCTGAAATTGCTGAGTGATCTAGGTGTCGATCTAACCTTTGTAAAAAAATACCCGGAACAAACTGACGACGGCAAAAGCTCTCTGTTACGTAGCGCCTTTTTACTTCGATTATTCTCCTGTGTGAGCATTTCCTTCATCTATGTGCTCATTGAGAACGGTGGATATTTATCGTTTATCAATGATATTTCGCATATCACCTTTTTAACCTTAACGCTCTACTGGATGCATAGCTTCAGAGAGCTGCTACTGCGATTACTACAAGCGGAACAGAATTTCACAGTGTATGCCGGTGCACAGGTGCTTGCAGCTTTGGTAAAAGCAGTGTTTATCTGCTCTTTGCTACTCGTAGACCAGGTCACAATCGAGCAAGTTCTGCTTATTGAAATTTTCGCATTTGCTCTCTCTATTCTCTACAGCGCTTCAAGTGTAAGAAGCAGGATATGGGCAGCCGTCAGAAGCAAAGCAAGCAGCACAATTGACATACTCAAATTTGCCTACCCGCTCTATCTGAACGCGTTGCTCAACCTGGGAAATGAGCGAGTATCACAATATATAGTAGCTGAATTTGGCGGCCCTTTGGCCATGGCCTACTACGGCATGGCAGAACGGCTGGCTGATGCCGGAACCCGATTGTTTGAATCTTTTGTAAATGTTTATTATCCGACGCAAACCAGTCACTTTGCCGATAGTAACGAAAATGGAGCAACACAGCTGGCAAACCGCTCAATGCTATGGGTAACCTTTATAATCACCTCTGGAATTGTCGCCTTTGTTATCCTCAAAGAACATATTATCGTACTTTTCTTTACTGACAAGTACATAACTGTCGCAAATGCCGCCGCTCTGTTTTTCTCAGTCTTGCTACTACGTTCCACACAGACACTAATGGGTTACTACGGAGTAGCCGCCGGCGAGAAGTTTCTGCCAGTGAAAGTCAGCCTGGTTTCAAGTGTTGTGAATATTTCACTGTGCTTTTATATGTTTAAGCACTACGGCTATCAGGGAGCAATTTCAGCGTTGGTACTAACTCAATTGCTAATGAATGCTCTCTACTACTACTGGCTTAAAAAAGCCAACTTCCTACTTTCTATAAATGCAATTTTAACTATTTGCTTAATTTGCATCGCGTCGGTATTTTCAATTTATATCTTAGAAGACAACCCGCTTATCACCCTGTTTATTTTTCCGGTATTTTTACTACTGTGCGTTTTTTCTATTCCTGCGCTCCGCGCAGATACAATTTTAGTGATTGAAAAATCTAAAGCACTTGTCCTCAAGAATTCATTAGCGGGTCGCCCTGCAGACCCTGAATAGACAATCCTATTCAAGCAATTCTGATTAACACTTACGCCCTTTAATCGCGCGCCCTATGAAAATACTATTTCTCACGCCGTACTTGCCTTATCCGCTAAACAATGGCGGGTTAATCCGTGTGTATCACCTACTGGTGAATATCGCATCAAGACACAGCGTTACTCTCTTATGCATGGAACCCGACAATGATGAGCAGCGAAGCGGTATTAATATACTCAAAAACAAAGACATTGAAGTGCAAACGGTTCCGGTTGCAATCAATCAGAAAAAGCAATTTAAACGCGTTTATCAGTTGGTGTCACTAGTCTCAAGCAAACCGTATCAATACCAGCAGTACTATTCAGCGGCTATGCAAAAAGCAATCGACGACAGACTAACCAGGCATAGCTATGATACGCTGATGGTTGAGTTTTCCCAGATGGGCTATTATCGGTTCAATAGCCCGATTCCCATGTATGTTGACCAGCATAATGTGGAATACGAGATTATGAAAAGAACTTATGAAACTGAAAATAACTTTTTACGCAAACTACTCGCTAGTTCTGAATACCGGAAGTACAAAAAACAGGAAATTGAAAACTGCCTGAAGTTCGATTCCTGTCTTACCACTTCCGCACGCGACGCAGAGATTTTAAAAGAGCAAGCCCCTTCAATTGCTTATCACGTTATCCCGAACGGCGTCGATAGCGAGTTTTTCAAGCCCGTTAGTACACCTGCTCATCCATCCGTTGTTAACAAACCGCCTGTGGTTCTGTTCACGGGAACAATCAGCTACTACCCTAATACCGAAGGAATAATCTGGTTCCACCGTAACGTGTGGCCTCTTCTAAAAGAAAAACAACCCGATGCTACCCTTTGTATCGCCGGCAAAGGCCCACCAACCGAAATTCGACAACTTGCAGCTGACGATGGTTCAATCACGGTCACAGGTGCTGTTGACGATATGCGCGACTACTACGCAGAAGCAACAGTTGTTATTGTTCCCCTGCGAGTCGGTGGCGGGACACGGTTGAAAATACTGGAAGGCATGGCTATGGGTAAAGCAATTGTCTCGACCACTGTAGGCGCTGAAGGCATATCACACACAGATGGGAAAGATATATTACTTCGGGATACCCCGAAAGAATTCTGCGAAGCGGTTTCCGAGTTGATAAATGATCGCGATCGCCGCGCTCTGATGGAAGCTGCCGGGCGCACCCTGGTGGAAACTCAATACGACTGGAAAGCGGTTGTGAGTAAGCTGTGCGATATATTTGATGCGGAGAAAAGCCAGGAAATCGATTCCTGACTCTTAACCCTGTTGTTGCATTAATTTTCGAGTTCAAAAGCTTATAGAGCTGCATAAAAGGCACTGCACGGAGTTTTTACTGGATTGAGCCTGGCAATTCTAAGTGATATTCAGGAAAAACGAGTACAGCGCTTTAAATACCGCTATAGAAGCAGCGCAGCGGTTCTGGGCCAGAGTTTTATGCAACATCAGGTAATGCGCACATGGCGGGCGCCCAAAAGAGATCGGGCCAGGCGCCTGTCTTAGAATGAAGATCTTCTGCAAACGCAATCTTTTGGCCGGCCATCCCGATCTATTTCGTTAAATATGAATTACTATTCGCTTCAATCGATCGAAATATCTGACACAAAACCTCTCGTCCTCGATACGACCCCCAAGCTCAGACAAGCTCCCTGAAGTTTATCCGAGAATGAATAAGCTACTGCGGATGGAGTCTTTTTGCCAGCTAATGATTTCCATATAATTCCACTGTATTACCCCCTGCTACAGCCGTCTTGATTTTCGTCAGGTTCCGCACCAGCAAAAGGTACCAGCGCATATAACGCTTTTTTCCAAATGGCAGATTGCCGAGAGCAAACAATCCGGCCCCCACTATTTGAGCAAGGACAAAGCAGCCGGTTTTGATAAATGCCAAACCTCGTTGCTTTGACCACAGATAGTTCCAGTGCGTCTGTCCGATACGGATATTCTGTTTCACCAGATAATCAGTATTCAAACGATGTGATTCAACTATTTCAGACACAATCGCCTGATTTTCAAAAACCAGCTTTGCTCCCTGCTGATACATACGATGGAAAAAATCGGTATCTTCACCGCCCGATTTTCCAAACCGTGTATCAAACCGAAATCCATTATGCTTTACCCAGATAGATTTCATTAACGCATTGGAGGTCGCACCTTTGGTTAGGAGAGCCCCGGTTTTTTGTATATCCTTGCGAAACAAATCACCATCAATAATCCATTCAGGCGCAGTGTCGGGATACAACACATTAACCCGGCCGAAAACGGCGTCTGCGCCGTATCGCTGCATCGCAAGATAAAGAGACTTTATCCAGTCTGGATCCGCCCATTCATCATCATCAATGAAAGCCAGTAGCTCGCCTTCTGCATTTTCAAGCGTGCTATTCCTAACAGACGAAAGATTACGTTCGCCATTGACTGAATAACGCACCGTGTTCTTGCTGTCTTTGAAGTTTTCGCAAATTGCACGGCCCGATTGATCTATATCGTTATCTACCACTACAATTTCAAGACTGCAGTGATCAGGCAGGTTCTGCTCCTGCAAACTGACAAGTGTTTTTTGTAACGCCGGACGCTTGTAGGTACAAAGACAAACTGATATTAACATTGCCATTACCCCGTTAGCTTGAAATTGATGATTCTAGCAAGCTCATAGTTCGTAATATCGATCGGTTCATCCAACAAGCTCTCAGCTGCTATCTGATCATAGACCAACGCTGGAAATTCCTCGTCAGGGTAGACCACCTGCATCCGGTTGTTACCGATTTCCGCCGCGATTTGCAGCTGGTGATCATCAGAGAATTCACCAAATCGAGCCACCCTGGGTACAAATATAACCCGTTTGCGATACTGCAGCATGAGGTTAAGACTACCAATACCGCAATGACTAATCACCAGTGAACTCCGGCGAACAAGATCCTCCATATCCGGTCTGGGAATTATTTTTTCCACCACTCCCGAGGCCGGTTTCTCCTCGACGATACAAGAGCCGGTTTGGACAAACCAGTCACATCTACTGCTAGTGTATAAAGGATCGTTTTTTATATAATTATAAAGTCGGGTGAAAGGGTAATCATTAGTACCCATGGTCACCAAGATCAAAGGCTTTCCCATGGTATTCCGCTCCACTATGCTGGTCTGCTACCGCTTCCCACTGACATAAAAAAGAATCGTATAGCCGGAACTTCCGGATTATTTTTCCTGAATTTGATAGCTCGGTAACTCTCGACATGGTATCGAGATAAACAAAACGGATACCAGCTAATTTAGACAGCAAAGCGAACGGCAGACAAATCGGCCCGCCCGTACTGAATATGGCAACGGGGCGTTCACTGACAACTATTTTCATT
Organism: Chromatiales bacterium (ex Bugula neritina AB1); assembly: GCA_001730015.1. Classification (GTDB taxonomy): domain Bacteria; phylum Pseudomonadota; class Gammaproteobacteria; order Granulosicoccales; family Granulosicoccaceae. The sequence goes on along the minus strand of MDLA01000164.1, from coordinate 8,683 downwards.
GCGTGAAATAAATTGTATAGGTGAATAAAAGGGTTACGCTGCGTATCGCTTATTGTATATATTCGCGAGAAAGGACTATCGACGAGCATATTCTTGTTACTGACAAGTACAAGTTCCCGCTCAACCAAACTGATTGCACACATCGCCTGAGTTAAATGACCTCCTGATGAAGCGATAACCAGAACCGGCGCCTGTTCAGATCCTTTCTTCACTCCTGACTACCCTGCCATTGCCGACGGCGCAGATGACGGCGGCATTCCCGCCTTTCTAATCTTCCGGAACTGGGCGTCCAGATTGGGTTTGCGTACGTGGGTATACATAATGTTCATTATCGCAGCGATCATCATCACCCAGACAAAGTGCAGTCCGTGTAAAAACGATGTTTCCAGACAATTGTGTAGCATCCCATAGGCAATAAGGGTAACCGATATCGGGTCAGATGCATTTCGTGTCACAACTATAAATATCCAGAACATAGCCAGCCAGAATACTGTCGGCAGTACACCAAGCTCCATACACAGGTCGACAAAACCACTATGTGCGGTATGCAGCAGCTGGTAGTAACTCCATTTAATATCGAGTGCTTCCGGCACATCCCCGACGCCCCAGTATGCTCCGTAGGCGGTTCCGAACATCCAGCTTTTCTTGAGATCAGCAAGAAGGTGATACCAGATACCCGTTCGACCAGTCAGTGCTTCTTCAGGCAACAACTCGCGATAAAAATCAATCGGCGCTTCTCCGAAACCCAGAAGAGCCATAGGTATGAATACGATAATGCATAACCATATTATGATCACACCAATTGCTACCTGGCGGAGCAGATATTGTGAAATCAGGAGAACCGGCAGCAAAATTACAACGAAACCCATCGGCGTTTTAGATCCGCTCATCAGCAGCAGAATCGACCAGCCCACGATGCAAAACAAAGCCGTACGCTTTTCTTTTATCGTTTCCGCGTAGTACCGGTAAACGCAAACTGCTATCAACAGGAATGCGCCAGCAATACCACCAAACTCATTTTTAGCAGGATGAAGACCAGTGAAATTATTGTACGGATCAAAGGAAATCCACGGAACAAGTAGAAACATTGCCTCATACAACAGCAGGACAACCGAGAACACCTGTAGATAAGTAACAAAAAGATTCTGGGACCGACCAATGACCACAGCGCCTGCCACAGCACTAAACAGGAAAATCTGCCGTATTGCCCGTCTGAGCGTGTCGTCTGGTGAATCCGACCAGAATACCGACATCAATATAAATGCACCGAGCAGCATTACAGGGAAAAGTACACTCATGTACATTCGCAACAGATGTCGTGACCTGATTATGTACATCAGGCAAGCCACTGTGAACAACGGCAGTAGCAGTTGCTTCCACAAGGCAGCACCGGAACTCACAATCTCCAGACGCATTTCCAGATCGCGAGCCATTAGCCCCGATTTAGAACGCAGGTCGGGACTAAACGCTTTGGTAGTCCAGGCGAGCAACAGAAATATAGGCAATCCCTGCAAAAATCTGCCTAGTACTGCTGTGGGCAGACGCAGGGGGCCGTTGCTGTGCGAAAGTTTCACGTTAACCCGCTAGTCTTCCGAATTTTATCGAAAACTCAGGCATTGCCATAGCTATAGTAAGAATAGTACGTTCCACCCATTTCCAACTGATTCAGCACAACACCTGCGACTGGCGCCTCTACTCGCTGCAACGACTGCATGCAGCGGCTAATGTGCTGATACGGCGTGGACCGCGCCCGTATTGCATAGATAACCGCATCAACATATCCGGCAAGCACCAGAGGATCACTTACTGGTAACACCGGAGGCGCATCCAGAATTACATAGTTATACTTTTTTGCAGCCTCTTTTATATGAGATTGAAAACGCGGCGAACTAATTAACTTCAGCGGATTTAGTGGCGTAAAGTTCGCACACAGCAGATCGAGGTTATTGTCTATACCAATTACACTTTGCTCTAGCAGAGCCTCGGCGGACAGTACTTCGCGCAGTCCCATATCAGTCTTGTTCACTCCGAACATATTACTGACACCACGGGTACGCAAATCGCAATCAATCAACAAGGTTCGTCCCACATTCGCATAGCTGTAAGCAAGATGGCCGGCTATAGTGGACTTCCCTTCACCTGCTATTGTGGATGTCACCATAATAGTTTTGTGGGGACGATCTACCCGATCCAGCATCAAACCAGTACGAACAGTATTTACCGCCTCCTTGAAAATAGCCCCTTCCTTAGACCGGTCGTTTTCTTCCTGTCCATTAAGTACAACCGGTCGCAGCAGTCCTTTCTTGATACTCGGCAACGAGCCCAACAGTGGCAGTCCTATTCGCTGGTCAACGTCTTCTCCATCACGAATACCTGTGTTGAACAATTCACGCATGATGTAATAGAACACAGAGAGAAACAGGCTGCCCAGCGCAGCCAGCAGGAATAAAATCGGTTTTTTAGGCTTGGACGGCTCCAGCGGATCTTCCGCCGGCGTCAAAATTCGAGCATGTGCACTTTGGAGATCAATGGTTTCTGTCGTCTCTTTTGTACGGTTATAAAACAGATCAAATAATCGTTGATTCGATTCAACTTCCCGCTGTAGTTCGCGATACTTGGCGCCCTTGGTATTGGTGGAGAAGAAACGTTGCTCTGCCAGTGTAATTCTTCGCTTGATATCTTCCTCTTCAGCCAACGCCGAGTTGTATTCAAACTCTACTCTCTCAGTAATTTTGCTAATCTGTGCACGCAGCGCCGATCGTGCGTTGTTAACATCAGACGTGGCGGAGAGCATTCTGGGGTGCTGCGGACCATAGCGCTTTGCAGTTTCAGCCCGTTTTGTTTCGGCAGTGACTACGTCCAGCCGCAGTTTCTGCGCGACGCTATCTGATTGTACAGAAGGCAGCGATTCAGTCGTTCCACTACGCTTCGCCGACGCGACCTGGTCGCGTCTAATTGACGCCTCCCCGAGTTTCGCACTTGCCTGAACAAGATTAGTTTTTAGTTCTTTCAGTTCGAGTGCATTAACAGTCTGAATATCATCAATATCAAAAACGCCTTCCTGCTCAACATAGTCGGCAAGCTGTTGTTCGGCACGTGTCAGATCCGCCTGTAGCCCTTCGACCTGCCCGGCAAGCCAGGATGCAGCAGTTTTAGTACGCTCTAATCGCGCTTCAAGATCTGCTTCAATGTAGGCTGCCGCGTGCTCATTAGCGATATCCCTAGCCAGCACTGGAGTAGGCGCTTCAAAGCTTATTTCTACAAGCTGAGTCTTACGCAAAGGGAAAACACTTAAACGTTTGCTATAGTCTTTGATGAGTTCACGACGGGCCAATTCACTTTCCACTTCGGGTACTGCTGTCGAATCTGCGTCTGACATACCCAGCAGAGAAAGCAGGCTACCTTTCAGTGCATCCACACCCGGAACGGATGATCCAATACCGGAGGTTTCAGCAAACGCTGGGTGTGACGTGAGGTCCAGTTTATTCACAACCTTTTCCGCCAGTGGACGAGATCGGAGCACCTCAAATTCCGTAGTCAGATATTCATCGCTCTGGTTATCCAACCCATACAATGCATCTACCGGAACCACTTGAGAATCCTTCTTCTCAATCTGAACAGTCGCTGTGGCTTTATATTGAGGTGTAAGGCTGTTAACAATAAAATAGGAGGCAATCAATACAGTCAAAACAAACAGCCCGATACGCCATTTGTTATCGAATATAGTTTGAAAGTACCGTTCGAAGTTAAAACTGATTTCATCTTTTCTGAATTCAGTTAACGTGTTGTCAAGCGGATGAAGAGATTTCATATATACTAGCTCGCTTAGAAAAAGCCTTCCGGCACGGAAATTATATCTCCCGGGTAAACCGGATCACGCAATCTGATTTTTCCCTCTTGCTGCTGTCCATCAACTTCGCGGGAAACCCTAATTCTCTTTTTTGACGCCCTGCCGGTAAAACCACCAGCCAGTGCAATGGTCTTTTCCAGTGTAAGGCCGGTCTGGTAAGGGTAGTCGCCCGGGCGTTGAACTTCGCCATTTACAAAAACCTGCAAATACTCAGCAACAGAGATGATATCTCCAGGTAACACCGCATCGGCCAGTCGCATATTATACTGCCGGGATACTCCATTGATAACTCTTGTCAGTGTAATGCGTTCTCTGGACGCCTTTGCGCCAAAACCACCGGCCAGTGCAATCGCCTTATTAAGAGTCAGACCCGGTTTATAGTCATAACCGCCCGGCGCACTGACTTCACCACTAATGTAGACCTGTCGGTACTGCGCGACCGTTACCCTCACATCAGGATCTATAAGGTAAGTACCACTTAATTCATTGGTAATCGTCTTTTCAAGTTCTGCGACAGTCAAACCACCGGCACGCACTGCTCCCAGCAACGGATAATTCAACCTGCCGTTTTCGTCAAGTTTAATGTCCATAGTGAGGTCCGCCTCACCAAAGACAATAATCGATACTTCATCACCGGGGCTCAGAGTATAGGAATCCTGCGCCAGAACCTGACCGACCGGGAACAGTGAAACCAAATACAGCAAAAGTAGTTTTACTATTATATTTTTATATGAATTCATAAGTTTATAGCTACCTTTAAACGGTGAATAAACACGCAGTTTACTTATATCTTACTGACTGCAGACTGAAATTCATCGCCTCTCGTTGATGGTTCCTATCAATCTTACGACTGGTTTGAATGGCAGGATGTTCATCACATGAAAACCTCCCGACAAGTGAACGGATCTATCTCCGTCAGGTTCGATTACCGGCGTTGACGGCACGTTACGCACGCACAAACTGGCAGCAACACCCGTTTGCACCGTACATTGAAAATCCTTGCACCCTGAGTATTTCGGCCGACATTGCCACATGTGTACCTTTGATCGGCATCTCACCACGGAAACGAAGGGTGATTCACCGTTTTACTGCCATGTAAATTTCAGCACTTCGATTTGATCTGGTCCGAAAGGCAGGAGGAAGGATAATACGCCACTTGAGGCCGACACAGACTTACCTCATTGTTATGAAAGCTCTGACGGTGTCAGTGTCCGGTATGCCAGCTACCCGTTATCAGGCGCATTATTCAGACCGGCTATGTACTCGAAAAGCGCGGTATGCGCGAATTCATTTTGATGTTTCAATTGTTCACAAGCTTTTTTGAACGCTTGAACTTCTTCACTGTGATTAGTCAGGAGAACCGTTAGCTTATGGTTCTCGGATTCAGTCGGATCTACGTTAAATTTCTTTTTCCTGGATTCCAGTCTCTGCAGATAATCGAAGTGACGTTTTTTCGTTGTTGCCATTGCATTGTAACAGCCAAGGGCGGCCGCAAATTCAGCACTATAATCGTCTGCTGCCATTACTTGCTCGCATATGGACAACTAAATAGCTGCCCGGGTAGTGTGCCGGAAATATTACTTGCGATCCCGATCACACCCAATTCCCGTAAGCCAGCGGGTATAGTAGTGACGCGGATTTCAGATATCGACCCAGGCAGCTGCGCTGGCTGCGCAACAACAGTTTTACCCACCAATGTGCGACATCTCAACTTTTGGCAGTAACACCGATTCGACCGTTCGAGTTTCCGAGTAGCGATCACGACGTCGTGACCATAAACTTCTCAGCTTCAGTTCAATCTCTGCATCAGATTTCCCTTCTCTGATAAATTCCAGCAGGTTGAAACCATTCGCAGCAAAAAGACACGTATAAAGCTTGCCGACAGCGGACAATCTGACGCGGCTACAGTCACCACAAAAAGGCTGGGATACCGAAGAAATCACGCCGATTTCGCCTCCACCATCCTGGTAGCGCCATCGCTGCGCAACTTCACCTTTATAGTTGGGTTCAATCGATTCGAGTGGCAACTCAGCACTGATACTATCGACTATTTCAGCACCGGTTATAACCGCATCGTTGTGCCATCGATTGGTATTACCAACGTCCATAAATTCGATAAAACGCAGAATTTGCCCGGTTCCGTGAAAGTATCTGGCCATTGGCACAATACTGTGCTCATTCATGCCACGCTTAACCACCATATTCACTTTCACCGAATCGAATCCGGCATCGGCGGCGGCAGAAATTCCATCAAGTACCTTTTGCACAGATACCCCTACGTCATTGACGGCCTTGAATGTTTCATCATCCAGTGCATCTAGACTGACGTTAACCCGGGAAAGCCCTGCAGAGCGCAAACTTCGCGCGCGCTTTGGCGAAAGCAACGCTGCATTTGTTGTCAGACTGATATCGTGTATCGAATCAACAGCAGCAATTTTTTCTATCAACAATTCCAGCTCACTGCGAACCAGAGGCTCACCACCGGTGAGACGGATTTTTCGCACGCCGAGCCTGGCAAAAACCCGCACAATCCGCTCGATTTCCTCAAAAGAAAGTAATTCCTTTTTTTGCAGGAAACGGTAGCCTCGCCCGAATACTTCTTTGGGCATGCAGTAAACGCAGCGAAAATTGCAGCGATCAGTTACTGAAATACGAAGATCATGAATATTTCTGCCCAGTGCGTCGCTAGCCACGGTCGGGGCGTCGTTACGGTCCATGAGCTTATTTCCAGATTTTTCTGTAGTGATAGACGATTTCATAAGTTGATTTTGCCAGTGTTCAGCGATGAAATGTGTTAACCACCACCACGCTGGTAACGTAAATCAAAAAATCGCATAAATTCAGTGATCTCGTTTTCGACCAATCCTTCAAACGAGAAGGTAATTTCGAGAAAAGGCAATGAAATTGACGCGATTTTCCGATATTTTTGCTCGCTGAGATTTAATCGCATAGTGCCACTATTGACGGCCGACTCAATAACAGAGCCGTTCACGGTAAATGAGCGATTCCCAATAGCCGCAGGGAAAATCCGTTCAAATTCTGCTCGTGTGAACCCCATTTCACGCGTAAAAGTTACCGCGCTCAAGTCGAATTATCCAAAGCAGCTATCCTCCGGCCACCGGCGGCCAGATAGCAAGCACATCGCCCGCAGATAGCGTTCCCGGGGTATCACGATCATCGTGGGCAAAGTAAACGCCGTTAATCAACACTAAATGCGCGCTCTTCCGGGGAACTTTGAACAGATCGACTATATCGTTCAGGGTGGCATTTTCATCGACATCAATATCTATTGCATTATCAACAGCTTCCGGTGGCAGCAAGCCCTGGAGAGTTGCATATAATTTAAAGGTTATCCTCATTCTATGCCGGTGTTACCTGAGACTGAGCACTAGACAAGTACGCCTCCATAATTTTCATCGGATCCTTCATTAATCTGTCCTTCCAAACACCCAATCGAGTCTGGGATTGAATCAAGCCGCGCAGAACCCCGACATGCTGTGTCAGGCCCAGACTACTGGCTCCGACAAGCACATCGTCTTTGAACTGCAAATTTAAATATTTGTACTCTTTTTCATTAACAAGTTCCGCTGACTCCCCGCCTTCGACGCCCATCCATGATCCAAATGACGCTGAAACGAGCCCAATGGTGTCGAGCACGTTCATGTTAACGTTGCCTGCATGTTCGGACCGGTGACCTCGAACCATATTTCCAGCAGCAAATTTGGCATGTTCAACCGCTGTCGGCTGGATAGCCTGCACTGAATACTCGCCTGTGGAAAAATCTTTACCTTGGCAAACATCACCAGCTGCATAAATATCTTCATTGCTGGTTTGCAGGTACTCATTTACGAGAATACCCTGATCGGCCTTCAGACCACTATCGACAGCAAATTGCATATTGGATTTTACACCGGTTGCACTGATTACCAGATCTGCGTCCACCGCGCTGCCATTACTCAAATTTACACGCAATTTGCCATCGTTTATCTGCTCAATAGATTCGGCTCGAGTTGATGTATTAACGGCCACGCCTTTTTCTTCACACCATCGCTTGATCATATTTCCCGAAATATCATTCATCATTCTGGGGACCATGCGATTCTCCATTTCCACAACCGTAAGACTGACATCGCGCAAGGCCAGCGATTCCAGAATAATACATCCGATAAACCCGGCCCCCATCAGCACGACACTTGCGCCCGGTGCGGCGAGACGGACAATCTCTCTGGCGTCCTTGAGAGTCCAGCAATTATGTACACCGGGAAGATCGATACCCGGTACTGGAGGTACAGAAGGACTTGCGCCCGTTGCGAGAAGCAATTTATCGTATCGAAAGGCTTCACCGTCTTCTGTTATTACCCGATTTAAATCAGTATCGATTGAATCTACACGTTTGTTTACAACGTTAATGTCAAGTGACTGGTAGTGCTCTGCTGTTTTACGCAGATACGTACCGCGCTCATCAATTTTATCGGTTAAAAAATAGGGGATAGCCATTCGGGAATAGGGTGGCTCTGGTTCAGAACCGACAATTGTGATGTTCGCTAACGGGTCAAGCTTACGCAAATGTTCCGCAGCCACTACTCCGGCAGGTCCGGCACCCACAACCAGATAAATCATTGAGCTCTCCACGCTTTTATTTTACAGCCGCAATTCGATCGAAAAGTCTTGAATGAAGCGGTAACACCTCGTTACCGCTCACGAACAGCTTATAGATAAATCTGCAATGTACCCGACCTTTGGCTTAGGAAGGGAGACCAAACTTGCTGCGCGTCTCTTCAGTCAGCTGACCATCCGCTGTCCAGCCTCGCAGCTGATAGTATTCCGGCAACA
>MDLA01000163.1 GCA_001730015.1 Chromatiales bacterium (ex Bugula neritina AB1) | reverse complement strand
CATGGTCAAGGAGAATAATCACTCATGCTAATCGGAGAACTTTGTCAGCGAACAGGCATGACTAAAGGAGCTATCAGACATTACGAAGCGATGGGGTTAATTTCTTCCACGCCCCGAACAGCTGGCTCGCGTACCTATCGCGAGTTTGGTGAAGACGTAATACAGAGGATTGAAATAATTAAGAATGGAAAAAAGTTCGGTTTCAAGCTCTCGGAAGGCAGGGAAATATTGGATGCGTTGATTAGCAACGAACTATCAATTGAGCAGAGAAAGGCCATTCTCAATAAAAGGGTCGCCGATATCGACTCTCAGCTTCGTGCTCTTCAGGCTGCCCGTAAGGAGCTTATAAATAAAATTGAGTCAATCTAGGGTCATCAATAGACAAGTGAATTGCTAGCCATTTCGTTTTCTTGCAGAGACCGGTCATTTCCGATGGTGGTCCAAAGGACGGGTATTGGCCATTTCCTGTCGATGGGTGCCGGATTCAATAGAATAGTCAATATGTTGTATCCAACGCTATTCTGCAACGGTTTCTCAAATTTCGCTGGGATAGGATTGTTCCGAACTAATCCAACCTAATTTGACTTGCCAGGCCATCACTCATAGAGACCATCATAACTTTCGGTTGGACCGCATCAAGGAGCTTCCCTCGCTAGCTCGGGACTCCTCCTTGACACGTTCCACCCTTCAGTTTTTTGGTCTCTATGAGTGATGCCCTTCGTGTACCGAAACCAGAATATTCATCCCAATTTAATTCGATTTCCATCACCAACTTGCAGCAAAATAATCCGGGAACAGTTTGCGAAATAAAGTTGGTTACAACAGTCAATAACTCATCTCGAGGACTAACCAGCCATTTAAATTAACGATCTTCCGCAGATGTGTTCTCTTTCCTGTCGTGTAAATGAGACTGTCGTCGACAGCTTTTGATCGTAGATAGCTGAGGATCAAATGAGCTAACAACCAACTGGTTTGAAATGCCCAATGGACGAGGGTATAACACGGTTAATAATCAACTAAGAAGGTCAGGCGATGGATGGTTTTGACTATGTGATTTGTGGTGCTGGAACTGCCGGATGTATTTTGGCTAACAGGCTTTCAGCTGATCTGGATACTAAAGTGCTATTGCTTGAAGCTGGGCAAAAGATGTCAGGCTGGATGCTTGAGGCTTACGGTGCATCAGTTGAACAATGGGATACGCCACTTGATTGGGCCTTCAGGTCTGAACCTCAGCGACACTTCAACAACCGACGTATATACCCTGGTGTTGCATAAAATTCCGGTTCACAGCCGCTGCGCTTCTTCTATAGCAGCATCTAAGGCGCTGTACTCGTTTTTCCTGAATATCACTTAGAATGACCAGGCTCAATCCAGTAAAAACTCCGTGCAGAGCCTTTTATACCGCTCTATAAGCTTCTGAACTCGAAATTTGATGCTACACCAGGGTGATTTCTGCTTGAAGCAGAATTGACTAAAGCAGACTATCGATCAGTTTGCTTATGTATCGTGTTCATCTATCGAATGGAGCCGACATTCGACGCGAAACCGCCGTCCGCTCAGCCCGGCTTTCTGCCCCAGACCTGAACCAGTTGCGGCGAGACGAACAGGCTGCCCGGTTGCGACAGAAATGCCCGGCAGTCGGCGACTGCCTCGTCTAGTTCGGCATCGGTGAAAATTCCGCGCTCTACCAGCGTGCTGCGCGCTGAGAGGATGCAGGACGGTATATAGTCATGCCACGGCTCGCCGCTGCGCACGCTGACGGTTGCTGTGCGATGGCCGACATTCTCAAACCCGGCGTCATGCAGAATCGTGTAGATGTGGTGTGCGGTCGGAGTCTTCACAAGCAGATCCGGGAACAGCGAGACCAGCGCCTGGGTCAACCGGTCGAACGCAGGATCGGACGGAACGCTGCGGATGGTTTCGGTAGTGGCTTCCTGACAGGCCAAAACGCCGCCAGGACGAACTAACCGGATCGCCTCGGCCAGCAACCGGTCGGCATCACCGGCCACCGAGGCCAGGAACCGCATGTGCACCAGGTCGAAGGAGCCACCTGGCAGGCTGGTGTCATAGGCATCACCTTGCACGATTTTGACGTGCGCGGGGGCGCCCGAGCGGGCTTCGGCAACAAAGGCGTCATTGTACTCAAGCCCGATAACGTCGCCGGTCGGACCGACCGCATCGGCCAGCACGCGGGTTAGGCCAAAGGGACCACAACCGAGATCGAGACATTTCCACCCCGCCCCGACACCGATTTCATCCAGCAGAACGGTAGTGTCCGAGGCCCACGCTTCATGTTGAAGGCGCAGACGTTCCAGTTCGCTGGCGTCGACGTTTTCGATGGGATAGGCACCCGAACGCGAGGTAGTGTTCATAGTATGATACTCCGCCTAAAACGCCGTTGGCGTATAGCTTCTCTAACGTCAGGCACGCTCAAACTAAAATGTTTTGTTATCGTCATAGCGTCTCTCCATTGAGCACAGCATCCAGGTCAAGCGGCGAATTCGTGTCGCCGGAATATGGACAATCCCGCAAAAACAAGAACTTGTCAATAGCCCCAATGGATTGCAACATTAGAGCATGATTGTGAGAAGTTATACCGTTTTTTTAAGTAACGATCTCCGGCAAATGTTTGCCCAATGCAGACTGTCGCCGATTAGTACGAAATTGACAACAACCTGTGATCGCAAGCAAATCCAGCTTTTTCCAAGGCTCGCTTTGACGCATGATTGCTCGCCCCACATCCACAAATTGGTCTCAGACCATGCCGTAAAAAGTGATCTTTCAGACAACTCGCAATATACCGCCCAAGCCCGCGATTTCGGTGTGTTTTCGCCACTAACATACCAATATCTATATCATCCCTCCCTGGAACTACAGCTTTACCAGTCCCGCACCCGACAATACCCTGATTCGTTTCAAGTACAAAGAGTCCGCCATTGGTGCGATAATCACTAACTTCTTCGATGCTTTCAAAGAAATCATCGTTGATTTGCATTACAGCCTCTATGTCCTTGTGTTCGGCAGCGCGAAAACACACGCCCGCTGCTGTTCGTTCATGTGGAACATCCAGGATTCGTCTGAATAGGTATCCTGCTGTCGCTACTTTTGCTTCTTTGGACAATGCAGCGTAGAGAAGCTGGGTGTCATAGGACTTGCATAGCACGGTATTAATTGAATGCTTATCAATTACAAGCTGAAAAAGCTCTACCAAATTGTGTGTATGTGCAGGGGTTGTATAGATTTCAACAAGCATGTCACCGGCTACAACGGCATACGCGAAACCACCATATGTTAGTGTCGTACCACCTGATACAAGTGCCTCAACAAAGAACTCCTGCGGCTCTGATAGCGAGTCTAGATATTGTGCGCGGAGCTCCGATGGGTGCGGGGAAATTTGTAATTGGTAAGCCATTTTTTATTCTCTATTCAGCGTCGGGTTATGGCTGAATCCTGCCGATAGTTGCCAGATAATTCGGATTTGTAAAGCCCCACGGTCTGCGGAGAATAGCTGGCAAGTTCCGGTAGTTTTGGTTTAGCTGTCGCTGGATAGTTGTGTATGGATTATAATTCAAATTGATATTCCATGCATAAAGTGCAATTACACCCGCTATGCTGTTCAGTTACCTTTCTTTTGTATGGCACGAAAAGCAGGCATTCGGTGAAAATCCATGTTCGAGTTAAAAACGGTTACTCTTTTTGTTATTACGGCGATTGCTGAAATAGCAGGCTGCTATTTGCCGTACCTTTGGCTCAAGCACGATAAAAGTATCCTGCTCCTTGTGCCCGCAGCACTCAGTCTCGCGCTGTTTGTCTGGTTGCTGTCTCTCCACCCGACAGCTGCTGGCAGGGTCTATGCGGCGTACGGTGGAGTCTACGTTTTTGTTGCGATTCTATGGTTATGGGGAGTTGATGGTGTTAAGCCGACTACCTGGGATATTGTCGGGGCTACGGTAGCACTTGCCGGTATGGCTATTATTAGCTTTGCCCCCAGACAGTTGTAAATGGTGTTGTACGCAGTTTATTGTGAAATCGTGTAGTGGCTGCGTCTGAACGGATTCACAAAATATTCTATAATCGGCTATTTCGTAACCCCGTTTTCCGGTCTTGTGCGTTTAATTAGTATCCATCGCAGGTAATCCCTGCTGCGCTGCCCTTTACTTAATGGCTGATACGAATATGATTTTAAAACTACGTTTAGTGCCTTATGTCCGGATCGCCCTGGCGATCATCCTGCTAAGTGCCACACTCGGCCGTGCTGCGAATGCGCCCGCTGTGGTAGAGCCTGATGAACTCGGAGGGATTGAGCGATATCTGGCTTATGTCAGCACCGATAAACCCGTTTATCGTGAGGGTGAGAGTGTCTATCTGCGCACGGTTATTTTAAGTGCTATCGATAACACACCGCTTGCAGAGCGCGGAAACTCGATTCAGGTGAAGATCACCGGCCCGAAGGGTGATGTTGTGCACGAAGGGCATTCGAATAGTACCGACAGTGCTTTTGGCTACCAATGGGTGGTGCCGGCGGGTATCGCTGGTGGCGAGTATACGGCGAAGGTAAGCAGTTCAACTTTGGGTGTGCCTGAAACTGAGCGGGCTTTTGATATTCGTGCCTTTCGCGCTCCTCGTATCAAAACGCAGATACAGTTCACGCGTGATGGTTATGGTCCCGGCGATCTGGTTAAAGCCAGTGTCTCGGTTGAACGTGCTGAAGGTGGAGTCCCTCTGAAAGCATCTGTCACCGCAATAGCACGGCTGGATGGTAGGGAAATATACAGGGCAACCGATCTTAAGATAATGGGTAGCGGTATAGTTGAAACGGCCTTTAATCTGCCTGAACAAATTAGTGCAGGTGAAGGCAGTTTGTCTTTTGTGATTGAAGATGGTGGCGTGGTGGAAACGGCGAGTAAAAGTTTGCCGGTATTGCTGCGGAAACTGGATATTTCGTTTTATCCGGAGAGCGGTGAACTGGTGGCTGGTTTGAAAAGCCGGGTTTATTTTCAGGCACTGCTCGCCAATGGAAAACCGGCAGATGTACAGGGGAAAATAGTAGAAATTGACGGAGGAATACCCGGCAACACCACTCTGGCTGAGTTTGAATCAGAGCATGAGGGGCGTGGGCTGTTTGTTATAACACCGGAAAAAGGCAAGCGTTATGCGGCCGTTTTTACAGCGCCTTCCGGTATTACTCACCCCGCCGAATTACCCTCAGTTCAAAACACGGGCACAGTGATCACCAGTAGTCGCCCAGCTTTTGCTTTTGATAATTCTATAGAAATCTCAGTGGCGACGGCCACGCAGGAGTCACCGGTCCGGTTGACCCTGCACAAGCGAGAAGCGTTGCTCGATAGTCAGGATAATATAACCGGGCTGGTGACCCTGGACGCCAGGGATGCTGAGGGCGTTTTAATCGTTACGGCCTGGGACAGAAACGGGCGGCCACTGGCTGAGAGGCTTATTTTCCGGCAGCCCCGCTTTGGTTTGAATGTCGAGTTACAATTGTCTGATGGCCCCTATGTGCCGGGTACAGACATCAGCGTGGACATACTCACTACGGACGATCAGGGCAAACCGGTTGAAGCCGTTGTGGGTTTGACCGTAACTGACGACGCTGTGCTGGAGCTGATTGAAAAAAGACAGCAGGCACCGCGCTTGCCTGTCATGGTTTATCTTGAAAACGAGGTGCTGGATCTGGCAGACGCCCATGTGTATCTGGACCGCTCAGACATGCATGCAGATACGGCCGTGGATTTACTGTTGGGTACTCAGGGCTGGCGTCGCTTTGTACTGGTTGACTATAGCGATATTAAAAAGCAGTTTCCTTCACAGATTAAACGGGCGATGGCAGAAAACGATCAGCCGAAACCGGTTTTTAGAAGGATGGAGCGACGGCAGATTGCTATGGAGGGAGTGATGCTGCTTAATGCGCCAATGGCGGCAGTGCAGATGGAAGTGGTTGCTGAGGAGATGGCTCCCAGGCCAGTGAATGATGCTGAGCCACTAGTGGCCGCTATGCCACCACCGCCACCAGCACCACCTCCTCCGGTGGATGATCTGCAAAAAAACAAGGCGTTGGAAATGCCGGTCGCCGAGATTGCCGAAGCAGAGCAGGCTTTTGAGGTGGCCGGAAAAATTATGGCAGCTGATATGGTTATGGCCGCCCCCGCGAATGTTGGCTATATTCGCGAGTTCGCGTTTAAGGCCAGGCCTGATCGTCAGGCAAATGAACGGATAGATTTCACTGAAACGCTATATTGGAACACAGGCGTTAAAACAGGCGCGCGCGATGGCCGGGCAACCGTAGAATTTTCGCTTTCCGATAGCGTAACTACTTTTCGTCTGTTGGCGGATGCCTATGGCCGCAATGGTGCACTTGGCGCTGGTGAGGCGGTTATCGCATCGGTTGAGCCGTTCTATATCACAGCAAAGATGCCGCTTCACGCTATTGCCGCAGATGTCATTCGTCTGCCTGTCACTATGGTGAATTCATCGGACAAAACAATTGAAAATGCGAGTCTGGCTATTGCCGGGGAGGGGATCTCAGATAAAAAACAGGCGCCGGTAACTCTCGCGCCCGGTCAGCGCCTGCGTAGCCTTATTGAAGTGGTAACCACAAAAGCCGGATCATTCCCGATTACTGTTACGGCTCAGGCCGGGCCTTACAGAGATACCGTGACCCGCAACCTTACAGTGAGACCTGCGGGCTTCCCGGTCACAGCTAACGAAGGCGGGCTGCTTTCTTCTAAAGCACCATTTAGCACAACGGTAACCATTCCTGCTGATGTTAGCGCTGGTAGCCTGACAGCAACGGTAAAGGTTTATCCATCACCGCTGGCAAGTATGGAAGAGGCACTCAACGCGCTGTTGCGCGAGCCACATGGCTGTTTTGAGCAAACCAGTTCAACCAACTACCCGCTGGTAATGGCGCAACAATATTTTGATAGCCACACCGGGGTTGATCCGAAAAAAATAGCGCAGTCTCGAGAACTGCTTAAAGCGGGCTACAGTAAGTTGATCGGCTTTGAGTCTGAAGACAATGGCTATGAATGGTTTGGAGCTAATCCCGCACACGAAGCGCTGACAGCCTACGGCCTGATGGAATTCACCGATATGGCCAAGGTGATGCAGATCGATAACACCATGCTTGAACGCACGCGTCAGTGGTTGCTCGACAGACGTGATGGCAATGGGGGGTTTAAGCGAAACGAACGGGCGCTGGACAGTTTCGGGCGTGCACCAGCGCCTACCACTAATGCCTATATTGTTTGGTCGTTGCTGGAAAGCGGCCAGAGCCCGAACTCGCTGAAGATGGAAATCGATCAGGTGAAGGATCGGGCCTTTCGTGGTGACGACAGCTACATCATTGCGCTGGCCACAAATATACTCTATTTATCGGGTGATACCGCAAGTGCTGAACTATTGGCGAAGCGGTTGGTGGCAGCGGCTAATGATGCCGGAGCGATAGACGGGGCGGCCACTTCTATAACCGGTTCAGGTGGTGATTCGCTTACTATTGAAACCACCAGTCTGGCGTTACTCGCATGGCTGCGTGACGATGAGCAATGGGCAGCTCAGGTAGAGAAATCGATAAAATGGTTGTTTGAACGCAGCAAGGCCGGTCGGTTTGGATCGACCCAGTCTACCGTACTCGCGCTAAAAGCGATTAATACCTACGATGCAGCGCGTGCTGTGCCAAAGCGCCCTGGCTCAGTACATCTCTATATTAATGGCGAAGTATTTGGTGAGCCGGTTGCATTTACCAGGGAGTCAAAAGGCGCTATCGAGTTAGCAGATTTCTCCGGGGTTTTAGCCGCCGGGCAAAACCGAATTGAGTTGCGGATGACTGATGGCAGTAAAATGCCTTTTGCACTGGAAATCAGTTATAACACGTCGTTACCCGTTACCGCTGCAAGCACTCCGGTGCATTTATCAACCGAACTGAGTCATGTAAAAATTACCGAAGGCGAGCCGCTAGAGCTGCAGGCCACGGTAACAGCACACGGGAACAACGTTGCAACACCTATAGCAATAATCGGTATACCTGCAGGTTTGGAATTGCGCCACGAGCAGTTAAAGGAACTGGTGGGGCAGGGTAGTATCAGTGCCTATGAAGTTCGGGATTCCGCGTTGGTTTTATACTGGCGAGCGCTGAAAGCCAATGAAAGCCGCGTAATACCGGTTAGTCTGGTGGCCGTAACGCCAGGTGTTTTTTCTGCGCCGGCCAGCCGCATTTATCCCTATTACACTGATGAGTTAAAGCTCTGGGAAGCGGGCCATTCTATAGTGGTTGCGGGGCGGTGATATGGAAAAAGGATTGTTGACGTTTTTCTGCGGAAAAATGGGAGCCGGAAAATCAACCAGGGCAGGTGAACTTGCTGAGAAGGCAAACGCCGTACTGCTGTCGGAGGATGAATGGCTTCAATCGCTCTATCCTCAGAAAATTGATTCACTTGAAAGCTATGTGAGGTATTCGAGTTTTCTTAAATTACCAATGAAAAAGCTCGTTCAGTCAATACTTAGTGCGGGTACTGACGTAGTGATGGATTTTCCGGCTAATACTATTTCACAAAGAGCATGGTTCAGAGAGATTATCTCTGAGAGCGAATCGCCTCATCGCTTAATATATATTGATCTACCCGATGAAGTCTGTCTGGAGCAAATTAAAAAAAGATGCCTGGAACAACCGCATAGATCGGCGACTGATACGCAGGATATGTTTGCGCAGGTGACAAAGTATTTTGTAGAACCCGGTTCTGAAGAAGGCTTCAATATAGCCAGGGTGACAAAAACGTATTGAAGTATTGAAGAAGAGAAAGAATTTCTCAAGCTGAATAAAGCTGCATAAAAAGTTTTAACGCACGATTCGCTCTGGAATTCACTTCAGGGCGGGTCAGCGCCTTGAGAGCGCCCGTTGCCCGGCGAATCTGCGTGTCTCCAATTAATAACCCCAGATATACCTCGGTGACGTTGTCAGAGGGTTTGAATTTCAGGATGCCGTCTGTTCGGGCCTGCGTGAATACTTTTTGCAGCAGCGGGGCTACTGTATCGCGCCCGAGTTGAGCCAGTGACTCACCCAAAACACCAGTATCGCTAACATCTGCTGCTGCGGCACGGCTGAGTATTATAGCTTTGTCACTGGTTACAAGCTGTAGCAGCAGTGGCCCCACACGAGATAGAGTTGCCTGAAAGTCTGCTCCGGAACTCAACGCGATATTAAGTGCCGATGCTACCTCGCTGGCATTTTCCTGTATTAGCGTGCTGAACAGCGTCTGCTTATTTCCGTACCACGAATAAAGGGTCTCGTTCGAGGCTTTGGCTCGTTTAGCAATGGCGAGCATTGATGTTGCCTTGTAGCCTTTCTCCTCCAGTAGTTCGTAGGCGGCGGTACGAATTTGCTGGCGCCGCTGATCCTGTTTGTTTTGTTGCACAGAGATTCCTCAATTGTTCTTTGACAATTACCGTACACATGTGTACGGTAATTGATGCCGTACAATAGTGTACGCTAAACCTGAGGCAACAATCCAATGACATCCCCTTATCAAACTTCCCGAATATCCCAGGCTGCACTGGCGGTTTTAGTTGTGCTGCAATTGACGATGCTAGGCGCATTGTTCACTCTCACAAATCCTCATCCGCCACTAGCGGTCACACCATTTGCTCTGGGTCCATTTCTCGGGGCGGCGCTGTCGCTTGCTGTTGCAGCGTTGATACTTGGTGGCCCGATTAATCGAACGGGAGCTGCGGTGTCAATTATTGCCGCTGTTTTTGCACTGGTGTCGTATGGTCCGCACAAATGGTTTGATCAGGCGATTGGCCAGATTTGGCCTGCGGTATTACTTGGGCAGTTAGCTGCTGGTATAGTGATCGCTCAGGCTATTGTTTGGCTTTTTGGTGAATCTCGCAGACAAAACTAATATGCAAAATTCAACTGTAGGTACTGGCGACGCAGTAACAGGGTCTGTCGCTGTCATCGGGGCGGGCTTGATTGGCCGGGGCTGGGCAATCGTGTTTGCCCGAGCCGGGTGGCAGGTTAACCTGTATGATCTGCACGCTTCGCAGCTTGATGTCGCTCGTCAGGCCATTGCTGATCAACTGCAAATGCTGAAGCAGCATGGCCTGTGTGAGCAACCGGATTCTCTTATCAATAATATTCACTATAAAACCGATCTGGAAGCAGCATTAAGCGGTGCAGACTACGTTCAGGAATGCGGGCCGGAAGTATTAGAGGCGAAAAAAAAGCTCTACAGTGAAATGGATGAATTAGCGCTGGAAAGCACCATACTGGCGAGTTCTACATCGGGATTGATGGCATCAGAGTTTGCTGCACACCTTAGTGGCCGGCGTCGTGCTCTGGTGGTGCATCCGGTCAACCCGCCGCATCTGGTACCGCTGGTTGAGATCTCCCCGGCTGAATGGACTGACCCGGCTGTAACCCAAGGGGCTCGCCAGATCATGAGCTCTGTCGGCCAGACTCCTATCACTGTAGAAAAAGAGATCTCAGGGTTCATTCTTAATCGCTTGCAGGGTGCACTGCTGAACGAAGTCTTGCGGCTTACTCAGGGGGGTTACGTGTCGGCGGAAGATATCGATAAGGCAGTTTGCGATGGACTGGGGTTGCGCTGGTCGTTTATGGGCCCGCTCGAGACCATTGATCTGAACGCACCTGAAGGCCTGGCCGATTATGCAGCACGCTATGGCGCTATGTATCATGCGATGGCTGAAACTCAAAGTTCGCCGCCTGACTGGCATGAATCATCAGTAGCCGAGCTCCATGATGCACGGCGTGAAAGACTTGATAGCCGCGATATAGCCCGGCGTCAGAATTGGCGGGATAATCGCCTGGCGGCATTGATCGCCCATAAATCTAAACAAGAGAATTGATTCTATGGCTAAAGCACGACGCAAAGTCATTATTACCTGCGCTGTTACCGGAGCGATACACACACCGAGTATGTCACCGCATTTGCCGGTTACGCCAAACGAAATTACCGAAGCGGCGATTGCTGCATCTGAAGCCGGTGCGGCTATATTGCATTTGCATGCCCGCGATCCCGACACCGGTCGGCCGACACAAGACCCTGATGTTTTTGCTCAGTTTCTGCCGCGGATAAAGCAGGCAACGACTTCCGTAGTGAATATTACTACTGGCGGCAGCCCGCACATGACAGTAGAAGAGCGCATGAAGCCAGCGACAGTATTCAAGCCTGAAGTTGCTTCATTGAATATGGGTTCCATGAATTTTGGTTTGTACCCGATGCTGGATCGTTTTTCCGAATTCACTCACGAATGGGAACGAGAGCACCTCGAGAACTCGCGTGATCTGGTTTTTAAGAATACGTTTAAAGATATAGAAACCATTTTACGTATCGGCAACGACAACGGCACCCGGTTTGAATTTGAATGTTACGATATATCGCACTTATATAATCTGGCGCACTTTGTTGATCGCGGCCTGGCTAAAACCCCGCTGTTTATACAGTCTGTGTTTGGTCTGCTGGGCGGTATCGGCGCACACCCGGAAGACCTCATGCACATGAGGCGCACCGCTGACCGTCTGTTTGGTGATAACTACCAGTGGTCAATTCTAGGAGCAGGGCGCAATCAGTTGCCGCTTGCATCAATGGGGCTGGCACAGGGTTCCAATGTTCGAGTGGGTCTTGAGGACTCGCTTTGGATCGCGCCTGGCGAACTGGCCAAATCCAATGCAGAGCAAGTGACTAAAGCGCGCTTGCTAATAGAGGGGTTATCGCTTGAAGTAGCTACGCCGGACGAAGCACGTGAAATGCTGCAGCTCAAAGGTCTTGATCAGGTTGCGTTTTAACCGCGTATATCAGAAACAGATCATACAAAAAGACGGGAATTTCCATGGTTGAAATATCTGGGCTGCAAGCTGGTATGCGTGTACTGGTCACTGCGGGTGCCAGTGGTATCGGGCGCGTTATCGCAGAAACTTTTGCCGGTGCCGGAGCGAAAATACATATTTGCGATATCTCCGAAGAAGCATTGAATGCCTGTGTGGTTGAGCACCCTGACTGGGGCGCTACTTTATGTGATGTCGCACAGGAAGCTCAAGTCGAAAAGTTGTTTCAGGAAACAGCCGGGCACCTGGGTGGCCTGGATGTACTGATTAATAATGCCGGTATTGCCGGGCCAACAGGTGGCATTGATGAACTAGCCACTGACCACTGGCGGCAAACAGTTGATATAAATCTGAACGGGCAGTTTTACTGTGCACGCCTGGCGGTGCCTTTGTTAAAGCAATCCAGCAACGCCTCTATTATTTGCCTTTCTTCTGTTGCCGGTCGGCTGGGTTACGCCTTTCGTACGCCCTATGCGGCCACCAAATGGGCCATTATCGGTTTGGTTAAAAGCCTTGCCATTGAATTGGGTCCGGAAGGTATACGCGCTAACGCCCTGCTGCCCGGAATTGTAGAAGGCCCGCGAATAGAGCAGGTGATTGCAGCCCGGGCAGAGACCGTCGGTGTGACGTACGATCAGATGGAGCAGGAATACATCAATAAAATTTCGCTGCGCAAAATGGTAACCGCAGAAGATGTGGCAAATCAGGCGCTGTATTTGTGCTCACCGCTTGGGGCGAGTATTTCCGGGCAGGCGATCAGCATCTGTGGCAATGTGGAATATCTGTAGCTGATAAACCGCAAGGTGTAGATCTGAAAAATCACTCAGGTTCTGCTGGCAGCAAATTCGGGGCAAGCAAATGTAGTTCATCGGCTATGGCTGGTAGTCTGGAATCGGAATCCGGCAGCGACTCACGCAGACGGGCCAGGTAGTTGATCCGTTCTCTAACTTTTACTACCAGGGATAAATCCGCCTGGCAACGACGGCACTGACTCTGCAGCGGCTGGCGTGCCCGGCACACGGGGCATTGAAAGTTCACTGCAGGTTTATCGGGCACGTTGGCAGTGTGTTGCTAGTTTTCCAGATAAAACAATATATCATCCAGTTCTTCGCTCAGTGATGTCACGCGGACTGTGTCTTTGGCGGCAATTGATTTTTGCAGTTCACTGGAAACGGTTTTTACGTCTTCAAGGTCATCTGCTGGAATATTGGTAAGGGCTTTGTATTTTTTGAGAAGCGCTGCTGCTTCCGGAAACTGATCTAGATTGGCGATCGGGGCATCTGCTGCTTCGTCTTCATTTTCGATGTTGTTTTGATCCGGCTGCTCGATCATTCTGGCGCCACCTGAAATTTCATCTGATGACTGAAACAGTGTACCAAGCCTTTTGACGGCCCGATCTCTGTTGTCCCCTTGTAGATTGCTGAGGGCGTTGTCGATCACGAGTTCCCGGCTTTTGCCCGTATCTGGCTGGGTGGCGGTTACTTTTAAAATGCCATCGAGAGTTAAATCAAATCGCACGTTGATATCGTCGGACAGATTGTCGCCGGTGTCGAGATCCAGTGTAATCTGCCCGATAGAACGGTTGCGCTCGATTTCTTTGCTCTCACCCTGCAGCACATGAATGAAGACGGATTTTTGCTCCTCGTGCATCCTTGAATAGACTTCTTCGAAGGATGCAGGTAAGGGACTGTTGCGCCGGATGATCGGTGAGAATGCGAGTTGCGGGCTGAATCCGGAAAACCCTTCCATGACTTCAATGCCTAATGTGTGCCCGGTAATGTCTACCAGTACAGGGCCTATGGAAGCGCCGCCGAGCATTGCTGCCTGTGTTGCGGCTCCGAGAGCGACGGCAAGATCAGGATCGACAGCGCGGCTCGGGTTGAGCTTAAACTCTTCAGTCAGACGCTGTTCCACCAGTGGGATACGTGTTGATCCACCGACCAGAACCAGGTCATCGATCTTGTCCAGGCTTAGCTGTGCATCCCGAAGCGCCGCATCGACATTTTCCAGTGTCTGGTCGATCAGCGGTTTTATCATCGTTTCAAACTCTGAACGTGAAACAGTGACATTCAGGTTGAGTGGATTGCCGTCTTTTTCTGCGATAAATTCTTCAACGATATCGGCCGATACGGCCTGTGACAAGGTCCGTTTAGCTGCTTCGCATGCCTGCAGTAAGCGATAACGTGTTGTTAGCTGATCGCGGAGGTCAATTTTGTGCAGCTTGTAAAACTCCACTGCAATGTGATCGACCAGCAGTTGATCCAGATCATCCCCGCCGAGCAAGGTATTGCCTTTGCTGCTGAGGACTTCAACAACACCCATCTCGAAGCGTACGACGGAAACGTCAAACGTACCGCCACCGAAGTCGTAGACAACGATATGCTTGCGGGATTCTTCACCTGCGTGATAAACCAGTGTTGCGGCTGTTGGTTCATTGATAATTCGCTCGACTTTAAGGCCGGCTAACAAGCCTGCTTCGCGAGTGGCCTGTCGTTGGTTTTCATCAAAAAATGCCGGTACTGTGATCACGGCACGGCTAACCGGTTGGCCCAATACCCGGGAGGCGCGATCGACAAGGCGGCGTAAAATCATTGCGCTTATCTCCTGTGGGGAGAAGCTGTGATCGGCGACTGAAATTTTTTCATCCGATCCCATCTTTCGTTTTACGGAGGCGACGGTGCGCTCTGGAAAGGCCGCCAGTTGATTCTGCGCGACGACTCCGGTAATCATTTTATCCTGTGAGTCGAAACCAACTATGGAAGGAAGAATTTGCTCTCCATCTTCGGCTAAAATTTGTGCTTTTCCGTTGACGACACCGGCGACGACACTGTTGGTGGTGCCTAGATCGATGCCAACAATTGGATCAGTTGCGGATGAATTCATGGAGTCGAATTCCAATGGTTAGTAATTAACTTTAAGTGATGGACAACAGGTTCGGAGCTTGTCTGAAAAAGAGGATCTACAGCGGATGCGATCTTTCGGCCAGCTATTCCGATCAATTTCGTTAAACATGAATAACTATTCGCCTCAATCGATCGAAATATCTGACTCAAAACCTCACGCCCTCGCTACGACCGTCATTCTCGGACAAGCTGCTGGGAATTGCCGGATTGCTCTGCTGAGCGAGCTACCCGTACTTCAGCGAATCTTACCAGCTGGCTTTGATAAAAATAGGCGGGTGTTATTTCTTCTGCGACATGCCCTTCGGGAAATTGCTCCGTAGTAATCGCGGAAATTGCTTTCATTGTTTCGGCGTCAAAGGGTTGCCCTACCGTTTCACGACGTGTGAATTTTTGCTCCGCCATCTTGCGATGTAAACGAGCCAGCAGCAAATTAAAACCCTCTATTGTGGCATCTGACGAGGGCTTGGGTGCTAAATCGATCGCCTCTATAACGCTCTGATAAAACTTGCGTGATAGCCAGCGGCTGATAACGCCTGATTGCTCATAGTTTTTCCGGACAGATATAAGTAATTGAGTTTGCTGCTCGGTTCTGGTCGCCTGCTCCGCAGCTGATTCTGACGCAGCTCGTACGGCACGCTGCAGGCCGATGTCTAAATCGATAACAGCGCTTATCAGCCGTTTTAGATTACCGTCATCTGTAGCGTGCGATAATTTTTGATCTATTGTTGATTCAATTCGACTTAAGCACTCAATTGAAGAATTCAATGATTCGGCGTGCTGACGACCTTCCTTTGACTGAGTTCGCCATTCGTGCCGCATTGCGGTAAATGCGTCGACCATATCGGACAATCCAAACTGCGGCTGTGCGTGAGCAGCCTGCTTTGCGATATTCTCGGTGCTACTGGAAATTGGCGGTGCATCCATAGTATTTGATAATTTACCGGTTTAGATTGTCGGGGCCTGATTTCTCGGACGGGCTAGGTCGGGCGATTACCGAGAGCGAGCAGTAACGTGGTACCGAGTAACGGCGGTTGCGCTTCCTGTTCGTCGATTGTGCTCTTCCATTCAGGTATCTGCTTGTTGGGTGTCGCCAGCCGCTGAGCAAGGATCAGTGGGTCTCTGGCGGATTCATAGGCCTGGTTAATCTGGCGGAATTTTACCGGATCAGCCTCTGGTGGATATCGCTTAACCAGCTGAAGGTACTTTTGTCGTATTTCGGTTTCGGTGGCAGTCTGATCCAGACCCAGAATTGCGAATGGATCAGATTCTGTTGCGGTATTTTTATCGTTCATTTGTTTTAAGCCTGGTGTGTGCCCAACGTTGTCAGGCGATCAAGGGCCAATGCAAAGCGTTAGAGAATCGGGTGCAAAGTCCGAAGACGCTAGAACAATTCAGTCTGCGATCCGGCGCCGCCGGTTTCGCTCGTGTATTGATCTTTTTCCCTGGCTAGTTTTGCTGCTTCTGCGCGTTGCTGCTGCTTTTCCTCCTGAGCTCGTCGTGCCCGGCATGCCGGGCATTCGCAGATATCGTCGAACGGGTTATTCGGTCTTCCTCCGAACGGATTCCCGCGGCTGTACATGGCCTTGTATTTGCGTTCAATGGCGTCCAGATCGTCAATCAGGTTTGCGAACCAGAAGCGGTAAAATGGATTCGGTTCAGTGCGTGTGGAGTTTTTCAGCGAGTTAATGTATTTCGGTATTTCTTCGGTAGTCCAGATGCCGCGAGATCTGGCGAATAAATTTAATATGGCCGCCGTTATGTAGGTATTGTGTGTAACTTGCTCTTGCAGTGCCCGCGGAATAGTCAGTTGATAGGTATTTGACCAGAACCGATACTCAGACATCCACAACACGGCGTCTAGAAAAATCTGTTTGTCGATGTGCTTTGCAACCAGCGTGGTGTCTATAGAAAGCCGGTGCAGAATCTCGCGACCAATTTTACTGGCGTGCATACGCAACGCCGGATATTGTATTTTAGACTGTCGCGTGGTCCAGAAAAAACTACCGGCGGCAATGAGTGAATCAAATGAAAGTGATTTGACCGCTTTAACTGCAGAATCGACAGGCATGCGCAGCGGTTTCAGGTCGGCGGCAGCGACGCGCATATTTTGCGCGGCACCCAGCATCATGCAGGCGTCGGCAAGCGAGTCTCGTTCTATACCACTGCTTGTGGCTATCAAATTTCGCTGAGCTTCATAGTTTTTCTTGTCACCTGATCGAAGCATCCATGCGGCGGTATAGTACGGTAGCCATTGTTTCGGTAGCCATTCCGGCCAAATCGACTCGACCTCCGCAAGTTTTGCCGGAACCTGTGGCAGATTTGAGATTCGTCGGCACAGCTTCATTGCCTTAAGCAGTTGCAACTTCCAGGGCAACGCCTTCAGTCCCGGATCGTCAGGTCGTGATTTCACCAGCCACTCAACATGTGGTGTCGCTTCTTCAAGCTGTTCGTCATTCAGCAGAACGTCAACCAGGTATTGTCGTGGTGTGAGATCGGAATCAATAGCGTTTGCCCAGCATTTCATTGCGGCAAGTTGCCTGGTTTTCAGCTCCTTGATCGCTTGCTTGTCACCGTCGCAATCTTCAATCTCTTTGTCCAGCCAGTCCGTATAGGCAATGTGCGCATCCCGATTAGCCGGATAGGCGGTAACGGCCTCGACGAGGTGGACCGTGATTCGCTTTTTTGTTATTGCATCTATGCCGATCCCGCCGAAGGGATTGAGCCCCATTAATAACATATCGTTTGATTGAATTAACTCTTCGGCCTCATTGAGGTTGACGACGCTCGTCAGTGCATTTCGAAGCGGCTCGGACAGATTGGTGTTGCTGGCCAGGTCCTGATTCAGGTATTTCGTTAAAAACATTTGAGCCTTAATGGCTCCGTCTTCGAATCTGTTCCAATACCGGTAGGAACGTAAATTGTTTCGAGGGTCGTGATCCAGGCCGCGAATATTCTTGACTGTCAGTTCGAACAGATCGGAGTAGGGTTGCTGGGTCGCTCGTTCCAGTGCAACGATTTCGAGTTTTCGAACCAGCTCGGGCTCGCTGTGGCGAAAGCCCCGGGCAAATTCTTTCAGCCAGAATATTTGCTCCGGCGAGACCTTTAACTTTGCCCCTGGTTGCAATTGCTGTTCGTGCTCGTCGATCGGTTCATATTCGGTCGCGGCACGAGCAATTTTGATCGCCGCGCGGTCGATGCGTGCTCGCCTGACGACTCTGGCGCCGATCAGCATGCTTTTGTCGATAGCGTCTGAAGCGGCACCTGGCTGTTTCTGCGCGGTTTGTTCAGTCACGGTGGAATCAGCCGGGTTGCCAACAGCTGCTGGTGGGGTTTCAGGCGAACCCGTGTGGGGGCCTGTATTAGTATGGGCAGTGGATAGGCTGGACAGATCCGAACGATGGGCCAACATCAGCGTTTGTGATATGCGCGCTGGTCGGCGGGATGGATCGAGTCGGCTCCAGGAATTCGCGGCGGCAGGTAAATCATTTGCGTACCAGTGCTGCAACCCGCTGACTAGTTGCCGCCAGTCACGCATCGGGCTTTTGCGTGAGATCGCTGAAAGGGCTGTTTCAGCCTCGCTCATTCGCCCATGTGCGACATGTTCCAGCGCGTTGATCACCGGAGTAACGAGTTGCTGATCTTGCGGATCAAGTTGGCCAAACACCGATTGGTCAAAGAGTGCGACATCTAGCCGGTTTTCCGCAGCCCACGCCACGGGCGTTAGGTTTTGCAGTTGCTCCAGCTGCTTTTTCCCGATAGTCACGGTGGCAGATTTGGTGTTCAGCGCTTTGTTTTTCTGTTTTTTGCGTTTGTCTTCTTTGCGTTTTCGTTTTTGACCACGTGACTGAGCGTTCTGCTTGTTTTTTCGATTTGCCATGCGCCACAGTACTCCACTACCGGGGTTTGTTGATGGACTGTCATCATAGCAAATCTACGCAGTGGAGGCCTGACGCTCTTGCCACTTTCTGGCTGATGATTGGCGGTAGCAGTATCCGGCGGCCGTCCTCTGCAAAGTAATAGTTACTTTTCCTGAAGCACTGCTGCTGGAGGTGTTCACACCAGGAAGTCGGGCAGAAGCGGGACCCTTCCAGTTTCAGTCAGCAGCCAGCAGTTTGTTCCTTCAAACACGGCAGTTGTCAGCGGCTTGCCATAGCCTGAGCCGGTATCGAGGTTTACGCGGTTGCCGTAATGTGTGGCTTCCGGGACCGGCGTGTGCCCGTGGATGACCAGCCGGGGATGGGTGCGGGTGTCGTCATGGAATTCGTCTCGAATCCAGATTAAATCATTGTGATCCTGCTGATCCAGTGGAACTCCGGGCCGGATCCCTGCGTGAACGAATAACAGATCGTCTTGCTCGTAGTGATATTGCAGAGACTTTATAAAGTCTATATGTGCTTGTGGCACAGCGGCCCGAGCGCGGGTGTGGACGCTGAGAATGGTGTCGTTGTCGTCGATTTCAACACCGTATGATGCCAGTGTTTCGCGGCCGCCTAATCGTTTGTGCAGCCAGTGGTAATTGACTCTGAAGCGGATATCAGTGCGCGGGTAGTCTTCCATAAACAGGGTTAGCATGCGGTCGTGATTGCCCATCAGACAGATCCAGTCATTACCGGCAGCCAGGCCGTCTGACAGGTACTCGATTACCTGCCGGCTCTGTGCGCCGCGATCAATGTAGTCACCGAGGAAGACAATACGTGCTGCAGGCCCGCTATCTTTTTCTATTTTGGCGATCGCTGCGTGGAGTTGTTCCAGTTCGCCATGTATATCGCCGATGGCATAAATCTGATTGTTCATTTCACCTCTGTTGGTGGAATATAAGGGGTGTGATTTCGGGCTCATCCAGTTTAACCGGAACCTCGGGTTCTGATGGCTTACAGCGCTGGCACTGTGCACGCGGCAACAAAATAGTCGCGCAAATATAGTAATAATAGTGCTATGAGCAAGACACAAACAGAACCAGAATTACTACGGCTTCTGGGAGAGCACAGCGATTTCGCTCTCGCCGCCCGTTTTGGCAAAAGCCCGGTGTGGGTGCGCGAGCAGCGGGAGTCCCGCGGTATTGAACCGGTGAGTCGGGATTTTAATCGTCAGGCCATCGACTGGACACCGCAAGCAGATGCATTGCTCGGTACCATGCAGGATACATCCGTTGCCAGGCGACTCGGCACTAGCAAGAATATTGTTGGCTACCGTCGGCAGCAGCTGGGCATAGCAGCCTACCAGCGTCCGCCGTTGCCACAGCCGCGATTGATCAGCAACGCGAAACAGTGGCAGGCGCAAGAAGATGCATTGCTCGGTACAGACCACGATAGAGTGATCGCGGCAAAGCTGGGGATAAATATCTGGCAGGTGGTTAATCGTCGCTGGCAGCTGGGTATAGAGGCCTATATGACGTGTGATCGAATAGTCTGGACAGATGAGATGGAGGGCTACCTGGGTGTTGTCTCTGATTCTGAATTTGCCAGCTACTACGGTATTAGTCCGCTCAGTGTGCGGATGAAACGTATTGCCCTTGGCATTCCGACTTTCACGGGTGAGGATTCGCCTGTCCCGCAGTTGCCGGCCGAAGTCTACGAGTTGCTTGGTGTCTGGACTGATGTCCGGATTGCGGCTGAGTATGGTATGCCGCGTGTCAATGTGCGCCTGGTGAGAATGGTTCTGGGTATAGAGGTCGCACCAAAATCGGATCGATCGCTGTTCAGCTGGGATAAAACCACCGAGGCGCTGCTCGGTACCGATAGTGATGCAAATATTGCCGCTCAGCTTGGTGTGACGGCGCAGCAGGTTAGTCATCGCAGAAAAAAACTATCCATTGCGCCGTCGGGTTACAGTGATCGCTTTCGCTGGAAAAAAGCACAGATCGCGCAGCTCGGGCGATTCAGCGATGCGGTGCTGGCGCAGCGTTTCCGCTGCAGTAAAGCGGTGGTTGAAAAAAAACGCAAAGCTCTGGGGATAAGAGCCAAAAACGGTGCGCACCGATGGACAAAAGCCGAGATCGCTCAACTCGGTACCGATACCGATGCTGCAATTGCGGCAACGTTAGGTCTTTCACCCAGTCTGGTCAGAAAACAGCGGACTGAACTTGATATAGCCCCGTTTCGCCCTGTCCGGACGATCAAGTGGTCGAAGAATCGACTGGCGAAACTGGGCAAAATACCTGACTCAGATTTTGCCTATGAGCTGAAGATAAACCCGGGGACCGTTACCAGAAAACGTCAGGAGTTAGGCATAGCCAGGTGCGCAGAGGATCATCGGCAGCATTGGAAAGACCCGCGTAATCGAGAGCTGCTGGGTACGATGTCGGATGGTGCTCTGGCTCGTAAACTGGGTGTTACTCCATCGGCTGTCAGACTCAAGCGAGTGGCTATGGGGATCGCCGCCTTTGAGCCTTCCAACGGTTAGTCTTTGGCACTGGCCATCATGCGGGCGATCGATTCGGCGAGGTTTTTCAACGAAGACTGATCCGGCAAGGTGACTGTCAATTTGGGTCTTCCCTGGTCATCTGTTTCTACACACTGTTCGAATCGGTGCAACAGATCTGCAGTCAGTTTACGGGTCCGGGGTGTTTCGGGTTCGGCTGGCAGCATCTGGCCTATAAAGTTAAACGCTGCCCCCATCAACTGGCCTCCGGCGACGTTCAGCTGCTCGCGCTGTGCCGCAATCGCTGCTTGTTGCCCGGTTTGCTTTTTCTGTGATTCATCAACTGATGCCTCGGGCTTTGCGCCTAGCAATATCTCCAGACGTTTTTTCAGATTTTCTATACCGGAAGAGAGGTCGACTTCGTCTACCTCGGACTCCATGTCCAGTGCGGCGGTAGACAATTCATGTTTAGCCGCGAGTGTGGCGAGCAGGTTTTCTTCTATAGTTCCGATTGTGACCAGTATATAAACCTGCACCGGGCGGGTTTGTCCCATTCGATGTACCCGGCCGATGCGTTGCTCAAGGATGGCGGGGTTCCAGGGTAAATCTATATTGACAACGGTATTGGCAAACTGCAGGTTCAAGCCGGTAGAGCCTGCATTGGTCGCAAGGAAAAACCGGCAATTGTCATCTTGCTCAAACTGCCGGACCAGTGCGCCGCGCTTTTGCTGTGGTACGCTGCCGTCGAGCCTGACATAGCCAATTCCATGTGCCTGTAACTGCGCTTCGATGAACCCCAGCATGGTTGTCCATTCGGAGAACAGCACGGTTTTGTTGCCTTCTTCATTGCCCAGCCGCGCCAGAAGATCGTCGGTGACCTCCAGTTTACTGGAGTAGCCCGGAGGTTTCTTGTCGACCAATTGTGTGCTGTCTGCCGATAGCCGGCACATCAGCAGGGCTTTCTGCAATCGTAGCAAATCCATTTCGGTATAAAATGATTTACTGAGAATACTGCTGACTATACGCATGTGTGCGCCGTGCAGGTCTTCTTGCTCCTGAGTCGGGGCAATGCGCATGATTTCGGTGCTGCGAGGAGGTAGTTCCTTCAGAACGGATGCACGCGTGCGTCTGAGCAGTATGGGCTTGAGGTTTTCACGCAGTTGAGCCAGATTGCGATAACCCAGCACCTTGCCGCGTTCATCGACTACCCTGTGCTGGTTATAGAATCTAAAACCCGGCCCTAGCCGGCGTTCATCAATAAATTCTATAACGCTATAGAGTTCGTCGATGCGATTTTCCATGGGGGTGCCGGATAGTACCAGGGCGAATGTCGAGCGCAATGATTTTATGACTCGTGAGGTTTTAGACTCCCAGTTTTTGATCCGCTGGCCTTCGTCGAGAATAATCAGGTCCCAGTGGTTGCGCTCTATGTGCAACAGGTCACGCAGTACCTGCTCGTAATTGCAGATAGTGAAAAAGGCGTCGTTTGAATATTGTTCGGCGCGGTCTGCCGCTGTGCCGACGACTACCTGGCAGTCGCGTTCGCAAAAGCGGGATATCTCACTGCGCCACTGTGTTTTCAACGACGCCGGGCACACGACCAGTGCCTTGCGGATGCCTGCCAGACGTGCCAGCAGCTCGGCCACGCCGACGCCCTGAATGGTTTTTCCGAGCCCCATATCGTCTGCCAGAATAGCGCGCCCTGCGGCTGTGGCGAACAAAACGCCTTCAAATTGATACGGCAGCAGCTCGGTCTTGAGTAATGTGCGGCGCAGCGGGTTGTCGGTGCCCGTTGCGCGGATTTCAGCAACCTTTTTTTGCAACTGCTCGTTTAGTGATCGCTGCTCTATATATTCTTCGGCATCCGGGTATACGGTGACGGTAGTGCCTTTGGCTTCAAGGCGGGCGATAAGTCGAACCAGTTTGCCGAGGTCGGTAACCGGCTTATCGAGAAAGGGTTTGATGGCGCGGGCGGTACTGGCATCCAGAGTGTCGGGCGCAGCGACGCGTAACGACAGGGGGCTGGTGTAATCGAGGTAGACGATGATGGTCTGAAGTTTGAATTTGCGCGCCATTTTGCGCTCGCTGAACCGACGCTGCACTTTTCGCTGTACTTGCATGACGTGCTTGCAGGTACCCAGTGTATTTTTGCGAAAATCCGGACAGGAGCAATATGAATCCCCACGCTGCATTCCACGCAGAGCGACGCGGTATGTTTTGCCTGAAGCTTTGCTGCTGACTTCGTAGTCGGTCCAGGGTTTTGAGCTATCCGCTGAACGCACGCGCATTTTTTCGGTGTCGGCACGCTGTTTTCGAGCCTGTAGTTCACGCTCGATGAGTTCTTCATCTGACAATTCAGTATTGACGTCCTCGAGATCAGGCACTTGTGCCAGCCCGAGAACAACTTTTTCTTCGAGAATAAATGACAGGGCGGCGCCCACGTGCTCGCAAGCGCTTTCACAATGGGAGCAGGTAAAGTTAAGTCGCCGCTTCGCTTTGTTGCTTAGCTGAATAGTAACCACAGCGTTGTCGGGTGGCTCGAAACGCAGGGTAAACCGTCGAGCAGTGAGTTGTATCTGCCGGGCCGAGTCAATTTCGAACTTTGAGCCCGCAATGATTAATCGGGAGCCTTCAGGGCCTAGCAGTTTGCAGGCATCCTGAAAATTCAGGTGTGACAGTTTGTCGGTCAGTGACAAGCGGGATTCTTTCTGAGTTGCCATAGGGTTCCGGGTATCTGCAAATGGCTGATCGGTTGCCGCTATTATCCTGCAAATGTGTGAACTCGTTTCACTTTTACCCGATAAGTTGAAGAATTATGTGAACTACTTCCGATGATTGGGGTGGTGGCTGGAAGGCTGGCATCGATCTATTGTCAAGAGCTTGCTATTGAAAATGGGCACTGTAGTGTTCTTAGAGAGCCTTTGTTCTGAGACTTGCGAATCGCTGGCGGGCAACTATCAGGAATCAAGCAAGTGCAGACCAACTTTGTTAACGATCGCAACGTGTACGTTGGTGCCTGGTGGTCGACCGTTTGCTGCAGACCGTGATCAGGCAGGAGGTGCTGAACATGACCAGGCTCAAATTTGCGTTGCGATCCATATCTCAACGACTACTATCGCCGCTCATTGCCGGCTTTGTGCTGACTGTCTCAAGCGCATCTGCAATCGCAGATGACACGGAAATCTACCGTGGTATTTCCGCGCCGAAAATTCTGTTTGTACTGGATTCCTCCGGCTCTATGGGGTGGAGCGACGAGGGTTTTCCAGCAACGCGAATGGTGAGGATGAAGCGGGCAATGTCTCAGTTGCTACGCAGCCTGCGTGGGGTGGATGTAGGGATAATGGAATTTAAAGGCGTCGGGGCGACATCGCGGCTCGATCTTCTGCATCCTGTCGCCGATGTAGAGGCCAACCAGGCGGCGTTGCAGGCTGCGCTGGATGGTATTAGAGCCGGCGGTGGGACACCAACAGTGGCGGCGCTCTTTGAGGCTGGTCAGTACTTTAAAGGTGAGACTCCGTTTCGCGGCGCGTCGCCCACTGGTCCACGGTATACGAGTCCGGTTACACAGGAATGTGAGTCGGGCCATATTGTGCTGCTTACCGATGGAGTACCTCTGCCAAGAGATGACGAGGTCATTGGCCGGATCGAGCCAACTTACGGGCCGTGCGGGCCAACTCCAGACAGCGGGGGTGTTTGTGGTGCAGCACTGGCGAGAGGGCTTGCAACTGCTGACCAGCGGGTGGATTTGCCTGGGGTAAATACCATTACTACTCACGCAATCGGTTTTAACTTGGATTCAACCTGGTTAAACGGTGTAGCGGAGGCTGGAGGTTGCGTCTATCGTGATGCAGAGTCGTCTCAGGATTTGCTTGTAGCGTTTGATGGAATTTTGAATTCCGTGGCGTTTTCATCAGCAGCTTCGGCACCTTCTATCGCGGCAAACGCGTTTAATGAGTCGAGGCATCAGGATGAACTTTACTATTCATTTTTTCAACCATACAGCAAGCCCAGATGGGACGGTAATGTAAAAAAATATCGGATCGCCAACGGCGCTCTGGTTGACGCCGCCAACCAGCCACTGCTGGATGCCAGAGGTGCTGTGTCGAAGACATCTCGAAGTTTGTGGCCAGACACGGCAGACGGAGCACTGGTTAGAAGTGGTGGTATGGCGGCCCGGCAGCCGGCCGATCGAAAATGGTATACCGATGCTCCCAGAGGCGTAACTCCTACGGGAACTACCCAATTTCCAGTGACTGATACGCGTTTACTTGCGCCGCGACTGTTCAATGCCGGCTCCAATGGTGAGCGCGATAGGTTGGTTAATTGGGTAAGAGGTATTGATTCGGCTGATGCTGACGGCGATTTGAATTTTACGGAGCCAAATAGATACGTCGCTGATTCACTGCATAACAGCCCGGTGCTGGTGACCTATAATGCGACGGCTGCAACGTCGTCTCGTAGTGAAGCGATATTCAGTGCTAACAACATGGGTGTTGTGCATGCAGTAAATGCGAGTACCGGTAATGAACTTTGGTCTTATAGCCCATGGGAGTTACTGCCTAATATAAAAGGCTATGTAAATAATTACAGCGACAACCATATCTATGGGCTGGATGGGGAAATGTTGCTGTACACAGAGCGCAAAGCCAAATCCAGTTTTGATTATGAGCTTGAAAAAGCCTGGTTGTATCTGACCCAGCGTCGAGGTGGGAATAATATTTTCGCAATGGATGTCACCAATGCGATGAACACGACTGATCCCTTCGATGTAATGTGGAAAATCCATGGGGGTATTGACGGTACAGATTTTAGAGATTTAGGTCAGACATGGGCTAAACCCGAAATGATATCGGTTCGCTATGGTTGTCCTTCGAACTGCGGTATTCGGAATGTGCTAATGTTCGGTGGAGGCTACAACACGATTTACGATGATAAAAATCTGACATTCCCGGTAACTCCAGCTAGAACCGGGCACGGGAATGCCATCTATCTGGTGGATCCGGAATCGGGTGCGCTTATATGGTCTGCTGGTAATGGTTCACACCATGACTTGAATCTGCCCATGAACGACAGTATCCCAACTACACCGGTTCCTGTCGATACCAATGCCGATGGTGCGGTAGATGTTTTATTCGCCTCTGATATAGCGGGTCATTTATGGCGAATTGACCTGGAAAAAAAACCGCTCGCGCGGAGGATCTGGCGCTGGCCGGCGGTGAAATTGCGGCGCTGAATGAGCGTGGCCACACGCTTAGATTTTTCAATCGTCTTGACGTAGTCGTTAGTGGATTGACTGAAGGTACAGGGGTTTTCAATTTGGTACTTGGCAGCGGAATGCGCTCAAGTCCATTGCACAACGAACCCGTTAATCATCGATTGTTTGTTGTTAGGGATCCCTGGGTTTTCAGTAATCCGGTTGGAGATAAAAATGATCCGGCGACAGGATTGCCGGTGCCACAATACCCCTATGTAGATCTTGGAAATGACAGACGTTCAATAATACAGCCTGATAATTTGTGGCGTGTTGGGTCAAGGATTGCGTTGACCGGTCAGCACCACGGTTTCTATAAGGTACTGGCTCAGGCTGGAGAGAAAATACTGCAGTAAACATTGACTCATTCAGGGAAGATATTCCTTATTTCCTATATACCGCCTGATCCGGATGCGCTGAATAATAGCTGTGCCTTTGAAATAGGAGAATCGAGGTTGCAGGTACTGGATCTGCAAAATGGCAGCAACAGGCTATCTGAACAATATGGCGGGTTCTTAACTGTGGGGTCTGGTATTGTGTCGAACGGCTCGATAGTGGATACAGGTAATGGCGATGGAGCGGACTTTGTTATCGGGTTGAATTCTGAGAAGGTGGATGACCTGCTCGATTCGGCGGGTTCGAGTAGTTTTCGCCGAATTGTACGAACCGGCTGGTTAGAAAAAGAATAACAGAGAGCGCTATTTGTGTTTTTCTAATGTGCTGTAACTTTCAAAGTCTACGGATAAGATATTGTCATTTGGATAAACTGAACTCGTGCAAACAAGGCGCAGAGCTCGCAGCGCCTTTTGTACCGCTCTATAAGCTTCTGAACTCGTAATTTTATGCAACACCAGGGTACTGTGATGATAATTGTAACCTCAAATTCGGAAGCTCTATAGAATTTAGTTGAAAACAGGGCGCTTTGGTTTATTGGCTCATTGGTGGAATTTGAAGGTCACAGTACGCTAGCTTCGCAAAGTGATTAGCACCATGCCAGTGGCCACCAGTGCTGTGCCAGCAATGGCGGTGAGGCTAATTGTTTCACCGAGTAGCAGGCCGGCCAGTAAAACTCCACTAACCGGGGAGAGAAAATTGAACCCGGTCATCACACTGGGCTTGTATTTGCTAATAAGCCACAGTGAGGCCATGAAGCCCAGTCCGGCCACAATTATACCTTGGTAGACTAAGCCTGAAATTGCCTGAAATGAAAATGCAGACCATATTATGGTTTCACTTGTCAGCCCGATAACTAAATAGAATGGCAGTGATACTACCATCTGCCAGAGAGCGAGTCTGAATGGGTCGACTTGTCGCATGATGTTTGCGCTTGCGATTAAGCGGTACCCGAGCAAAGCGGCGCTGGCCAGGCAGATCCAGTCACCTGTGGTGCCGAAACTGACAATCTCTCCAGTGGTTTGGATCAAGGTCAGGCACACGCCGCCGAACGCGATCATAAGACCAACGGAGCGCATAGTCGTGAGCCGGTCATCGGTGAGCATCAGGTGGGCAAACAGAGCGGCGAACAACGGGTTGGTGGAAATCAGAATTGCCCCGTTGATACCAGTGGTTTGATTGAAACCCACGTTCATTAGATAAATCTGCAGTGTAAACAAGCTGCCTATGCTCAGAATCGGCAGCCATTCTTTTTTGTCCGGCCAGAGCCGATGACCGCGGTACCAGCACCACAGTGCGATCGTTGCAACGCCAAACAAAAATCGGATAAATGCACTCCAGGCCGGTGGAAACACCTCGAGTCCGAATTTTGCCCCTATCGGGTTGCCACCCCATAAGATGTGGATGAGCACGGAAAGCAGAATTGCTTGTAGGGGGACACTTAGCAAGGGAGAGCCAGAGGGGAGGGGAGCTCATTAGAACGCACACAGAGGCTGGCGACAAGTAACTTCGCTGGAAAATGTATGGGGTCGGATAGGGGATGCTGTGACTGGTGTTGTTAGCCGGGCTGGTGAGATTCTGAAGAAGAGCAAAAAGCAGGCAGTGTTATAAAGATACAACTGCTTAGCACGGTAAATTCAAGTGATGTCGAACTGTAGGGTGGCAGATCTTCACGACGATATCGTTATGCAGCCCTGTGACCCTAAGCCGGGTTTTCTGCTTTGTGACAGGTTAATATCTGTGCCCGCCTTTACTTTATGCGACTCGCTTAGTTAGTGCCTGTGCATAAACCGGGGTGTAGCGGGAATTATTCGGGTGCGTGAGATTTTGCCTACCACATGTGGGCGCTTCGTTATTCTAAATAACTACATGTGGTCGGTGAAAGGTCGCGTGTCCTGAGGGGGCCGCAGTAGCGTAAGTTTATGGATGAGCAGCGGTTAGTTTCCTGTGTTGGAATCGAGGTATTTCACGGGCATACTGAAGGCCTTGGCTGTATGGATTTAGATATTGTGGAATTATTAAGTCGCCTCAGGCGATCAGGTAACATTAGCTTTGAAGCAGGTTTCAGATTGAGATTTTCGCAGATTTTTACGAAAAGTCTTTTATCCCGGCAGTATTTTCCCGGAATGTCTGGCGTAGGAGTCGCCTGGCACGCGAAATGAGTTCTGAAAACTACTGAGCTGAACAATAGCAGTTGTGTTTGATAAGTGGGGGTTTGTCAGCTTGTAGTGTGAGCCCCGGATCGAAGTGTGTTGTACTGTTATTGATTTAAGAGTTTATCGTGGCCTGTCAATTATGCGTTTAAAATTGTGCGCTACTGATGAGCTGGGGAAATATTAAAAAAGACAATGCGATAGGAACATGGCAGGTATCGAAGAAATATTGGTGCATTTTGTTGAATCGGAGCTATTAAATAAAGATACCCGTATAGTTCTGACTCCTGACTTTCCACTGCTGGAGGGAGGGGTAATCGATTCCGTAAGTCTGCAGCGCCTGGTTGCTTTTATCGAAGATGAGTTTGATATCAGTGTATCCGACGAATACATGGAGCCCGCCAGTTTTTCCAGTATCGGTTCCATCACAAAGCTGGTTTCAACTCTTCGGGAATAGTCGTTTACTAACTGTGGGTTTTAGGTTGTACTTTATACCGTACCCCGATTGCAATTAATTGATCTGATGAAAGAAAAAGGATTCTATTTCAGTGGTTCGGAAGATTCGCGTTTGTTTGGTGTTCTCGGGTTTGCAGATGCCCCTCAAAATACCGGTATTGTATTCTGCCATTCGTTTATAGATGAAACTCAATACTCTTATCGTACGATGGTTGATATCGGACGTGTTCTGGCGAAAAACGGTGTGCCGGTTTTGCGTTTTTATTGTGCGGGGTTTGGTGAAAGCGACGGTGAATTCAGCGATACCAGTGTCTCCTCGATGGTTCGGGATACCCGGGCTGCGGTAAGGATTTTTACAGAGAAAGCGGGCGTCGAAAAGGTGGTTCTGGTAGGTGTTCGGTTAGGCGCTGTTACGGCAATGATGGCAGCTGAGTCAATCCCCGAAATTGCGGGTGTTGTACTTGTATCGCCAGTTGTTGATGGAACCAGATTCTTTAATGAGCTGGTTCGTGGGGTGCAGTTTTCGGAAATATCCACTGCAAGCAAACCCCGGACACGTGAGGAAATAATGCAGAAAATGCGCATTGAAGGGATTCTGGAGATTGAAGGCGGGCTGGTGAGTCAGCGCATGGCTACTGAATTGTCTGCGGTGAACCTGATTGAAAAACCTGTAGGTTTCCAGGGGAATCTGGCAGTTTCGCTCATACCGGGAAATCGAGATGACGCGAAATCGGAGCGATTGCCTGAAGTTTACCGGGAAAGAGGGTGTATCACCGAAACGTGGGAGGCGGACAGCACAATATTCTGGACAAACCAGTCAATGTTTGATCCGCAGTTACCCACACAGCTGACTCAAAATATCCAGCGATGGCTATCATGTCTGAATTAGCGGCAGCGGTTGATACGGAGAAGCAAGTCCATACGATCGCCGGTCCGTACGGAAACCTGTTTGCCATTCACGAACCGCCGCTGGAATCGACTTCTGTATGTATCATAATGCTGAGTGCAGGCTTTGCGAGTCGGGAGGGTTCGCGACGTTTGTACTGGCGTGCAAGCCGGTCCCTGCGCAATGGCTCAGGTGTGTTGCGGGTAGATCTTGGTGGTGTGGGAGATTCAGAAGCAGAAACTGACGCCAGGCACTTTGATGTTCACCGGGTCGAAGAAGTCTATTGCGCAATTGATTACGCTAAATCGCAACTTGGGTACCGCCGCGTTGTACTTCTAGGTCTGTGTGCGGGAGCACGTGTAGCGCTTAAGGCAGCAGGGAATCGACCGGATGTCAACGCGATTATTGCCTGGAGTATGCCGGTATTGACAGCCGGGGGTAATTTTCCGAGGTCGCCATTGGAGCCTGCCGTGCGAAGCAGTTCGGTGACATCTAAAGCCGATATAAAACGCGTTTTACATTTTATGTTGGTCTTGAGATTTTTACATCCGAGCTGGTGGCGTTTACGGTTGGCATCGAATACCAATGAGTCTTTATTTTCTATAGTGAAGAATTTTCGCAATGCGGTTATCTATAAAATACGAGGCGAGGGTGGTGCGACAGAAGAGAATGTCTTTGTATCGTGTGTAAAACGGTATCTTGAGAAAAATCGCAATATATTGTTTGTCTATGGAGAGCTGGACGCTACGCCACTGGCCGAGTTTGAGTCAATCTTCACAGGCATGGCTACGGAGGGCTCCAGGCAGAGCTACCATGTAGTCGGGCGGGGGCAGCATGTCTTTCCGACACTGGCTTCTCAAAAAGAAGTCATAGGCGTAACTTCTCGATGGATTGATAAGCACACTCGGTAGAGCGGATTAAAACGTTAGTAGAAAGGAATTAAGGTATGTTCGCCCAGGCGCTCAGAGAGCACGCTGAAAGTCATCCGCATAGGGTGGCTATTGAATGGAAAAACGAAAAACTAACCTGGCTGGAGTTATCTGACCGCGTTGGAAAAGTAGCTCGCCATTTCAAGAAGCTGGGAGTGGAGAACGGTAGTACAGTTGCTCTGGTGCTACCAAATACTCCGGATTTTATTACCACATTCCTGGCTGGTGCCGTTTCAGGTGCGACAATTCTACCGGTAAACCCGCAATTCAAGGTCGGGGAATTAAGTTTCCTTTTTGAGCAGTGTCGAGTTAGTGTTGTGGTCGTTCCGGAGCAAAGACTTGCAGACTATCAGGAAACCATAGATGCATTGGACTGGCCTGTTGAGGTCGTAGTTTCAGCTGATTATGCGGTAGAAGGTGTTACCTCGTTCAGCACATTGTTTGCTGCAGACGAAGCCCGCTGCCCTATTGCTGCTGACGGCGAAACTACTTTTGTTTACCAATACTCATCGGGTAGTACCGGGTTACCGAAAAGGGTATCTCGAACTCACGATATGTGCTGGGCTGAGGCAGAGAATATTTCGAGTAGTCTGAATCTGACTACCGACGACACAATACTTTGTGCAGTACCGCTGTTTCATACCTACGGCATGGGGAATTGTTTTTTTGCATTTTTAAAAAGCGGAGCCAGATTAATTCTATTAAATCAACCCGGTCCTTTTGTTTTGCACTGTAGTGAATGTCTTAGGCTGCTGGAACAGAGTAAAGCAACCTTTTTTCCTGCAGTTCCCTATATGTACCAGATCATGGCTGACTCCGGAAAAGAAGCCGATTTATCATCCCTGAGGTATGCGATTAGTTCCGGCACACCCTTGCAGCGTTCCACCTATGAGCAATTCTGTAACAAATTCGGTGTCCGGCTGCGTCAGTTATACGGTTGCACTGAAGCCGGTTGTGTTGCGATCAATATCCACCTTGATCCCGATGAAAACTGTGACAGTGTGGGCTCTGCAATAAACGGGGTGAACGTTAAACTAGTTGATGCAAACCGTGAGGAAGTTGCCCCCGGGGAAAAGGGGGAAGTGGTGATTCAAACCAGCGCACTGACAAAAGAGTACTATCAGCAAGACGATTTAAACGCAAGAGTATTTGATGGAGGGTGCTTTTACACCGGTGATATAGGCTACAATAATTCAGCCGGTGGTCTTGTATTAGTGGGTCGCAAAACAGCGTATATTGAAGTTGCGGGAAATAAAGTTAATCCAGAGGAAATAGAAGAGGTAATTATCCAGCACGCTCTGGTAGAGGAAGTCGTCGTTGTTGGCTTGCAGCCAACGGATTCCTATAACTGCACGGTAAAGGCAGTAGTAGTCGTATCAAAGGATTGCAGCGAATCTGAAATTATTTCGTTTTGCCGTAGCAGACTTGCGCCATTTAAAGTGCCTTCTGAGGTTGAATTTAGAGAGGAGTTACCTAGAAGCCCATTAGGTAAAATACTGAAGAAATACTTGGTATAAATTTTATTCGAGGTATTTCATTGGTAAATTATTGCTGATACATCAGATAAATTCTACATTGGCGCTAATAGGGCGATTTCATTTTTCAAAGATTTTACCATTGTGGGATTTTACCATTGTGGGATATTACTATTGTGGTTTACCGGGTGGAAGATTTACCGGGAGGTATTTTGCCGCACCGGAATTTTCAGTTGCCTTAATGCGTTCAGTAACAGATGAGTGGATCTGTGCGTCTGGTGGAATGTAACGGCGCTCCTGCAATGGCAGATAATAACCACGTTTTTTTTGAATTTCGGGGTGATCGTGCCACTTTTTGTTTTTTGGTATGTACTCGAGGATCTTCCAGAACACGTTCATTGAGTTGTGTAATTTAGCCAATGGGCAGGGTGCGGAGTAGTCGCGCTTTGAACCTTTATCTACCCTGCATTATTCATCCGGTGCAGTATAGAATCGAAAAAACAGGATCCGACAGCGACCGCTACCTTTACGATTAGCCGAGGTGAATTTTCGCGCGGCATTTTTAGGTTGGGCAACGAATTCTGTCACGGTGACACTGATTTTTACCGATTTATTTTGGCATCACCCACAACGAAACGCCGCTATTGTGTTTTGGCGGTTTAGAGACTACTCAGTTCTGGCTTGCGGCCTCTATTAAGTGGGAACCGCACCCAATCTTTGCGCAATCGCACACCAGTCTACACGCCACGGTGCTGTGTCCGATAAATGCAGTACGTAGCGTCGCGTCGTCTTCTTTAACCATACCGCTTGCTTGAGTAGCTTCTCTCTTATTGTCGTCACCTGCGCCTTTTCTAACGAGGTGCCTTTGGCATTGAGTCTTATCTCCTGCATCAGCACATATGCGGCAGCTGTAAGCAATACCCGGAATTGAT
The DNA here is from genome assembly GCA_001730015.1 of Chromatiales bacterium (ex Bugula neritina AB1). Taxonomy (GTDB): domain Bacteria; phylum Pseudomonadota; class Gammaproteobacteria; order Granulosicoccales; family Granulosicoccaceae. Next base: position 44 of record MDLA01000163.1, on the reverse strand, counting down.
TACTCATGAACCGAGTGCAGCTGGTTCTGTCTATCGAAATCGGA
>MDLA01000162.1:47450-69330 GCA_001730015.1 Chromatiales bacterium (ex Bugula neritina AB1) | reverse complement strand
AGAATCGTTGAATGTATTTACAGTACAAAATACCCACAGATTCTACGGAACATCCTTAAAAATATGTCTACTTTCTGTATTTAGAACGAATCAACCATTACGAGCATGCACAAACGCGGCTACAGCCCTGCTAATATCCGCCTCGGTTGTTGCCCAGGAACAAACACTGATACGTATAACAGGCTCATCAAACCACGTTGACCCACCTACCCACGCTTCGCCGGAGCCTTGTATGTGCTGGACAATTCGGTTGGTGGTCGCTTCATCTCCACAGGAAACCAGAACCTGATTATAGACAACATCATTTACGACGTTGAACCCGGCTTGTTTCAGCTCTGAAGAAAACTGGCAGGCACGCTCATGCAATCCGTAAACAAGAGAATCGATGCCGTCTCGTCCGAGGTATTTTATCGCTGCCCATAATTCGATGGCGCGTGCACGGCGAGACATTTCCGGTGTATAGAGCATGCCGTCCCGATGCTCAGAGTACATAATATATGCCGCCGAATTCTGCATCGCCTTAACCAGCGCTTCAGGGTCCGCGCACAAGCAGATACCATTATCATAAGGTGTGTTGAGGGTTTTGTGTGCATCGACGCTCCAGGAATTCGCCTGCGCCAGCCCCTCGGTCAGATAACCGAGCTTTTCACACGCAGCCGCCCAGAGACCGAAAGCACCATCAATATGTACCCATGCGCCAGCCTTCCGAGCCTTGGCACAACACACTTGTATCGGGTCGAACGAACCTGAATTCACATTGCCCGCCTGCAGTATCAAAATCGTTTTTTCGTCCAGTACCGGCAGTGCATCTGCCAGCAGCCGGCCTTGATCGTCAACATCAACCCACTCGATTCGAGAAGTACCAAAACCTAGAAGCGCTATCGCTTTCGACACCGTGCTATGCGTATGGCGGCTTGTGACAATGCGTATTTCCGGCGCACCATCCAGCCCCTGTTCGTTTACATTCCAGTTGTTATCGCTGCAGATACGATAGCGCGCCGCCGCTAATCCGCACACAATCGCCATGGAGGTCCCGCTAACATACCCTGCGACTGTGTTGTCGGGCAGCCCTAGAATGTCGCGTAACCAGGACTGACAAACATCTTCCAGCCTGGCATTCGTCGGGGAAACAGCATGCAGAACCGCATTTTGATCCCAGGTATCGCCGAGAATTCGAGCAGCAAGTGATGTCGGTATGACACTGCCATTTACCAGCCCGAAGAAGCGACCACCCGTCTGCGCCATCGTCCCCGGTGATCCGTATCGATATAGCGTTTCCAGTATTTCCTGCGCGTTCCCTTTATTTTCCGGCAGGGGTTCATCGAATACCGAAAGCGCATTCAGGTCACCTGGCTGTGGTGCAACATGCCGGGCGTGCACACCTTTCAGGTACTCTTTTCCGAAATCTGCGGCCTGATCGAACAGTACGCCCGACTGCATCTGCTGCTGCATTTCTGTACGGTATTTGTCACTCATTAGTCTGCCTGCTTTTTCCTGCAATTCACCTGAACGCGCTAGACTTTCAGGAATCAGGCTCCGGTGCTTTACCCGGTGCGCCATGATATCCACACCGAATTGTGTAACAGGAACCGATGGTTGTACCCCCGCTCGGAAAACCCAGCCGGCACACGGCTCATTGACATCCAGTTTGCCGACCTTTGTAGCTGGCCCGCTCCCGCGATACCGTGCGTACCACCAGCAATCGCTGCGTTGACCTGCCGGCGCAGAAATTTTTTCCACCATGCTTTATTCTCGCCTCGAGTACTTGCCGGTAATTGCACAAAAAATATCTGCTGTGACACCAAATTCCAGTCGAGTCGCCATCAATACCGTAAATAGAACAGGTTTCTACGTCCGGCTAAAATTAACAGAAATGCCCTGTATTCCGCTGCGTTAGCACTTAAAATTGCCAGCCACCGATGAAAACTACGATACACTGCGGGGGAACCCGCCGATCTTTAATTTGAACTGTTAACCTGGGTTTCTTATGGGATTGTGCGCATATGACGCAGAAATTTGTTTTCACAGCGCATTTTCTTCGCGGATCGAATAGTTTGTTTGATATTTGCAGGAGAAAAATTTTGCTGTGGAGTCAAAGATCAGGTGAGATGCCGTCAATCCCATGAGTAATCCAGGTTAGCGCCCATGAGTTAAAGGGCCTCTCCGCGCCCCCGGACGCCAGACATTCCTCAGTTAGCGAGATTTTACGTTATACATGCCAAACAACGACGACAGTACCACGCCCACCGACGATGACCTTGTCAATAAGATCAAGGTAGAGGTGGCAACACGTTACCTTGAATCCGATTCCGACCCAGAAGACGATCGTTTTGTATTCGCCTACACCATCACTATTTTAAACCAGGGTGAAGCACCTGCGAGGCTGCTGACACGTCACTGGGTTATTACGCACGGCAATGGCCGCACTCAGGAGGTTCGCGGTGAAGGTGTGGTGGGTGAGCAGCCTAGAATTAAACCGGGCGAAGGTTATCAATATACCAGCGGGACTATTCTCGACACACCGATTGGCACCATGGGTGGCAGCTACCAGATGGTCACCGACGACGGTATCGAATTCGACGCATCGATTCCGGAATTTCTGCTATCAACACCGCGCACGCTTCACTAACTCGCGTGAATTCTCAGCCCGCGCGTCTTTCATAGCACTCTAACTGATAACTGCTCTACACAGAACCTATGGCGATCTATGCAATCGGTGACATTCAGGGCTGCAACAGTGCACTGCAGCGGCTACTGGAAAAACTGAAATTCGACCCCGCGCAAGACACGCTGTGGTTTGCCGGTGATCTGGTTAATCGCGGGCCGGAATCACTTGAAACACTGCGTTTCGTTAAATCACTGGGCAGTGCTTCTGTTACCGTACTGGGCAATCACGATATCCATCTGCTGGCACTCTACTACGGACTGCGTCCAAAAGGTAAAGCCCCGACACTCCAGCCGATTCTGGATGCCCCTGATGCTGATGAACTGATCTGCTGGTTACAACACCTGCCTGTTCTGCACCAACAACACGGTTATGCGCTGGTACACGCTGGTTTATATCCGCAGTGGAATATGCAAACCGCAACAACACTTGCCCGCGAAGTCGAGGCAGCACTTCGCAACACAAAAGACAGCGAAGCACTTTCAACCCTTTACGGGCCTTCAGCAAATACCTGGGCAGCGGCGAAAGACAGCCCCGAACGGTTACGATTCGCCGTCAATTGCTTTACCAGAATGCGATTCTGCAACCAGAAAGCCGAGCTCGACTTCGAACACAATGGCGCCCCCGGAAGCCAGCCCGACCATCTGGTTCCGTGGTTCGATGTACCAGAACGCGTGTTAGCACCGCAAGCGATTATATTCGGCCACTGGGCCGCTCTCGGGCTCTACACCCGTGAAACCATCTTCGCACTGGATAGCGGTTGCGTATGGGGCAACGCGCTAACGGCAATGCGTATCCGTGACAGAAAGCTGGTTAGCGTGGACTGCAGCTTATAGAGCCTGCCCCGCGCGCGGCCAGCGGTAGTGCAACATGCAGCCACTCTACGGTTTACGATCCAGCACATAGTAAGTATAGCGATAGCCGCAATCTGCTGTCTCATCGTGACTTTCACTGGAAGTCTCTGACCACTCCTGCCAGTCAAAGCTATTCAGCCAGGTGTCACCATCGGCGAATTCATGATCTATTACGGTCAGGTACAGTCGCTCGGTTGCGGGCATCGCAGCGGCGCACAACGAGGCACCGCCAATGACCATCATCTCCTCGGCATCGCAGGTACGAGCAAATGCAAAAGCATCGTCAAGTGATGCGACGGTTTCAAGCCCATCAACCTGCCAGTCCTGATTGCGTGTGACCACAATATTGACCCGACCGGGTAGCGGACGGCCAATAGATTCGTGGGTCACCCGCCCCATAATGACGGGCTTACCCATGGTGACTTTCTTAAAATACTTAAGCTCTGTGGAAATATGCCACGGCATACCGCCCTGCTTGCCAATCAGCTTGTTGGTATCCATTGCCATCATCATTGATATTCGCACTTCAAAGGCCTCTACAGGAAAAGATTCAGGTCGGGTCGATCGCTGAAGTAGCTCAATATACCCGAAAGAATAATAGTTCGAGCAACTTGTGAATTCTTGCTCAGGTAAATTCTATTCCCGCATGTGAAATACATCACATCAAAATCTCGGATTGAACTGTAAAGCCAAGGATTACAGAGCTTACATAAAGCAGAAATGGCGTTAATGAACCCGCCCTCCCGCCGATGTTGCTGCACAAGGTCGAGGCAGAGAAGCCGACACTGTTATTGAGACGAAGGGGAAACTATGACTATTAAAAAATTTGCTACACCACTGGCCGCACTGGTACTGATCACACTTTTGGCAGCCTGTTCCAGCGGACCGCCACCAAAACACGAACTGTCGCTGACCCAATCGTCAATTCGAAGTGCCGAAGCGGCGGGTGCCGTTGCCTACGCGTCAAAACCGTTCCGCTCGGCACAGCAGAAAGTGACCACAGCACAGACACTAATTGAAAAGAAAAAGTATGACCGCGCCAGACGGATACTACAGTCAGCCACCGCCGATGCAGAACTGGCCGAAGCCACAGCCGAGGCAGAGCAAGCCAGGATTGCCAGTGAAGAACTCAACGAAAGCATTGCACTAATGAAGGAAGAAATTGCACGAGTGCAGGACAACTAGATTGTTGCTATAGAATCGCTGGAGACCATAATGAACAATAAACACGTACTATTAAAAAGCACACCGCTACTGATTGCCGGTTTTGCCTTGCTGGCAACTGGTTGCGCCAGTAAGCGACCCAACGCTGACCTGCAGTCTGCACAGGCTACCTACGAAAGAGTGAGCCAGCACCCGACTGTAAACCAATATTCAACTGAAGATCTGAACGTTGCCAAACAAAGACTCAGCCACGCTGAAAAGGCAAAAAGAGACAAAAAAGATAAGCACATCGTATCGCAACGCGCCTACATTGCAGAGCAATACGCACTTATCGCAGAGCAACGTTCTATATTGCTTAAACACCAGGCAAGTATAGAAAACGGAAAGCTGGAGCGCACCAGAGCACAAATGGATCTGCGGGCAACCGAAGCCGACCGCGCACGTTCAGCGGCAGAGGCACTCGCCGCCAAGGCAGAAGAACTGCAGCAACAGGTTGAAGCACGTGAAGCCAGACTGAAGCTGCAACTCGCAGAGCTTGAAGAACTGAAAGCCCTGCAGGCCCGTAACACCGATCGAGGCATGGTACTGACCTTGGGCGACGTTCTATTCGATACCGATGAAGCCACTTTGCGGGCAGGCGCATACCAGAATATCAGTCGCGTTGCGGGCTTTCTTAGCAACTATCCGGAGCGAACACTGATCATTGAAGGCCATACCGATAACACCGGGGATGACCACTATAACTACGATCTGTCAATGGAGCGTGCCAACGCTGTACGGATTGCACTGGCAAATCAGGGCATAGATCTATCCCGGATTACTGCCAAAGGGCTTGGCGAAACCTCTCCGGTTGCCAGCAATGACAGCAGTGCCGGAAGACAACGAAATCGCCGCGTAGACCTGATTTTTGATCACGTAGAGCAACCGCAATTCAAGGAAACCATAATCGGCGAAATCGACGAGTAATGTCGCTGCATTAACTCCTTTCACCGGACGCTCTGGCTAGAGTGTCCGGAATTAAGCATTCTGGAAATGTAAACCGGAATATCTCTATCCAATCAGATTGGCATCAGCTCAACAATTCGTTCACTGCATCCGCAGCTGACCGGGTCGCCGCATGCACCCCGCCCCAGTCGTCAAAATTCGTGTACGCTTCACCGGCAAAGTAAACCCGTTCATCTACAGATTTCGACAACACCCTTGATGTCGACAAATCTTCTACGTCCGCCAGATAGGCCGCACCAGCATAAGGGTCATCGTTCCAGTTTTGTACGACGTGCTGCAGATAAGAACGCGTTGCGACTCCATCGAACACTTCATCAAGCTCACGTAGAATCTGTTGCAGCAGATCTTTATCTGATAGCGCCTGATAACGCTCAGCCTGCATACCCACAGCAAACAAACCCAGTATATTCTTTGTTGTGTACTGGCCATAAGCCGCATCGTAGTACAGCCTCTGGCCATCACGGGTTTCGCTATCACTGAAGCTTAAAAAAGTGGGATAGAACTGGTGATCGAATTCAAGGAATACTTTCAGTCCACTCCATATTTTTGCGTTTTCTATAACCCGCGTTTTCGATTCCGGCAGCGCCGGGATAAAATCTATATCGCTGCGCTGCAGAATTTTAATCGGAGCGGTAACCACCACTTTATCAGCGCTGCGAATTGTGCCCGCCGCATCAGTCACCTGAATACGTTCGCCGGAGTAATCAATCGCCATCACCTGAGAATTATAAGTAATCCGGTCTAATATACCCGGAAGAATATAGCGCGAAAAAAACTGCAACCAGCTCGAATCAATGAACTTCAAATCTGATTGAAATGCCGAATCAAAATACATTTCCAGCACTCCATCTTCGAAGTAAGCTGATTTGACGCCAGGTTCATAGCTACCCAGTCGGGTGGTTATTTCCACGGCCGGGTCATTGACTATCTCCTCCAGAATTTCCGGCTCACCATGCACCCACTCTGCCCCGAGCGGAATAGGAAAGTCGGTGAAATCCAGATTGTGTTTGATCCGACCGCCCACCGAAGGCGCTGCTTCCAGCACCTGAAAATCCACACCGTTCTGCTTCAATAAGTGCGCTGCGGCCATACCCGCCGGACCTGCGCCAACGACAATTACCGTACCATTGCATTTACGCCCTGCCGTTGCTATTCCGGGCTGGCCAAGCATCCACGTCGCGGCCGCACCAGCTGATATGAAAGAACGACGGCTTATACCTTGTTTGATGGCTCTATTGGTTTTCACATGTGTCTCTGAATTTCGTGACTTCGCCACCAATTCAATAGTTATACCCTGGTGTTGCAGAAAATTTCGAGGTCAGAAGTTTATAGATCTGTATAAAAGGCACTGCACGGAGTTTTTACTGGATTGAGCCGAGTCATTCTAAGTGATATTCAGTAAAAATGAGTACAGCGACTTAGATGCTGCTATAGAAGCAGCGCAGTGGTTCCGGGCCGGAATTTTATGCAACACCAGGGTATAGCTGAAACACATGAATAATTTTATTCCTCAGCTTCCCGGAGCTCCGCCAATCGTTCCTGCAGATAGCTGCCTGCTGTATAGCGTTCAGATAACACAACCTCCGGCCGGGGATGGAGAAACAATGGCAATGATATACGCGATCTATTTTGCTTTGCGCCATCGGGGTTAATCACCCGGTGGGTGGTTGATGGAAAATATCCACCGGACACTTCCTGCAGCATGTCGCCGATATTAACAATCAGATTTCCAAAATCACAGGGCACATCCAGCCAGGTACCGTCTCGCTGCTTAACCTGCAAACCCGGTTCATTTGCTGCCGGAAGCACGGTGAGAAGATTGATGTCTTCATGCGCACTGGCTCTGATGGCATCGGGTACTTCATCGCCCTGCAGCGGCGGGTAATGTAATACCCGCAATAGAGATTGTTCACTGCCGTGCATCATTGAAGGTAGCGGTTCGCTATAGAGCGATTTCACGTCAGCCGGGCTCTGCGCCTCTACCCAGCCAAGTAACTCAGAAGCGAGGTTTCCTGCAACGGTATAATAGTCCAGCAGTTCATCGCGCAGCGCTGCAGGACACTGCCCCCACGGATAAAAGTGATAATACTCTTTTATATCTCTGACTTTACGACCCTTGGCAGCCTCGGCTTGCTGAGCCGGAAAAAATCCGTCGTACCTTATAGTGTCAAACTGATAATTATTTTTTTCTTCATTATCAAAAAAAGCCTGCCAATTTGTGTAAATCGAATCAACCATTACCTGGGGCAGCGGATGATTTACCAGCACACCAAAGCCGGTGGTACGCAGCGATTCAACGAATCGGGCTGGTGCATCTGCATCTTTATAATCAACAGCTTTAAGTTTATTTTCATTACTCATGGCAATGGGGTCCGTGCCTGTTTCTGTAGGTGCCAGCATAGTGCCGCTAAACGGCCACATCACCGGCTATAGCTGCGTGCGAACGATAGTTGACCACATTGAGATGATCAATAGTGTAGTCAAACAGCGACTCAACCGCCGGATCAACTTCAAGAGTCGGCAGAGCATATGGCTCGCGACTAATCTGGGTTTTGGCCTGCTCAATGTGATTCAGATACAAATGAACATCCATTCCAAACCAGACAATCTCACCTGGCTGGTAGCCGGTTTGCTTTGCAATAAGGTGGGTAACCAACGCCAGATTAGCGATATTCCAGGCCAGGCCTAAAAATGCATCGGCGCTGCGCTGCACCATCGCACCGCATAATTTACCTTCCGACTGATTAACATAAAACTGGTAGTGCTTATGGCACGGTGGCAAAGCCATATCATCGAGTTCCGCCACGTTCCAGCCGTCCCACAGTATCCGGCGGGAAGTCGGGTTGCTTTTTAGATCGTCCAGAACTTTTTGTACCTGATCAATTTCTCCGCCATCAGCCGTACTCCAGCGTCGCCATTGCTTGCCATACACCGGACCCAGCTTGCCCCATTGGCGAGCAAAGTTATCATCGCCGAGAATTCTGGCTTCGAATTCTTCCTGCGATAGATCTTCGTTGGTTTCTTTTCGATAATGCTTAAGCGGCCAGTCTGTCCAGATGCGGACATTCTGCTCTAGCAACTGCCGGATATTGTCACCACCGGAGAGCATCCACAGCATTTCCTTAAACGCAGTTTTCCAGTAGACCCGTTTAGTGGTGAACAGCGGAAAGCCGTCTTCCAGATTAAAACGCATTTCGTGGCCGAATCTGGCACGGGTGCCGACTCCGGTTCGGTCGATACGTTCGTCACCGGAATCTATTAGGTAGCGGAGCAGTTGAAGATACTGCTGCTCAGGATGCTCACTCACTGGCGGCGGCCGTGCTATGAGCGTACTGACCGCGTCGGTAGGCCAGCCAGATTAAAAAACCGCCGAGCAATATCATCGGGATACACAATTGCTGGCCACGCGTCATCCAGTTAAAGGCAACAAAAAGCAGGTGTTCATCAGGTTGCCGGAAAAATTCGACGAAAAAACGAAAAACGCCATACAACAGTAAAAACATTCCAGACACTGCCATCATCGGGCGAGGCTTTCGGGAATAGATCCAGAGGATTAAAAATAACAGCACTCCTTCAAGAAAGAACTGATACAACTGCGAGGGGTGTCGGGGCAATGTGCCAGCTCCTTCAAACGGAAATACCATACCCCACGGCACATCCGTTACCCGCCCCCACAATTCACCGTTTATAAAATTACCCACGCGGCCTGCGCCAAGCCCGACAGCACTGACCGGCGCTACCAGATCACCTACTTCGAACAACGCTCGACCGGTCTTACGTGCAAAGATCCAGACCGATACAATCACCCCGATAAAGCCACCGTGAAAAGACATTCCGCCCTGCCAGATTTTAAGGATCATTAGCGGGTCGCTGACAAACGCGGAGAAGTTATAGAAAAATATGTACCCCAGTCGACCTCCCAGAATTACCCCGATCGCTGCGTAAAAAATCAGGTCGGCGAGATCGTCTTTGCTCCAGCTGGTATTCAAACGGCGGGTATGAATTTTCAACAACCACCAGGCAGCAACAAAGCCGACCAGATACATCAGTCCGTACCAGTGCACTTTCAACGGACCGATCTCAATGGCTACTGCATTTATATTGGGGTATTCAAGCATAGGAAATTCCGTAGCAATTCATGACCATCACACAGTCACAGGGTATTGTTATTATAGCGCCTGCCAGTCGACTGCAGTATTTCGGTTCGGTTCCAATTCAAAGTGCAACCGCAATTACCCCAACATCCGTGCGAACACCGCTTTTAAGTATTCGGTCTCGGGGATTGCTGCATTCACCGGATGATCCCGCCCCTGATGCCCTCGCGCGATCAGCTGAACGCCATATCCGCGGTTACGGCCGGCATGTAACACGGCCCGCTGCAGCTCCGCATCGACCAGGTGATGCGAGCACGAACACGAGACCAGCACGCCCCCTGTCGCCAGCAGGCCTGACGCCAGCGCATTGATGCTGCGATATTTCTCTACCCCTTTGCGTTTATCTTTGGCGCGCTGAATGAACGCCGGCGGATCGAGCACAACTACATCAAACTGCTCTCCGCCGTCACGTAAATTTCGCAGCACTGCACCTACATCGCCTTTGATGCCGGTCCATTTATCGGCAAAATCATTCAAGGCCGCGTTGCACTCGCCGCCTTCCACCGCAGCGCTTGAGCTGTCAACGGCTGTGACGTGCTCAGCTCCGCCTTTCAGCGCATTCAAACCCCAGCCACCCAGATAACTATAAGCATCAAGCACGCGCTTGCCCTGGCTGAAGCCCTGCAACGCAAGCCGGTTATCCCGATGATCATAAAACCACCCGGTTTTCTGGCCGGTCTTCAACGGAATGTTGTAACGCACACCGTTTTCTACAATTGTTGTTGAATCCGGCACTTCTCCGAACGCCAGACAATCTTCCTGCGGTAAGCCTTCCAGCGCGCGAAATGCCCCCGAATTACGCAGGAAAATACCTGCTGGCTTAAGCTGCAGCACCAGCGCTTCGATCAGTAAATCCTGCACGGCCTGCATGCCAGCCGTGTTGATCTGCATCACCAGATAATCACCATAGCGATCAACAATGACTCCCGGCAGCCAGTCGCCTTCACCGTGAATCAGCCGGTAGTATGGCTCATTGTAAAAAGTTTCCCGCAGCGCTAACGCGGCTGCAATTCGCCGTTCTATCAGCTCAACCGACATCATCTCGCCCGGCAGATTGCTGTAAACCCGCGCGCAAATCAAAGACTGCGGATTCACACAGGCCATGGCTATCGGCTTGCCCCGACTGGTGTGCACAATCACTTGCTCACCGGCCTGACACATTTTAAGCGGAGACTTTACTGTGTCGACCTCATTGCTATAAATCCACAAGTGGCCAGCCAGCAAACGCCGCTCTTCGTTTTTCTTTAAATACAGCCGCCGCTGTGATTCAGGATTGCTTTCCACCGGTTCGACAGGTAATTCCGGGAGTTCAGAGGGTTCGGTCATGGGGATTCCTGTCGGTCGGGAGACGTGTCGAGAGCTGCATTGTGCCGCTGAGTAATTTAGCTTCACGCAACTGAACGCAGAGCAATAATCTGTACGACAACCCGGAGGTTGGGTTAGCACAGATCAGCCAGCCGCACAGTCTACCACGATTCAGCAGCATTCCAGCCGTCAAAGATTGAGTCAAACGGTTTTCCAAGGGCTAACCCGAAGCCTCAACCGGCTGTCTGATCCGGTACATTGCCAGTGCATTTCCGACAGCACTCGTTTACCCTGTTGGCATACATCCACGCAATACAACGGAGGACACAATGGTCGATCAAACCAAATTCCTACTCACCGAAAAAGATATCCCGAAAAGCTGGTATAACATTCAGGCCGACCTGCCTTCACCCATGGCTCCGCCGCTGCATCCGGGAACCGGGCAGCCGATCGGTCCAGATGACCTCGCTCCGCTGTTTCCAATGGAGCTGATCATGCAGGAAGTTTCACAGGAACGCGAAATCGATATCCCTGAGCCGGTTCGTGATGCCTATTGCCAATGGCGTCCGACTCCACTGTACCGTGCTCATCGCCTTGAAAAAGCTCTCGATACTCCAGCGAAAATTTACTACAAATACGAAGGTGTGAGTCCGTCGGGTAGTCACAAACCGAATACCTCTGTGCCGCAGGCCTTCTATAATATGAACGAAGGAGTGAAAAAATTAAGCACTGAGACCGGCGCCGGGCAATGGGGCTCGTCACTGTCTTATGCAGCTGCCTTGTTCGATCTTGAAGTACAGGTGTTTATGGTCAAGGTCAGCTTTCAGCAAAAACCCTATCGCAAAGCGATGATGGAAGCCTATGGCGCTACCTGTGTTGCAAGCCCCAGCGAGCTGACCCAGGCCGGTCGCTCCATTCTCGAAAAAACACCTGACAGCACTGGCAGTCTGGGAATTGCTATCAGCGAAGCGGTGGAAGTCGCCGCCACAAACGACGATACTAAATACGCTCTCGGCAGCGTGCTGAACCACGTATTAATGCACCAGACTATTGTCGGCCAGGAAGCGATGCGGCAAATGGAAATGGCCGGAGACTACCCCGATGTGATCGTTGCCTGTACTGGCGGCGGCAGCAACTTCGCTGGTATTGCATTCCCGTTTCTAGGCGCAAAGCTTCGCGGCGGTCACGACGTTAGAATTGTTGCCGTAGAACCGGCCGCCTGCCCGACACTCACACGCGGAAAGTTTGCCTACGACTACGGCGATACCGCGCAAATGGCTCCGATGGTGAAAATGCACACACTCGGTGCGGGCTTTATCCCATCAGGCTTCCACGCGGGCGGATTGCGCTATCACGGCATGGCGCCGCTGGTCAGCCATGTGCAGGAACTCGGGCTTATTGAATCGCAAGCACTGCATCAACTGGAATGCTTTGAAGCCGGCGTACTGTTTGGCCGCACAGAAAGCATCATTCCGGCACCCGAGGCAACTCATGCTGTTCGCGGTGCTATCGCAGAAGCACTGCGCTGCAAAGAAGAAGGCAAGAGCGAGACAATTTTGTTTAATCTGTGCGGGCACGGCCACTTCGATATGCAGGCTTACACCGATTATTTTGCCGGCAAACTAAACGATCAAACCTACGACGAGTCTGAACTGGCGATGGCACTAGCCGGATTGCCATCGGTTGCCAACGCACCATAACAGCGTTCTGAATGGCTGTTTCGCGTTACTGTTGTAACACTACCGGGTGAGTCTGAATACCCGGTAGTTACTTACGACATTTATTTCTAGACCGCATTCAAACGGGTAAACGGCTTGCCATCGCGCCAGACACTGATTTCAGCACTAAAGGCCGGTGGCATGGCATTGCGCAACGCCACTTCCGTACGGTCGTCAGAACTGATACACATAAAATAACCGCCCAGTAGATGAGCTACCCAATCGGATGACAGCTGGTGATCAAAAAACACTGCCTCCCGAATGCTGCGTGCAGTACTTAACTTACCGGCAAATTCATCGATCTGTTGTGGCGACCGGCACAACAACACTTGCACCGGGCTCGACTCGACCAGGCTATTGATCAGCTTACCCAGACGTTTTGCCGACGTAACCGATTGCTGATCAGCAAATCGAATTTTTCCACGCTTGCCGCCACTAATAACGATCAGATGCGTCACTTGCCCGCAAAACGATTTCAGTATCGATTTAAATTCAACTTCTGTACGAGCCCGCTCGAAAGCGGAAAGATCGTAGTCGATCAAACGCGCCTCTAGCTCGACAAATAAATCAGCGGCCTGCCGCTGCGAGCGAGTGTCGGTGTCTTTGCCAGCATAAATTACCAGTATACGCGGCGTCTTATTGCCGGCCGCATCGTTCGTGACTCTGCGAGGCCCGCTGGATGAATCGGCCTCATTTGCGGCATTTGCCAGGCCTACACGCACAGCCGCAGATGTCAGTGACGAACCGCCAGCCACCAGCGAACCGGCCTGCTCGTCCGTTTGCGGGTTAAATGCCAGCTCGGTTGTTTCTATACTGGCTGCCGGAGAGTCGCCTATGTCAACCATGTCAAGTGACACCGACTTATAGGCCGCACGGTCATATTCATATGAATGCGGGAACGGACGAGTGCAATCGAAACCGACTTTGCAGCCGAGATAATCTGGAAAACCCGGGTTTAACCCGTGCCCGAAGGCCTGATCGATGGTGACAATTCCAGTTTTTGCGTCAAGCCGTGTAGCCATTGCCCATTCAACATCGGAGGCGTCGCGAATGTTTACATCATCATCAACCACCGTCACCATCTTCAACGGCGGGAATGCAGCAAAAGTTGCCATAATGGCCTGCTTACCCCACCCTGCCCGCTTTTGCAACAAACTGACTACCGCATGATAAAAGCCGCAACCGCCATGGGTAAAATAAACATTCTGCACACCGGGAATTTGTCGTTTGAGTGTCGCCAGTACATTGGCCTCGCCCAGTAGGCCCACCGAATTCCAGACCTCGGCGCCCGATAGAATTGTCTGAAAAACCGGGTTAGCTCGCGCATGAATTGCCCGCACCCGCACCACCGGACGAGGTTCGCAGCGCGCATAATAACCGGTTACCTCAGCGAACGGCCCTTCGTCACCGGTTTCACCGGGAATCATCTCGCATTCAATAGCGTACATGGCGTTCGCAACCAATTCGACCGGAGTCATCTTACCGCGCACCAGCTGCAGCGCGGCCCCGTGAAATTCACTGGCAATACCTAGTTCATCAGACTCGGGCGGCGCAGCCTCAGCCGGAGTGGCCGCCGCAAAATGCAAACCGGGGCCAACGCCGCAATTGATCGACAGGAACAGACTCTTCCCCAGTTTTCGCGCTTTTTCGAGATAAAGGCCCAGATGCCTGCCTGCATCAATGTTCACGTGCAATGTTCGATCATCAACAACCATAAAGCGCTGGATCGATGCATTACGGACACCGGTTTCAGGGTCTGTGGCAATCACCACACCGGCATCGAAATACGCCCCGCCATCCTTTTGCGCATGCACCGGCACCGGCAGATCAGACAAAGACAATCCAGACCGCCCCTGCAATATCGGTCCATCATCTACAACGACCGGATCCTGCGGGTTTTTCTGCCACTGCTGAATGCAGCCGGAGACGTAGCGGGGTAGCTCTTGTTCGTCCTGCCTCAGCAAATGGGCAAGTAACGGACGTGACCAGTACAACCCGGTAAAAACAGGCGCTTCATGCCCGGCTACCTTGTGAAACAGAACCGCGCGCGGCTCTCCTTCAAGCTCGGCCGCAATCCCCGCCAGATCGTGCTTGAGATCCACCTCTGAATTAACATGTGCCACCCTGCCGGTTGAATCGAGATCATCGATGATAGTTTCAAGATCAGCCAGATGATTACCTGCCATGCCTGCTCCGCCGGTTTTTTTTATGTAATGTGTCTATGTTATAGCAGGAACGCGAGACAGTAACTGCGACAACAATCGATTTTGACAACCGATAGCCGCAGCCAGCCAGGCAATCAGAGTTCAGCAATTTCCCGATAAGTACCGCCGAAATACAACAAGGGGGGCTCACCCCCGCCCGACTCTGCTGAGTCCGGCACACTAAATGACAGCACCCGGCCGACCAGAATATTGTGATCCCCTGCCAGATGATTTTGTTCTATCTCGCACTGCAGACAGGCCAGCGACCGGGATAGAACAGGCACACCGGTATTCTGACCTGCCGCAATCATCTCGCTTGTTTCAAGAGCCGCGAATTTATCTGCCCCCGGCGTTGCAAAGCGATTCGACAATTCCTGCTGTTTTCCAGCCAGAAAATGGATGGCATAGTAGCGACACTGACAAAATGCTTCGTACTCCGGTGCCTGCTGTCCAACGCTCCACAGCACCAACGGTGGATCGAGTGACACCGAACTGAAACTGCTGACCGTCATTCCAATCGGCTCGCCTGCACTGCCAACGGTTGTAACAATAGCCACGCCCGTAGCAAATAGCCCGAGTGCTTGTCTATACTGTTCGCTGCTTCGACCGTCCACACCTGTTCTCCTGACTGACTATCCGGATACATTGACACAAACGGGTCAGGAACGTCCAGCCGCCACAATCTGTCGACGAGTATCAGCTGTCGAATTCGACAAATCGCACTCT
This sequence comes from Chromatiales bacterium (ex Bugula neritina AB1), assembly GCA_001730015.1. Taxonomy (GTDB): domain Bacteria; phylum Pseudomonadota; class Gammaproteobacteria; order Granulosicoccales; family Granulosicoccaceae. The sequence continues at coordinate 53,535 of MDLA01000162.1, read as the reverse complement.
GTGATGACTGGTACAACGCACGGGGTTTCAAATTGAAGCAGAGATCTATCCAGGCTCGCAATTCACGCGAACCGGGAATTCTAAACTCTAATTCAGTGGTTGTGAGCTTTACCTTCTAGCTTACATGCACGGCGTCCATCAAAACCAACCTCAAGAGACCGCTCTTAAATCTTACTCAAGCGAAATACTGAAATATCGCTGGACGCCGGTTAAGCCTGTCACATCGTCCGGAAAGTAGTCTTGCGCTGTGCTGCCAACCAGCTCATTCTCTCCAAGCAAAAACTATTTTATACTCGATGGATTATCGATAAAATTCTCGCCTATTAAAAGTTCTGCGCGATCCCCATTTAGCGTTAACGGCAGCTCAATTCCCTCAGTCCAGTTCCAATCATAGCCGGCACCTTAATATTGATGGTGGTAATTGCCCTCAATCGCGTAGTCCACACCGATCGAGTATTCATTGTCGAACCTTCTAAAACCTGTTGTAGTATTATAATCGGTATCTATAAACAAACCGTTACCCCATCCTGCGACAAGTGTTTCAAACCCCGTGCAAGAGAATTAAATCTCATTATCAGCATGCGTCGCCCAGGCTTCGCGCCAGTCAATTGTGTCGTATGGCGTATTAGCATCGTCTGAATCTAGACCTAATAATGCAACAGCTCCCTAATCAGCGAAATCATCATCGACAACTATTGTGGCCTCCATTACTACCGCTGACACAACAATGTTTACTTTCGCCATTCCACTGTTTGCAACTGCATCCCGGCGAATAGATGTAAATCTGTCGGCACCCTCAATTCGTAGTGGGCCGTTCCAGTCAGACGCCAGGGCAATGAAATCGTCAGGATCGATCAGTTCGACTACCGTGCTTTCTGGCGTAACGACAACAGATGTGCCTGAATCACAACCAATTACAAAAAACCAGAGCGCAAGTACAGTAAAAACTTCCATTCAATATCAGCTGCAGCTGATGATTTTTTTCGGCAACTAATATGCCCGCACTTTGCGCCGGAGCTACAATATTTGTTCCTCAGCTGGTTTTTGTTCGCATTGTGACCGATTTTTTTAGCGGACTGGCCAATTTGGCGAGTAGATTGCGAGATAGAAGCCATTCAAAGACATAAGCTGAAAAATTGATTCCGATCATGCACTGGTGGCAGTGGACCAATGCTGGTAAGTGACACCACACCAAGCCAATCAAAAATTCAGAGTCTATCGTACAAATTAATTAGTACAAATCTAGATATCATGTTATCAGTCTCAAACACAGAGTTTATTATGGTGTTAGCATTTTTCATTATTATGACACTCGCTTGTATTGCCGTTTGCCATCAGGTTGCAAAAAAACGTGGCGCAAACCCTGTGTACTGGGGAGTCATGGGAGCCATATTCGGCCCACTGGCGGTACCGTTCGCATTCAGGGCAAATTCCAAACCTCCGTCAAGGCAGTAGCAATGCACCATTGACATCAAGTACTAGATTGTCCTCATATTTCAGCACCGGTAGTAATTCAAAGCAATACCACACTGATCCAGAAATATTTTAGAAATGACACTGGCGCAGTATTCAAGTTTCCTGGCGGCTCAATTGTTACTGGCGAATCAGTAGAAAAAGCAGCGATACGCCAGCAATGTGAAAATACCTGACAAATACTTCAAGGTATAACGAGCCGCCATGACTATGTGCACGGCGGCAAGGTTAGTCTTGTTGTGTCTGTAGCGCCTGGAGATTCAGAGCCATATGCCATGAATGCTGCACGGCGGCAGGAGTTCTATTGGCTTTCCGACTGAAATATCGCTTGAAAAACTGTACACGGCTGATCGCGAATTTTTAATTAACAAATTCTGTGATTGCCACACCCACACCCGGCGTTACTCGTGATTCAATATCTATAATGCCATTCGCGCAGCAAGACATGCAGGCACTTTTGGTATAGCCACCGATTCAAAGCCGCCGCCTGAGTAGTTGATTTAAGCATTCGATGTCATCACAGACTAATTCGACACGAATCATAATGACTTATCGAGTATGACCGGATCAGCCTTAAACCGAGTGTTGACAGCCCAACGCCTCTCAGGCAACGGCGCACATCTGCAGTAGGAAAACCTCTTGATTCACGCAATTCACTCAACATGCAACTGGTAAATGCAGGTTACCTCCTGGACTGCCACGCCCTTAGAGCCTTAAACCCGAATTAATTCAATAACATGCATTATTCACCACGTATTTGACACATTAATATGTAATTACTATTGTTTAATAGCATTTATAAAGCTATATTTACAATGCATTTATCGTTTAAGGCAACCTAAGTGAAAGTCAGTGCTGAAGATAAAGAAAAAACACGCATCCGGTTACTTGAGGCTGCGGTTGATGTCATCACGGAAAAAGGCTTCAAATCCGCCTCAATGCGCGAAATCGCACGGCGGGCCGAGGTTGGCGATGCAACCATTTACAATTATTTCCCGACCAAGGAAAAACTTCTGTACGGCTACTGCGAGCATGTACAGGACCTGGTAAAGGACGAACTCACGTCAATTGAGAACTTTCATGAATACACCTTGCAGGAGCAGCTGCATCAATTAGTAGAATCGGAACTTAACGCATGGCTACCAGCACGCGAGTTTTTGCAACAAGTATTTGAGCTAACCTACGCAACCCCGGTTGCAGGCCATGAGCTTCTTGCCACCACGCGGGAGAAATTCACCGCAATGGCGGTCGATTTGTTGGACGCCGCCATCGAAGCCGGTGAAATTCCGGATCAACCATACAAAGACCTGCTGCCCAGATTAATGTGGGACTACATGAGCGCGATATTGTCGTATTGGCTCAAAGACGATTCAGATGAATTTGCCAACACAACTCACCTAACCGACAAGTCTATAGAAATTGCATATCAGCTGCTACACAGCGGGCTTATTGGCAAAGCCATCGATTTACTCTCGTTTCTTTTCCGAACACACGTTCTGAAGCACCTAAACAGTATCGACAGCATCGTTCACGCCCCTGATCTAGCCAAGGCAAAGCGCCGCTTCATGGAGGGCAAGGAGTGAGCCAATTACCTGAAGGTCAGTTAGCGCGCATGGGCATTGTAGGGTCCACTGCGGTGAGGCTAGGTGCCCGGGAAATTAAACGCCGTGCAACCAACCCGTTCAAGCCACATGAAGATCGAGAAAGCGCAAGTGAACTGCTGGATGAACAGCAGGCCGTATTGCTGTTTCAGGCGCTAACCAAGCTCAAAGGCACGGCAATCAAGTTAGCGCAAATGCTCAGCATGGAAACCGATCTATTACCTGAAAAGTACCGCCGCGAGCTGGAAAAATCCTATCACCAGGTACCACCGCTGAATCGGGTTCTGGTTAACAAGGTGTTTCGGCAGGAATTCAATGCCCTGCCCGATCAACTGTTTAAAAGTTTTGAATCCACCGCCTTTGCGGCAGCCAGCCTTGGCCAGGTACACCGAGCCGTGATCGATGACGGAACCGAAGTTGCCGTGAAAATACAATACCCGGGTATTCATGTGGCGATGGACAGTGATATCAAATTACTGCGCAAACTGGCACACACACTTCCCAATAAAAACATCATCTATGAATCGATCGATGAAATACACGCGCGCTTGCGTGAGGAACTCGACTACACCGCCGAGGCACAAACAACGCACTGGTTTGGCTCTAGTACGCCACTACCTGGTATAGAAATACCAGCCGTAAAAAACGACTGGTGCAGCAAGCGCATTATCACAACACAACTACTCGACGGAAAGCATCTGGACGCCTGGTTGGCGGAAAACCCACCGCAAGAGACTCGCAATCGAGTGGCGCAACAGCTCTATGACTTGTTTATCCACTCCACGCTTACGTTGAAGTGCCTGCACGCAGACCCCAACCCAGGCAACTACCTGTTCAGAGACGATGGAACCATTGGATTAATTGATTTTGGCTGCACCCGAACTTTTTCAAACCGATTCACCAGCAATCTAAGATCACTGTTACAAGCATTCGAGGCAGCAGACAAAGCGGCCGTATTCAGCGCTTATGAATCGATAGGCATGCGTTTTGGCCGCAATTCAGATGACTTGTTTGAAGAGGCAATAAAACCTTTTGGTCAGTGGGTATCGATGCCGTTCAAACAAGACAGCTTCGACTTCAAACGACATAAAAATTACACAAATTCGGGACGAGACTTAATTCATCGCATTGCCAGCATTTCAGACATCGACACCATGGCAGAGGAATTTATATTTTTCGACCGAACCATCTACGGACTGTGCAAAATTTTCGAAAAGCTAGAAGCTACCGTTTCCATGCGACAGCATTGGTTCCAATAAAACAGCCACTCTCAGACTAACTCTCGTACAAGGAAATAAAATGAAAATGCGAGCATTAAATTGGGCGCTCAATCAGTACCGGAATTACAAGCGAAAGCGGCATGATGAATCGCCCGAGAACCTTGAAAATAGCCTTAAAATGCTGCTCTCCAAATGCAAATACCTATTTCTATCAACCCACAACAACACAGGCCAGATCAGCTCTCGCTATGTACAACCGATTGTTGAATGGGACGCACATACCTTCAAAATATGGATCGGCACTTCAACGCCTTCTCGAAAGATCACGGAAATTAGAGACAATCCATTAGTGACGTTGTCAGTCGGCCACGAAAACGACGGCGCAAATATAATTATCTATGGCCGATCGACCCTACACACCGACGACTCATTGAAACAAAAGTTCTGGAAACCGGAGTGGAAATTATTCTTCCCGAATGGACCTGGCGCGTCCGATTCTACATTAATTTGCGTTGAGCCAGAGCATATCGAGCTAGTGGATTTCAAAAGAAATATTTTCCCGGAACCCTTCGGCTTACAGTCACTGGCGTTACGGCAAGTTGAGGGTCGGTGGCTTGCTCAACCCGGTTAACTGTAATGCCCCGAGTTTTAAAAAAGAGGCTTAAATGAGCGTGCGAAACTTACCTTTTAAATTCTTTCCAGATCCTAAACCCTGGTGTTGCATAAAATCCCGGCCCAGAACCGCTGCGCTGCTTCTATAGCAGCATCTAAGGCGCTTACTCGTTTTTCCTCAATCTCACCTAGGGTGAGACTAAGCTCAACCCAGCAAATACTCCGTGCTGCGCCTTATGTACAGCTCTATAAGCTTCTGACCTCGAAATTTTATGCAACACCAGGGTAAAATTCAGTTGTAAATTGAACGATGAACTCTTGAACCGCCTTATAGCAATAGCAGATCAATCTGGATACCCAGATTAAAAAATTCAGCAAAGCAGCAGCGCTCGATATAGATCAACAGGGACACCAATTAGTGAGCGACATAAAACCTGTAAATGCAAGCTACGTCGCTCACCAAAATGAGCGCTACTATTCAATCATTGACATTAATTACACGAGAAATTCACGCAAATTGAATAGGCAGCGTCATACCTAATACTTAGTCTTCTGGAACTCGGATGGTCGGAGACATAAAATTCGCAAGTCCGGTTATCGTAACGAATTGCAGTTGCAGTTAGGTATCTGTTAGACGACTCTGCAGACCCATATTCGCGGAAGAGTTGACCACTCACAAGGCTAAAAAGTGCCTCGTCTGGTTCAGGGCACCAAAGTCCGACTTCTACCTCACCTACGGGACAAATAAGTGCTTTGTTGTAGCTGGTAGTACCAGCCACCGTGCACGGTAGACCACGAGGCCCCATACTACCAGGATTCCCACTTGGACCAGGAGGACCCATTGGTCCCGGAGAACCCGGAAGACCCGGAGAACCCTGAGGACCCGGAGAACCCTGAGGACCCGGAGGCCCTCCAGCTGGACCCGCATCACCCTTGGCGCCTGGTGCTCCCGCATCTCCTTTCACACCCGGTGCTCCTGCATCGCCCTTAGCACCTGGCGCTCCTGCATCACCTTTCGCACCTGGTGCTCCTGTATCACCTTTCGCGCCTGGCGCTCCTGTATCACCTTTCACGCCTGCTCCTGGATCTCCTTTGACTCCAGGGGCTCCTGCATCACCTTTGGCTCCAGGGGCTCCTGCATCACCTTTGGCTCCAGGGGCTCCTGCATCACCTTTGGCT
>MDLA01000162.1:0-47434 GCA_001730015.1 Chromatiales bacterium (ex Bugula neritina AB1) | reverse complement strand
TCACCTTTGGCTCCAGGGGCTCCTGCATCACCTTTGGCTCCAGGGGCTCCTGCATCACCTTTGGCTCCAGGGGCTCCTGCATCACCTTTGGCTCCAGGGGCTCCTGCATCACCTTTGGCTCCGGGGGCTCCTGCATTACCCTTAGCACCTGGCGCTCCCTGTGGACCGATCGGACCAGTCGATCCCTTTTGACCTCTATCTCCCTGGGGACCCGTTGGTCCTTGCGAACCACGATTACCTTTCTCACCCTTGGATCCTCGAGGACCTTGCACACCTCGAATCCCAGGTTCACCTTGAGGGCCTTGCTCACCTCGTGGTCCTGGGTGCCCCATTGGGCCGGCTACACCTTCCACCAATACCAACTCTTCTTCATACTCAATCCGACATGACGCGCTGCCATCCCACCCCCAGCCATCACCGACTGGATTAGTATCCACGCAGATTGCTACGCCTGGATCGGCAGGTTCATCGACGACCGGCAACCCCACTAAGCACGACTCAAATCCATTCCAGCCCCAGCCGTCCCCTATTATTCCTGTATCTATGCAGTCAATTGTATCTTGCGCCTGTACAAGTACCGGCGTTGCAAGCATGGCAACTGCCAGCACGGCAGTCGATGCCAGTGGCGAATTGTAGTATCTGATGGACAAAGTATTTTTCCTGTCGATTTGATTTGAGTTTAAATACTTCCTACATCCGAGACTGCAGGCGGAATCTTAGATTGAATAGTCCACGAACAATGTGAACCACTACAGAAAAACAGCGGAATTACATCAGGTTAACTTTCCCATCAATCGACAATCAAACTTATCGCCCCCGAGCCTAAGCAACTAGCCCAAATCAAACAGCGCTCGAAACACAGTTACCATTGGTTGTGCAACACTAACGAAACGGCTCCCCGGAAACCCAGATCACGAGTGACCGCCTGATACCTTTGGTTACCGGGGTAACACGGTGTAACACGTAGGACGGAAAGACGGTCACATTGCCTTTACCTCGCTCCACTCGCTGCGGACTTCGGCCAAACAACAACTCTAGATCGCCACCTTCATACTCTGCCGGATCAGTCAGTTGCACGACTATGCTTATTTTTCTCTTGAAACTGCCAGCACCTATATCCAGATGCCAGTCATAGTGTCCATTCTCGGTTGCGTGATACTCGCCAAACTGGATGCTTTCCGTCATCGCGGCAATATTGAAATTCCATAATGCACGGTTTGCTGTCGCCGCCATGGTGCCCAACGTCTCATACAACCAATGACTGTCATTGCCGTAATGTATCCAGCGAATTCGACTACTGCGATAGCTGTCGTTGGTTTCTCCTCCTGCCGTGCCACGTTCGTCTTTGAGAGATTCGCTTAATTTTTCAACGACACCAATCTGTTGGTCACTTAATGCCTGTTTATAGAAATAGAAGTTAGTCAGATCTTCTGGTTCTGAAAATTCCAGAAAGTCAGAATAGTTTTTTGCAGTCACATTTTTTCCCGAATTGATCGCGCCTCTGCGGCTGGCGCGCAGTCTCGCGATCAAGAAGGTACTTGTCAACTGAATGGAAAACAGTGTAAACAATACTTCACACTATTGACTATGGCCTATGAAAAACTGTGATGTCGTTGCTGTTTCATATAGCACGTGCTAAAACCGTTTCTAGTTTCCCCGACTTGACTCCCAGACGAACTAGCACCCTTCCCGAAACAATGGAGTCGCGAGGATCACTCAGGTGCGTAATACTTGGCGTACACCACATGGGCGTTTAGTCAATTTAAATAACCACATGTTGTCGGTGAAAAATTGCAGGTCCTGAGTGGTCCTCAGTCGCGTTTTTTTCTAGGTGAGTACTAGTTATTGGCGCCCCCAGAAATCTCGGTGGCACCGGTGGTGCTAGTGCGTATCTTGAGAAGATCTAAGGCTACAATTGCTATGCTCAGAGTGCCTCTCAGACTAACTTTCAGGAGTCACCCTGAGCTTAAGCACGAATAGCGAACACCCAACAACCCCCTTCAGTCGATCAGTGTTTCAATAAAGCCTTTAACTGCACCAACGCCATCGCGCTCCATCACGCGGATGGTTTCTGATCCAACCACTGCTATATCGACTTTACCGCGTAGAAAATTCACGTCTTCGCGGGTTTTCACACCGAAACCAACTGCGAGCGGGAGGTCGGTATTACTGTTACACAAAGCCAGGTAGTCGGTGAGTTCATCAGAGAATGCGGTATCTTTACCGGTCACGCCTTTACGCGCCACGGTATAGATAAACCCGGCGCTGTTATCGCTGAGGTGACGCATTCGATCAACAGGTGTATTAGGTGTGAATATATGAATTGGTGAAAGCCTGGCGGCGTGCATGGCATCCAGATATTCCTGCCCTTCTGCCGGCGGCAAATCGGGGATAATGCAACCTTGTATGCCTGCCTGCCGGCACTGATCGACAAAGCTCGCAACCCCCTGACAGTACAAGATGTTGTAGTAGGCCATGAACAAAAACGGGATGTCGAATTCTTTGGTAATGCGCTCGGCAATTCGAAAACTCTGCTCGACAGTCGCACCGTTTTTCAACGCTTCAGCATTCGCTTTCAATATAACCGGGCCATCGGCCATTGGTTCAGAAAACGGTATCTGCAGCTCCATCAGGTCAACACCAGCCTTGACCATATCTTCAACCATACGCAGGGAATCGTCAAAGCTGGGGTAACCCAATACAATATGAGTCATCAGCAGAATATCTTTTTTTGCCCGCGCCTGTCGTATGGATTGCTCCAGTATAGTTTGCTCACGCATCGTTCATCTCCCGCTGGTAGGCTGCCGCTTTGTCGATAATAAATTCCCGCCACTTCGGATCATCAACAGCATCTGCGACAGTAAATATATCTTTGTCTGCACGGCCGGACATATTAATCAGGATGCTGTCATCAGGAGATAAATCAGGAGCCTCGCGATACGCTTGCGCAAAAGCGTGCGATGACTCAAGCGCTGGTATCAATCCTTCATGGCGAACGGTACGCTGCATGGCTTCGACCACCTGGTCATCGGTGGCTGCTTCAAAGCGCACGCGTTCATTTTCGTGCAGTGAACTCAAAATGGGTGATACGCCCACGTAATCAAGGCCGGCAGACACACTATGGGTATCTTGCATTTGCCCGTCTCTGTCTTGCAGAAAGTAGGTTTTGTATCCCTGTGCCACACCAATGGATGCATCGTCGTAGGCCAGGCGTGCTGCGTGCTGCCCAACCCCGGTACCCCGCCCCCCGGCTTCAACTCCGACCAGCTCGACTTCTTTATCGTCCATGAAACCGCTGAAAATCCCCATCGCATTTGAACCACCACCGACACAGGCGTACACACGCGCCGGTAACTTGCCGGTACGATCAAGCATCTGCTTTCTCGATTCCGTACCAATTATAGACTGGAACCAGGTGACCATTTCCGGAAACGGGTGCGGACCACAGGCTGTACCAAGGACGTAGTGGGTATCGTCCATGTTGCTTACCCAATCGCGGAAGGCTTCATTGATCGCATCTTTCAGCGTTTGACTGCCCTCGTTAACAGCAACCACTGTGGCACCCATTTGCTCCATCCAGAATACATTCGGACGTTGGCGGGCCACATCGTGAGCCCCCATATAAATAGTGCAGTCAAAGCCGAATTTGGCAGCCATTGTTGCTGTGGCTACACCGTGCTGCCCGGCTCCGGTTTCGGCAATAACGCGCTTTTTACCCATACGGCGGGTGAGTAAGCCCTGCCCCATTACGTTGTTGGCCTTATGGGCGCCGGTGTGGTTCAGGTCTTCGCGTTTTACATAAATGCCAGCGCCGCCAAGCTGCTCGCTGAGGTTGTCGAGCCGTGTGATCGGGGTGGCCCGGCAAGAGTAGGTCGACATCAGCTCCTGGTACTCTCTCCAGAATGATTCGTCTTCACGTGCTGCCAGATAGGCCGACTCTAGCTCATCGAAGGTTGGCACCAGAATTTCGGGAATAAAAGCGCCCCCGAACTGACTGTAGTAACCGCTGTTTTTCATTTGTTTTATGTGTCCGTATCCAAAGGAGGCGCTGCACGAGTACCCGGCAACAGCCGTTTCCAGCCATTTTAGCTCGTTTTAATCGAGGTGGAATCGGGAATTATGATTTGCAAGGCTATGCGCCTCAAACAATCAGGAGATTACTTGTCTTCAGGTGATGTGCTATCGCATACAACTACCCCGGCACCAGCCACGGAAGTAATTGATTTTCAGTAACATCCAGAGCCTGACAATCGGCAAACAAATTACGCAACCCACCACCATGAATATCAACACTCTGTGTACCGGCAAAGTAGGGTCGCTTGTTCAAATTGCATTGGCTCTGGCAATTTCCAGCTGTTCGGGCGGAAGCTCTGTTCAGCCTCAATCCGGTTCAGAGACTAGTACCGCTGACCTCAACGTCACCAGCAACACAATCGATCCGTTTAATCCGGAACCAGCCAGTCCGCCAGCAAATTACTGTGATCGCTTTACTGGTCAGGCACAGACATACTTCTGCGAGGACTTCACCAACACCAGCCCAGACTCTCTAATGGGCAGTATCCCTCCGATGTCGTTCCGGGATCAGACATTTCGTGAGTACACGAAAGGCGAAGTATTCGCCCTGCCAGATCCTGAAGTTGCCACGCTCAGCAACAACGTGATCGATCTCCACACTGACACGGTAGACGGCCTGGATTACAGTCACTATGCACGCAACACCCAGGCTGTAGCACGCCACTGGGATATCACCGCTCACTCTCGCGACGGTTATGTCAGCCCGGGCTCCGGCTCCGGATTTAACGATCCGTTCTGGTGGAATGAAAACGCGTTTATGGGGGAACATGGTAATCGATGCGGCAAACCACCAATTGTTACGACTGACCAGAATCCTGACCGCAGCTACACCTTCATGGTGAAATTTTTCAATATTCCGGCAGACTACAATGGCGATGAATACATCCTTGCCGCGTTCTGGAAACCAGACAACGAAATAACACTACTGGATTCTGCGGGTGTCCACCCTATTGTGCGCTACGAAGACATGATCTATCTATGCGCCGATCATTTGATGACTGCCGCCTATGCAGCGGGCGCTTCAAAATTGACCCTGACGCCCGACCATCTGCTCGACACAAGTGACGGTAGTGCAATAGTAGAATTCAGCGTTTCAACCTATCGCACCACCGGGCGAGACTACTGGCAACTCGACCTGACACCGCTCGAAACCCATCTGCAACTGCCTGAGGGCGATGTAGTCGCCGACGCCAACGGCAAAGCGGTCAATGGGTTTAACATAAATACCGCTCTCGACGAAGGCCGCAATAGCCCGCAGGAAATTCTGGGAAACATAAATGTATTTCGTACACTGGTAATGAAAGGTACGAGTTTTCTGGAAAATGGAGAATACATCAGCCCTAAGGATCCACAGGCGGTTTACAAACGTGCACAAATCGCCAACCCCGGAAACCCGGAACGGCTGGATCTCTACGCGGAAGCACCACAAGGCGAAAGCTGGGTGATTACCCACAGCAACTATAATCAGGTGATGTATGATCACCTCAATGGTGACAACAACCCGGACATCACTCTATATAATGTTACCGACAATAGAAAGCGGGCCCGATTCAGACTTACAATACTAAAAACGCCAACTAGAACAGCGTGGGCCAATGAGGCTGAAAAATGGGATCAGGTTTCGTTATGTATGCCAGAGTATGGCAATGGCTGCATCGGTGAATATATAGTGCCGGAATTACACAATGAATTAGTCGTGCAGTTTACACACTATGCCTACAATACAACAAAATCATGTGACGGGCGACAACCACACAATACCAGCAAATCAGAAACAATCTATCAAACCAGCTGCCACCCCAACACCTATCACTGGGACGATTTTTATCTGTCCCCGGGAATACCATTTACCATTATAAAAGCTACAGAAAGGACCCAGCGTGCAGACAGCAACGCAGGCGAAACGATTACACTTTATTTCGACGAGCCAGCCCCACCCAACAGTGTGCTGCGATTTAACGCGTTAACCGGTGGCAGCAGCAACGATGCTACCGGAGCAACCAGTCTGCAAATGTCTTTCGACGCAGGAGCGAGCTGGCACACACCACAGCGCCAGTACGAACCAGAAAATAATTTTGATAAATTCCGCTCGTACTACACGGGCATATCAGGCGGAAGTTATATCCCCGAGGGCACCACTCAGGTTATCTTTAGAGCCGAAAATGCCTCTTACCGGGACGCCTTCTGGATACGCGATGCATCTATTTGGTCAGTAAACCGCTAACGGCTGGTTGTGCTCACTGAGATATTAAAAAGCAAAACAACAGCAAGAGGTTATTGCTGGTTCAGATAATGCCCCATTGACTTCCCCTACCCCCTCCTATAGCGTGAAGAAAAAGCATCAAATCACTCTGGAGGGCGGCAATGCGCGGCGGTATTCAATTGGTTGAGCAGGATTCAACTGATCTGGTCAGCAAATACAAGGCGATTACACCCGTTCCGCAGCAGCCGGGATTCGCTGCACTGATCGATGGGCTGGACCTGACTGAAGAACTCACTGCGGAAGTTCAAAAAGAACTGCACCAGGCGCTGCTCGATTTTGGTGTTTTATTTTTCAACCCGCAAAAACTCACGGCTGCCCAGCATATTGCTTTGGCTAAGTGCTTTGGCCCACTGGCGAAAGGCTCATTCTTTCAGCGAAATGACGACGCACCTGAAATCGAGATGATTGTCTTCGATCGGGATAACCCGCCCGAGATCAATATCTGGCACAGCGATTTATCGTGGCAGAAAACACCGCCACTTGGCAGCCTGATCCAGATAACCGAGCTACCGGAAGCCGGCGGCAACACCTGCTTTCTCAGTATGACCAAAGCTTACGAGGCGTTATCCCCCGGCATGAAAACCTATCTTGAAGACCTGACGGCACTACACACGTGGGAAGTCAGCGGCTTTTACGAACTGGTCGAGAAGAAAGGCATTGATGCCCTGGCGAATACCCTGAAAACATTCCGTCCTGTCGAGCACCCAGTGGTACTGACTCACCCGGAATCTGGAAAAAAGGCCATCTACGTCAACGAGACATTCACCAAGGAAATTTCCGGTGATCTGCCTATTCGCGAAGGCCGGGCGATGCTGCAGTTTTTGTGTCAGTGGATACAGCAGCCTGAATTTATGGTGAATCATAAGTGGGAGCAGGACGGGCTGGCTATCTGGGACAATCGAAGTACTCAGCACTATGCCTGCGCTGACTACTGGCCGAATCGACGGGTTACACACCGTGTGACACTTGAACAACCAGGCTTTGCTGACACTCTGTCTCCGCATATTGTGGCTACTGAGAATGCCGGTTAATCGAATCAGAATTCGCAAATTAAACGCTGGCTTCTGCGCACACGAACGATCAATTGTTCTATGAAAATTCATTAATCGAAAATTGAGGAATATCTGTTGAAAAAACTACTGAGCACCCTGGCAATCAGCATCAGTGTAGTTTTGTCGTCGGCGGCTTCCGCTAAAGAATTACGCTCTGCAGGCGCAGCTCCGGAACCTTCTCCGTGGGGGCAGGTAACCAATGCATTTGTCAATAAAGTTGCCGAGCTGTCTGACGGTGCATTAACTATCAAGCACTTTCACGCAAGTCAGCTAGGTGATGAGCAAACTACCGTAAGGCAGGTCGCACGAGGCAGGCTGGATATGGGAATCTTCTCCAACACCGCAACCTCTCTGCTGGTACCGGAATTCGGACTTCTAGCAAGCCCTTACGCCTTCACAGACGCAGATCAGGCCGATTGCGTTGCCGACAACCACCTGCTGGCAACCTTTGGTGATTCACTGGATGCGGCAGGCGTCGTTCCCATCGGCTGGATAGAGATCGGACAGCAGATCATATTTTCAAAAGATAAACTGATCAAAACCCCAGCCGATCTTGCGGGCGTGAAAATACGAACGGCGCCTACCAAAACCGACACAGTCTATATGCAGACAGCCGGCGGCAGTGCGGTGCCACTGGGAACCACAGATACTATGCCTGCGCTGAAAACCGGTAACGTCAGCGCGGTTACCTGGCCTACTGTCTACGGCATTGCAGTCGGCTACCATGAAGTCGCCCCTAACGTTACGGTATCGAACCATGTCCATCAGATCGGCTCGATAGTAGTATCGAAAAAAATCTGGAGCCGCCTGTCTGAACAGGAACAAGACTGGCTTAAAGAAGCCGGTGCAGAATTCAAAGGCCTTCGTGCGGCAGTGCGTAAAGCCGAAGGCGGCTTACTGGGTAAAATTGCCGGAGCCGGGGCTACTGTCCATACGCCCACAGCAGAAGAGCTCGATGCCTGGCGTGCCGTCGCACCTGTTGCACAGAAAACCATTCTGGCCGAGCTTGGCGGCACATCTGAAGCGACCTGGGAGTCAATCGGCAAGGCTAAGGAAGCTTGCGAATAAACTCTGTTATCGACAGACGCATATCTATAAACACATTCGAGCGTCACCCGTTTGATAACCGCCAGCTATTTTTTGAAGGCACTGACTCGACTGGAGTCAGTGCTGGCGATGGCAGCCTATACTGCGGTAGCCTTTCTGCTTATCGGCGATGTGATTGGACGTGAAATTTTTTCCACACCTATTCACGGCGCTCAGAAAATGGCCGTTTACGCGGCTATAGTTGCAGGATTTACAGGCCTGTCACTGGCGACAGCAGAAAATATGCATCTGCGTCCGTCGTTTCTTGATGGTGTTATACCCAAGCGTTACCACAACTGCATCAACCGGCTCTCAGACACCTTTGCCTGCCTGTTTTTTCTGAGTATGGCAATTTTCGGCGCTTTATTCGTGCGTGAATCCATGAACTTCGGCGATAAAGCGGCCGTGCTTTATTGGTTACTGTGGCCGATTCAAATTATTATCCCCTACGCTTTTTTTACTTCAGCGCTGCGACACGGGCTTTTTGCACTGTACCCGCAAACAAAGCCAACTACCACCGCACAACACTAACTCCTGTAGCCAATAACCAACCCACCCTCGCCAGCAGACACCAGCTCTATGACACCATTTCATCCAGCGAACCACAACACCTGATATGGCAGGCATCGGACTACTTGCACTGGTTCTGACGTTATTGCTGTTTCGCCAGAATGTGGTTGTGTTGTTACTTGCTGCGGCTGCCTACGTGCACCTGGTATGGGGTGATGGTCAACTCATTTATCTAATCGAAGATTTATGGATCAGCCTAGATAATGAAGTGCTACTGGCTATACCGATGTTTCTGATCGCGGGCAACCTGATGACGCGCGGTTCTATAGCTCGCCGACTAATCGAAATTGCCCGGGTTACAACCACCATGTTGCCGGGCGGTCTCGGGGTCGCTACTATTTTATCCTGTGCGCTGTTTGCCGCTATTTCCGGTTCATCACCAGTTACATTACTAGCCGTCGGTTCGATACTTTATCCTGCGCTGCTGCAGAACGGCTACTCGCGACGATTCGCACTGGGGGCGGTAACTTCGGGCGGCACGCTGGGCATTGTTATTCCTCCATCAATACCCCTGATTTTGTATGGCCTGGTCACTGAAAAATCCATTGCCGATCTATTTATAGCCGGTGTAATCCCCGGGCTTATGCTAACCACAGCGCTAGCCAGCTATGCACTTTGGCACAATCGGAAGCTCCCCACCAGTCCGTTTGACGGGCGCTTGCTTTACCGCGCAGTGAAAGACGGGATCTGGGCATTGCTAATGCCCGTCATCTTGCTGGGCGGCATCTATACCGGCTATTTTTCTCCGACAGAAGCCGCAGCGGTGGCGCTGGCTTACGGCTTGTTTGTAGAAATGTTCATTCACCGTGAGCTCGGACTAAAAGATTTTTTCGCCACGACGGTGGATACCGCAAAAATGCTGGGTATGCTGTTTCCGATTGTCGCTGTTGCATTAAGCTTAAAAACCATACTCACAATAGAGGGTATACCGCAGGCAATCGCCACATGGGTCAGCGATACCGTACCCAATAAAATTGCTTTTCTGCTAGCGGTCAATTTATTACTGCTGCTGGTAGGCTGCCTGTTTGACGTGGTATCGGCCATCCTTATTCTGGCGCCGCTATTGATTGGACCGGCAATGGCCCTGGGGATTGATCCAATACACCTGGGTATCATTATGGTGATCAACCTTGAAATAGGCTTCCTTACACCGCCTATCGGCTTGAACCTTATTGTTGCGATGACAGCTTTCAAAGAGAGTTTTCGCGAAATCTGTATCGCTGTGCTGCCGTTCATCAGCATTATACTAGTAGTTCTGTTAATCGTTACTTTGGTGCCTCAGACAGCACTGGTCTTAGTTCGGTAGAAAATATGAACGGTATTCACGACATGGGCGGAATGCACGGATTCGGCAATCTGAAAATAGAAGAAGACGAGCCGGTGTTCCACAGAAAATGGGAAGGCCGGGTATTTGCCATGACTATTTTCAGCGCATTGTCTGTACCCGGCGGGCTGAGATACATGGTCGAAAAAATCGAGCCACAGACCTACCTGACGTACTCATATTATGAAAAATGGATGCATGCAAATATCCAGGCTCTATTACAACTGGGTATCGTATCGCGTCAGGAGCTCGACGACCGGCTGAACTTTTTCAGGCACTCAGCAGATACTTCACCACCGGTAGTACATGACCGCAAAAGAGCGGAAAAAGCTATTTCTGAAATCTACAAACCACTGAAGCTGCAGATTGACGAAACCACCACCGGACCATTTTATACGGGGCAGACAATTCGCGCCAAATCACTGCACCCGCAAGGTCACACACGCCTGCCCGGTTACTGCAAAGGCAAACTCGGCACTATAGAGAAAACCTACGGCACCTGGACCGTCGATGACACGCCACCTGCAGGTTGCGCACATGCTATCGAAAATCTATATCGAGTCAGGTTCGAAGGCCGGGAACTCTGGGGCGACGATGCAGAAGCCAATCAGGCATTATATATCGATATGTTTGAAAGCTACCTTGAAGCAGCAGACCCGATCAGTTCGCCCGACAGGCAGGAGGCATAATGAGTCACGACCACTCACACAAACACAGTTCAGCCGATGCTGAGATACGTGCCAGAGCACTGGAATCCCTGTTAATCGAAAAAG
Organism: Chromatiales bacterium (ex Bugula neritina AB1); assembly: GCA_001730015.1. Taxonomy (GTDB): domain Bacteria; phylum Pseudomonadota; class Gammaproteobacteria; order Granulosicoccales; family Granulosicoccaceae. Next base: position 36,292 of record MDLA01000162.1, on the reverse strand, counting down.
GCCTGATCACCACTGACATGATCGACGAGGTTGTCCGACAATACGAAGAGGACATAGGGCCGATGAACGGCGCCAGGGTAATTGCACGCGCATGGACCGATCCGGCTTATAGATCGTGGTTACTGCAGGACGGGACAGCAGCCATCGCCGAGATGGGATACACCGGTCAGGAAGGTACCAGCATGGTGATACTGGAAAATACACCGACCACGCACAACGTGGTGGTGTGCACCCTGTGCTCTTGCTACCCATGGCCGGTTCTGGGGCTGCCCCCTAACTGGTATAAATCCTATGCCTACCGTTCACGCGTGGTGCGCGAGCCACGTAAGGTATTGCGCGAATTCGGCCTCACGCTCGACGAATCCATCGAAGTGCGGGTCTGGGACAGCAATTCTGAAATTCGCTATCTGGTATTGCCAGAACGGCCTCATGGCACCGATGAACACAGCTTTGATGAATTAGCTGCACTGGTTACACGTGATTCCATGATCGGGGTAGCGACACTATGAAGTACGGTGAAAATGGTAATCGCCAACACACACTAAGCAGAGAAATAACCGATATGGACGCCGAGATAACACTGCCACGGCTTAATGGCGAACTTCAGTTCCATTCGCCGTGGGAGGCGAGAGCATTCGGCCTGGCGGTGGCACTTAATAACGAAGGTGCATTTGACTGGAAAAACTTCAGCGAAGGACTCGCTGAAAAAATCCAACAGGCAGAGACACACGGGGAAGCTTCAACTTACTACGAGAGATGGCTTAGCGCACTGGAAGATCTGCTTGTTGGTAACAAATTAATCTCTGCAGCTGCACTGGAGCAAAAAGCCATTGCACAGGCCGCACACGATAATCACGACCATACCTGACAATTGCCGGTTTTCCGCCCTGATGAGATAAGCAATTTATTTAGCTGTTCGCAATCACACTCTACTGACGGCGGTCTATCCCGTGTGCTGGAAAATCTGCTGCCAGATCGCTACTTCATCAAATAGCGTGTATTCACTGCGTACTCCCCACGGCCCGAAATCGACATGCGTAAAGCCCATTATATAGACCTCTGCACCAGTCGGAGGACCATAACTGCCCCAACCATCATGCGAACCGCGCAATGACCACCTCACCGCAGCACGTCGGCCAAGGCCATTATCGTCCCTGCCAATTTGATGATCCACCTGAAATTCTGCACTGGGAAAAGATGCACGAAGGCCAATCCAGAATTTTTCTACGGCAGCATAGCTCCGCGCGGAATATCCTCCGGGCTGGTGTGTTGAACAGGCGCGGTCATAGCGGTCACGGACAACGGTAATATCCGCACTCATCATTCTGGTTAGGGTGTCAGAAAGCTCCTGCCCTGCTGCATGATCATTTCCTTTGCCGGTGTATGGACCAGGCCTGTCTTGATCGGGAGTAAACGGTTTTTTTGACAGTGTACGAGCGTAGTCCGAGGGGTTAAGTCCGAGTTGCGTGCAAATAGCGCTTCGATCACGCACCAGCCATTCGTCGTCTATCCGGTTAGCCCGGGCATGGCAGTCAGCGATGGCACGAAAGCAAACCGGTTTGCCGGTGGCTGCACCAAACTCACCGTGTCCGGTATGGGTGGCCTGACAATAAACCCGGTGCGACGACAGCATGCCCTTCTCCGGTGTTCCGCACCAGATCACATCTTCGGCGAGCAATTCACGATCCGGGAACTCCGCCAATGTGGCTAACGTTGCCGCGATGACGTGCTTATTTCCCTGCCCTATTCCCGATGCCATACGGAATATCAGATCGGGAGCGTAGTAGTCGTGTAGTCTGGCAACACCACGGTCTTCCCAGATTTCCCGGGTTATACCGATTATGAAGGCCGGAAAATCTTTCCAGCGAGATTCAAATCCATGCACGTCCTGAATACCTTTTAGTGTTAGGCTAACCATTCACACGCCCGTCAGACCCAATCCGACGCCGTTGTGACCGGTGTCAGTACAGATAATACCGGCTAATCACACTTACTAAAGGGAGGAATTGCCATTGAAAAACACTCTTCGTGTTGGCTTACTACTATCGCTTCTGTTTGCCATGAATGCGTATGCTGGCATTGACGAAACCGTTGATGCCTTTTTTAACGACTACCTGGGCTGGTTCGCCAGTCTGATTTTTACCTCAGTACCCATCGGTGGTGCTGCATTCCCGATAATCGCAGGCTGGCTACTTGTAGCTGCAATCATTTTCACACTCTATTTCGGATTTATACAGGTTCGCCGCTTTAAACTGGCAACCGATATTGTCCGCGGCCGGTACAGTGATCCGGACAGCCGTGAAGACGGTGAAATATCACACTTCCAGGCACTCACTACCGCGCTCTCGGGCACCGTGGGTCTCGGCAACATTGCCGGAGTCGGCGCAGCCCTCGCTATCGGCGGACCCGGCGCGACATTCTGGATGATTGTTGTCGGACTATGCGGCATGGCGTCAAAGTTCGTCGAGTGTACACTGGGTGTTAAGTACCGCACTATTCTTCCATCCGGCGCTGTCTCTGGTGGCCCGATGTATTATTTGAGTCGCGGACTCGACGAACGTGGTAAGGGCGGCCTCGGAAAAGTGCTGGCGATACTTTTTGCCGTTATGACTATCCTCGGTGCGTTGGGTGGCGGCAATATGTTTCAGGGCAATCAGGCTAACGCGATGCTCGTAACCACATTCGGCCTGCCCGATGGCTACGGCTGGGTTGTCGGGGTATTGCTTGCGGCGTTTGTATTTTCGGTGATCGTGGGTGGTATGCCATCGATTGCGAGCGTTACCTCCCGACTGGTCCCATTGATGGCCGCGTTGTACATTCTCATGTCTCTGATCGTAATTCTGACCAATCTCGGCCAGGTCGGACCAGCTTTCAGTGCCATTATTGACGGGGCGTTTACCGCAAGCGGTGTCGCCGGTGGTTTTATAGGCGCACTGATACAGGGGTTAAAGCGAGCGACTTTCTCAAACGAAGCCGGTGTCGGCTCAGCCGCCATTGCCCACTCAGCAGTAAAGACCAAAGAGCCCGTTACCGAAGGGCTGGTTTCATTACTGGAGCCGTTTATAGATACGGTTATCATCTGCACCATGACTGCACTGGTAATTACCATTTCCGGTGTAAATTCAGCTCCATTCGATGGCTCCGGGTTAACCGGTGTGAACCTTACGGCTGCTGCATTTCAGGAAACTGCAGACTGGTTTAAATATCCGTTAGCTATAGCCGTTGTGATGTTCGCCATTTCAACCATGATCTCCTGGTCTTACTACGGTCTCAAAGCCTGGACTTACCTGTTCGGCGAGGGCGCAATAAACGAGATAATCTACAAACTGATGTTTTGCGTTTTCATTGTTATTGGTGCGTCAATCGGATTTGGTGCTGTCATCGACTTCTCTGATGCAGCTATCTTTGCCATGAGTATCTTCAACATCATCGGGCTTTATTTTCTTATGCCAGTGGTGAAAGAAGAACTGAAGTCATTCCTTGCGCGAGTGGACTCTGGAGAATTCAAGCGCTACCGTTAACCGGTAAGCAGGCTGGCAAGTTATCGCCAGCCTGCTCTCAACAGCATCGGACCCACCTCGAAAGTCTGCACGAAAATCTCTGGCTGATCCTGCGCCTGCCTGTAAGAAAAGAGTTCAACTCTACCCCTCAATTCGCTTTGTTCATTTAAACATATTTTTTGATCTATCGTACATGTTGCAAGCGCTCCGCTTGAGAAGGCAGGTAATAGAATATACTTTACAAGCCGACGAGCATCAGATGGCAATCTGAAAAAAGAGGTCGTATCGAGGATGCGGGATTTTGAATCAGATCAATCAATCGACAATGACAAATAGTCAAATAAACAATACAAATTCGAACGTATTTCTGGCCGACCTGTCGCATCCAAATGTCGACTACTCCCTCCGAACAAGCTCCAGCTTTTTTGCCCGGTAAAATAGCTGACTCTACCTTCCAGATTAATGGTGCCTCGTTGAAATTCACATAATCTCTCTACGGCAGGATCTATACACATGAAATTAAAACAGCTTACATTAATAGCCTCTATCGGCATTACAAAAGTGATCGGCGGAGCATTTACAGTACAGGCATAAGGCATGAAGGTGGTCGCTGCTCAATTCAATGATGACGGCAGCGTGAATCAACCAACCGACTGGCGTAAGTGGATATTTGTTGGATCTCCACTCACTCCCAATGCGTTGAATGGTGGAACCGCTCCTTTCCCGGAGTTTCACAACGTCTACGTTGAGCCAAGTGCTTTTGCGAGCTACGAGAAGACAGGCGAATGGCCAGAGGGAACACAGATCGCTAAAGAACTGGCTCTGGTTTACGAAAATAACAACGACGACGTCGGTGCGAGTACTGAAGTTTCCGGTCGCGGTTATCAGCAAGGCGAATTCCAGGGGCTGGAACTGACAGTCAAAGATTCAAAGCGATTTTCAGACATGCCTGGCGGCTGGGCGTATTTTTCTTTCGGTCACAAGGCCGAGCCCTATGAAAAAACTGCAACAGCCTTTCCCGCGGCAGCGTGCAATGCCTGCCACGAAGTCAGCGCTGCTGATGACTTTGTTTTTACACAATTCTATCCAGTACTGCGAGCTGCAAAAGGTAACTAATCGTTCCGCGGGATAATACTCCGCTAGCGACGGTTACACCTGAAAGTAAGGAAGGGCTGAAAGGCCCTTCCTTACTATTGCCCTCCCTGCCCCAACAGTTCTGCCACATTGAATATAAATGCTCGCTGCTCTTCGGTATCGGGCATTTCAACACCTCTGGCCTCAATTAACTGATGTAACGCCTGCTGTGGCTGCCTGCCGTGCTTTATGAGCAAACTCGCGGCAACCATTCCGGTACGCCCTATCCCTGCGCGGCAATGTACAACGGCATGAGAACCATGTACTACTTCGCCATGCAGCCGATTAATGAACTGCACAAAGGCATCGATATCATCCGGCAACTGCATATCGGTAATTGGAAACTGCCGGAATTGAATATCAAAGCGCTCACAGTGGCGCGGCTCATCCTGCAAACCCAGCTGGCAAGCCTCCTGCGGCTCAAGCAGTGAGACAATTGCACTAACCCCGACATTCTGCAGAGCAGTGAATTGATCATGAACCGATTTACCGCATTCGGGCTTTGCCATAACAGACAGTACTCCACGGCCCAGGTCACCTACCCGATGAATTGCTGTAATCAATAAAAACTCTCTACCAGCACGCGCTCAGAATCAGACTGGAATAATAATGGTTCGAGGAATCAACTTCCTGCTACGTAGTAACCTGCCCGGTGAATATAACTGCACGCTATCCGGTAAATCGAACGGCGCCAATATAGGGCAAGTTACGATTGCGCTGCGCGTAGTCGATACCATAGCCAACAACAAACCGGTCTTCTATTTCAAAACCTACCAGATCGGCTTTTACATCAACCTCCCGACGAGAGGGCTTGTCGAGCAACGCGCACACCATCATTCGCGCAGGCTTACGGGATTTCAGTAGTTGCAGTACATGGTTAAGCGTGTGGCCGGTATCGACGATATCTTCGACAACCAATATATCCCGGTCTTTTATCTCTCCGCGCAGATCTTTTAATATACGAACCTCCCGGGATGACTCCATTGAATCACCATAAGATGAAGTTTCCAGAAAATCGACTTCGACAGGCAGTGACAACTCGCGAACCAGATCAGCAATAAACATAAACGACCCACGCAACAAACCAATAACAACCAGTTTTTCGGTATTTTCAAAGTGGCCGCTGATATCTGCCGCCATACTCTCTACCCGCGCAGCTATGGCTTTGGCAGAGATCATATCGTCTATAACATAGTTATCGTGATTCATAAGTGGACCTGCAACGTTATAGTTGCTTAAGCGATCAATACATACTGAAGTGACAAGCGGTTTCTATATCCCGGACAGCTGACACGACCGGTGGCCGGAAAGCACCTGACTCAGGACAAAAAAACAACCACAGTTAACCGACTGGCGCATAAGTGCCGCCATGATCAGCTGACCACTGCAGCGGCTGATTCAGAAATTTTTCAACCTCATCCAGGGTACCGTTATCAAAATGCCCCTCACCCCGGCATAGTTCAAGCACATCCCACCAGGTTGCCAGATGGTGCAGCGACAAACCTTTAGACGCCATTTTGGATTTAGTGTCGGGGAAAACATCGTAATAAAAAATGACAAAAGTGTGGTCGGTATCTGCTCCGGCTGTTCGCAAGGCCTCGGTAAATTTAAGTTTAGAGCCACCATCGGTCGTGAGATCTTCAACCAGCAGCACCCGCTGGTCTTCGATCAGATCCCCTTCAATCTGCGCATCCCGGCCAAACCCTTTTGGCTTCTTTCGAACGTACAACATGGGCAGCGATAATCGCTCGGCAATCCACGCGGCAAAAGGAATACCAGCTGTTTCTCCACCGGCTATGGAATCGAACGCTTCAAAGCCAACGTCACGGGCGAGCGTGGTTACAGCAAAGTCCATCAGTGTCGAGCGAATTCGCGGATACGAAATCAGTTTACGACAATCGATATAGACCGGGCTGGCCAATCCGGATGTCAGCATAAAGGGCTGATCAGCGCGAAAATGCACAGCGTCGATTTCGAGCAGCATTCGAGCGGTATATTCTGCGATGGTTTCCCTGTCAGGGAAAGTATTCTGGTACATGGAATATGTGTCGCTTTATAGATTTATCTGTTGAGGTAGTTACTACGCTTCTTTTACACGCCAGTGCAAATCGACAGCCGGATCAAACACGGTCACCGATCCGTCGGGAGTTTCCAGTTTTCCATCGAAAGCTATCGCGCCTGGCACTTTTTCAAGCGTAACGGTTTGGGTATTCGCTGGCAGCCTGTAAAAAGCAGGGCCGTTTAACGAGGCAAACGCCTCCAGGTGATGCAAGGCATTTTCTTCTTCAAACACATGCGCAAGGCACGACAACGCATTGGGTGCATTGAAAACTCCGGCACACCCACAAGCGGATTCCTTGGCTCCATCAAGATGAGGCGCGCTATCAGTGCCGAGGAAAAAGCACTTCTCACCAGACACAGCCGCATCACGCAAGGCCCGCTGATGGCTGGCTCGTTTTACAATGGGCAGGCAATAATAGTGAGGCCGAATCCCACCTACAAGCATATGATTGCGATTTATCATCAGGTGATGGGTGGTAAGCGTTGCGGCTATGTTATCACCGCCTGTGCGTACGTAGTCTATGCCATCTTTTGTTGTAACGTGTTCCATCACAACTCGCAACTGCGGCAGGCGTTGCCGCAATGGTTCCAGCACACGATCAATAAATATCGCTTCCCGATCAAATATATCGATATCAGCATCGGTTACCTCACCATGAACGCAAAGCGGCAACCCGATTTCGGCCATGCGCTCAAGAACCGCCGATACCTTGTTTAGATCTTTGACCCCTGAATCGGAGTTGGTGGTTGCACCCGCGGGATACAGTTTGACGGCGGTAATCAGCCCCGACTCGGCGGCTGCCGCAACATCGCCTGGATCTGTTGCTTCAGTGAGATAAAGCGTCATCAGAGGAGCGAATGCTGATTCCACCGGAAGAGCAGCAATTATGCGCTGGCGATAGGCCACCGCATCGGTCGCTTTCACTACCGGCGGCACCAGATTCGGCATAATCAGCGCGCGCCCGAAATGCATTGTGGTCGCTGGCAGGACCGACTGCAATATCGCCCCGTCGCGCAAATGCAAATGCCAATCGTCCGGGCGACATATGGATAGTGTTTGAGGCATTGGATGAAGGCCATTCTCGGGAATGGCCGAATGATATCGCTGCCGCCGGTTTACTTCCAGCATTCATCCTTGACGATGCCGCGATAAGGTTCGCCCCCGACCATAACGGTGAGCTCGGTACCCGGCGTTGCAACGTCGACGGCAACCATGGCAAACATCAGATTAGCTCCGTATTTCGGCGAGAATGCACAACTACTGGCCCGCCCTACTTTGGTATCTGCGTGCCTGAGATCCCAACACAATCGCAATGGCGGTAACGGTTTGCCTTCAACCATCACATTGCACAATTTACGTTGCACCCCATCGCGGCGGATTTTCTCCAGCGCACCGCGAGCCATATACTCTGAGGGTTTGTCGAGATTCAGGTAGCGCTCAAACCCGCACTCAAGCACGTTGTCCGCATGTGTAATATCGCTACCATATGACTTAAGACCGGTCTCAAGTCTCTCGATTAAATTCGGTGCTCCTGCTCTTATCTGGTATTTCTTGCCAACCTCCCATACCGCATCCCACAACGCTAATCCATAGTTTGAATCCTGAAGATAGATTTCAAATCCACCCTGCCCACTCCAGCCCGATCTGGCCAGCAATACAGGAGTCCCCGCGATTTCTTTCTCGATAAACCGGAAGAATTTTATATCGCGAACTTCTTCCCCTGCCAGTTCAGCCATCAGATCATCGGCCCGGGGACCTTGTACCGCTAACGGGCTGACATCGGGCTCAAAGACATTGACGTTCAGCCCCCGCCCCCACGCAATACCTTTTACCCAGCATTTGACATCGGAATCGGCGATAGATAACCAGTAACGATCCTCTGCCACCCGTAAAATAATCGGGTCGTTAACCACCAGCCCGTCTTCGTCAGCCAGCGGCGCGTACAGGCATTGCCCGATCTGGCAGCCAGCAACCTCTCTGGGGGTGATCAATTCGACCAGCTTCAGTGCATCAGGCCCGACAATTTCAACCTGGCGTTCCGCTGCCACATCCCAAAGCTGCACGTGCTCGCACAGATGATGGTATTCATCTTCCGTGTTGGTGAAATTTACCGGTAGAGTCATATGGTTATATACAGTGAAACTCTTTACACCGTTCTCGTAGACGCGCTGCTCATACGGGGTGGTTCGAACCCTCGGTGATAATATTATTTCGGTCGAGTGCATAAGAGTTGCCCTGTAAAATTCCGGGAGACGGATCCACCGTCCTGTTCTGCGAATTAAAACACAGCAGCGACTTTCCCTGATTCTTCAGGACCGCTACACTTCTGTGCTTCAAACGACACCTGAGCGACCCCATGTTCTACACCACAGACACACGCAAACACGGTCTTAAATTCGACCCGTTCAAAGCGCTGGTAGTACCACGACCAATTGGCTGGGTGTCGACAATCAGTGCCGACGGCGTTGCTAACCTGGCTCCCTTCAGCTTTTTCAACGCAATATCAGACTACCCGCCCATGCTGATATTTTCGGTAGCCAACGGTAAAGACACCCTAAACAATATTGAAGCTACGCGAGAGTGCACCTGCTCAATCGTCTCACATAGCCTTGTGGACGAAATGAACATGAGCAGCGCACCGGTTGGAAGTTCTGTAAGCGAATGGGATCTAGGCAATATTGAAATGACATCATCGCAGCTGGTTAAGCCGCCCCGTGTGGCGAAAAGTCCGGCCGCTTTTGAGTGCAGCCACTGGAAAACTGTTAAATTGCCCATCAACAAAGAACGCCCCGACTCGGGCTTCACAACCGTAATTGTCACCGTTGATGCAGTATACATCGACGATGCCTATATCAAGGACGGCCTGGTCGACACGGCAGCAATGCAACCTCTGGCGCGCCTGGGCTATATGGACTATGCAGTTGTCAACGAAAAAAACATGTTCACTCTCAATCGCCCTGCTGTCAGTGAAGACGGCAAAACGGCCACGCTAGAGAGCGGCCCATGGGATGGTGTATTTCGCTAGAGATTTGTACAGAGCGGTTTCGTTTCAGGAGAACACCGCTCTTCGAATCAGGTTCAGACCCATCAGACAAAAAACCACCAACAGCGCTTTCTGAAACTGCCCGCCACTGAGTTTAGCTCGCAATTGCTCACCTATAGAAAAACCAAGCAGGGTTGGCAGTATCATCAGTGCCGAGCCGAATGCCAGCTCGCGTGTCAGCAAACCATTTCCCAGGTATCCGAGAGTTAATGGAACAGTACCGCAGATAATCAAAAACCCGGTAAAGGCGACGAAATCATTTTTGTCGTATCGCCTGGCCTGTAAGTACATCACCATCGGCGGTGACCAGATTGCCGTTAAGCCGCCAGTGATTCCCCCGATAGTACCAGCCAGAAACTGCAACCCGCGATCAAAACCATCGGGTATGGCCGGGGGTGTTTTAATCAAGCTGGTAACACTCCAGAGCACTACCATGCAGCCTATACCCCCCACCAGCAGGTTATGCGGTACCTTTGCAGCGTAAAGCGAAGAAATATAAATGATAACAAACATCGTTGTCGCAAACGGCCATAGAATACGCAGCGATCTGAGAAGCTGGCCGCCGCGATAGATCTGCCAGCTATTGGTAATCAGCGCCGGTATCAGTAACAAGGCTATTGCCACACGCGGATCCGCTACCTGAGCCATAACCGAAATAGTGATAGTGGGCAAGCCAACACCTAGAGTACCTTTAATTACGCCTGCAAAAAGAAAGGTGCACAGAGCAATAACGAGTAGATCAGGCGCCACGGGCTTCCTTTTCAATGAGTGAGCACAAAGCCGTGAATGCTGCCAGTATGGCTGCATTATCGCCCGTGTACTCTATTGGCCAGTCTTCAGTCGACGGTGAAAAAACAATACGCGTGACCGACGCCAGCTCTATTTGTACCGCTGGCACTCGCAACTGCTCAACTGCATGGCGAGTTACCGTGTGATTGCGAACACCACCAGTAAAGCGCGGATGATCCACCACCAGATTTCTCCAGTGCAACTCAGTTTTTCGTTCGAGCTCGTGTAATGGCAGCGCACTAAACCCGGCCACGGTAAATACTGCCTGCACTGAGGCCGCAGAACAGGCACGCCCCTGCATAGTACCAATCGCCACCCCCATGTGATGCCGGTTAGTCATCCCGTGCAGATCAATAACAAAGTTTATCTTTTGCTTTAATGCCAGTTCGTCTATCGCTTTTTTATATTCACCGTACTGCAGCCAGTTCGGGTCTTCCTGCGTTTGCGCACAGGTGTAGATCGCCGAGCAGCCGGTTGCTTCGGCTAACAATACAGCAAACGCGGCGGTGTATTCTTCCTCCATTTTCCACTGCCCTGAGCGGCAGTGCATACAGGCGTGAGGCGCTGAAACCAGTACCGGAAGTGTACCGCTAATCACCTTGAACCACGGTTCACCTGCTGCGGGGTATTGCCGATAGGCGACCTCTCGTTCGTGATGGCTAAGTCTGGTCGCCAGTGTTTCAGCGATCAACGAACTATCCGTCTCATAAAAGTAAATCTCATTTACAAAATCTGACGCTTGACATTATTATTTTGTCATGACATTATTTAATTGTCATGACACGTTAGTACCCTTCGACTGACGGGATGACTTGTTTCATGTAGAAACCTCTATTCCACTCACCGCGCTGGTGAGTGGTTCTTTGCGCTCAATCGTGTCCAGCACTTGCCGAAAGCCCCTCTAAGCGGCGACAATCCCGCCTTTATCTGTGACACTACAATACATGAAAATCGGCATTCTACAGACCGGCTATCCGCCTGAATCTGCGCAACCCTTTTATGGCACCTATGCCGATGCTTTTGCCCGTTTGCTGGATGGCCACGGCTTTGAATTTGCCTCCTGGGCATGTCTTGACGGTGAATTTCCGCCTGACATTTACAGTGCCGACGGCTGGCTTGTCACCGGCTCTAAATTCGGCGCTTACGAAGATCTGCCCTGGATTGCGCCACTTGAGCAGTTTTTACGTGACTCCTACGCGGCCGAAATTCCTATTGTCGGGATCTGTTTCGGCCACCAGATTCTGGCGCAGACACTCGGCGGCAAGGTCGAGAAATACGCTGATGGCTGGTCAATTGGCAGAGTCAGCTATGACGTAGACATAATAGATGCAGACCCGCTTCCCTTGTACGCCTGGCACCAGGATCAGGTAACCGATCTTCCACCTGAAGCCGAAGTGGTCGGATCAACACCGTTTTGTCAGTATGCAGCACTCAGCTATGGCAAAAAAGCCTTTTCCGTGCAACCTCATCCCGAATTTACACACGAGTATATCAGCCACCTGATCTCAGAACGCTGGCATGATTTACCGGACGGCGTTGCCGCCAACGCCGAGCGTTCACTGACCGACGGCGATATTTGTTCTAACGCAATGGCAGAATATATCGCTCGATTCTTCAAGCAATCCGGAAGAGCCGTCAGCACATCAGACAAATAGAAACTCCTCCGTTAAAAAACAACCTGACAAAGCGATCTGCTGATGAATTTCGCGACTGCCCATTAACCCGCAATATTTGTTGATTGACGGAAACTAACCTGGTCTTTGCTTTTCTCAGAGATGTTTTCTCTCACAGGTATCAGTGTGCTTTTCGACCGGAGAAGAAGAACCCGGTGAAATCAAATCTCGGTGTGATTGGCCGTTCGAGCACAAATTTGCTTCCTTTGACAGCTGTCAAACGCCTCCAGCAGCGATGTAGTCAAACCGGTTATTTGCACGTAAATTGAATCTCTTCCTGCCCGAATCAGCATCTCCCCATAATAATCGACTACAGCACACACTCCGAGCATTATTATTGCAATTAAATATTTAACATATATCATTTTCATTAAATGTTTAATATTTTCTCCCGCTAGAATACATCTATGGCCGGTAAATCAGTACCCCAGAAAATTCTCAACGAGCGACGCCAGCGAGCGGTAGAACTGCGCCTTGCAGGGTGGAAAGTGGCTGATATTTGCGCCGAAGTGGGCCTGTCAGCCCCTACCGTTATCGCAGCGCACAAACTTTTTCTGCAAGGTGGTTGGCCAGCTGTGGATGTCAAGCCACGAGGACGCCCACGCGCAGACAAGCAGGGCTTAACTGAAGAATTGAGCCACTTTTTGTTACACGCAGCCTGTAGTATTCCGGATGCAACCAGCAGTGCCTTCAATACTCTGTGGACATTCAAAAGACTGCAACAAGATCTGGCAAATCGGGCGGGCTCAGCTGTCAGCCCGAGAACGATCGGTAACTACATCGAGCAATGGGGTCTAAGCGCTGCCAATCTGCACACCGAATGTAAAAAAGCCGGTGACCAGATTGACTGGCTCGCCCGCACTTACAAGAACATTGTGGCGGACGCCCGTAAACGTTCTGCTGATATTTTCTGGGCCGGCAGCAAGGCAGGCAACACACCACTTGGTCAACAGCAAACACTCTATGCACACAGTACTCGCGGCCAGTACTGCTGGCTTGCCGGAAAGCACACATCTGACGCCTCCCACCTGACGGAATTCTTCAGTCGCCTGGCGCTGCACGCCGGGAAAAATATAGTGATTATTCTTCAGGGAATAGATGCGAATGCCAACTCGTCTTTGAGTGACTGGCTCAGGAACCAACCGCACATCACGGTACACGCCAGCCCGTACAACACTGTAGTGGACACTGGAGCTCCCGCGGCCAGCCCTACACCTTCTTTATCCAGGTCAGAACCGCCTGCTGCCCTGACTCGAACCAACCTCAACACAACGATCGTGGCAGCTGATTCCGGCACCGATGCCCCGCTGCGATCCAACAGGATCCGAAAAAACATGTCATCGCTTACCCATTTACAGCGTCTTGAAGCTGAAAGTATTCATATAATGCGAGAGGTCGTTGCGGAAGCCGACAAACCCGTGATGCTATATTCAATTGGCAAAGACAGCGCGGTAATGCAGCATCTGGCAATGAAGGCATTCTACCCCGCCAGACCCCCATTCCCGCTACTTCATATTGATACCGGCTGGAAATTTAAGGCGATGATCAGTTTCCGGGACAAAATCGCCGCCGACACAGGCCTGGAACTCATCACCCACATAAATACAGAAGGGGTAGAAAAAGGTGTCAACCCATTCAGCCACGGCTCGGCATTGCACACCGATATCATGAAAACGGAGGGCCTGCGGCAAGCGCTGGATAAATACGGCTTTGACGCAGCATTCGGAGGAGCGAGACGTGACGAGGAAAAATCCCGCGCCAAGGAACGCATACTTTCGTTTCGCAATGAGCAACACCGCTGGGACCCTAAAAATCAACGCCCGGAACTGTGGAATCTATACAACGCATGCAAGCAACCCGGTGAGTCGATCCGCGCGTTTCCTATATCCAATTGGACAGAGCTCGATGTCTGGCAATACATTCATCGCGAGAACATTCCGATCGTGCCTTTGTATCTAGCCGCATCCCGTCCAGTTGTGATGCGGGACGGCGCAATGATAATGGTCGATGACGAGCGCATGCCGATGAATCCCGGTGAAGTCCCGATGATGCGCTCTGTGCGGTTTCGAACCCTGGGGTGCTATCCACTAACCAGTGCAATTGATTCGGAGGCGACCACCGTACCCGACATAATTCAGGAAACGCTGCTCGCGAACACCTCTGAACGACAGGGCCGCCTGATCGACCATGATGCGACCGGCTCAATGGAAAAGAAAAAACAGGAGGGTTACTTCTAATGGCTGTTGCAAACGATATTATCCGGACTGACATCGAGCAATATCTCAATCAGCACGAACGCAAAGGTCTGCTGCGTTTTATTACCTGCGGTAGTGTTGACGATGGCAAAAGCACACTGATCGGCCGCCTGCTATGTGATTCCAAAGCACTGTTTGCAGATCAGCTGGAAACAGTCCGCGCCGAGTCTAAGAAGTTTGGCACCCAGGGCAGCGATCTGGACCTGGCCCTGATAGTTGACGGCCTCGCTGCAGAGCGCGAGCAAGGAATAACTATTGATGTAGCTTACCGGTACTTCAACACTGAGCGACGTAAATTCATTGTTGCCGATACCCCGGGTCACGAGCAATACACGCGCAACATGATAACCGGCGCATCAACGGCTGATGTTGCCATACTGCTTATAGATGCTCGCAAGGGAATTCTTACCCAAACGCGCCGGCACGCCTATCTTGCCTCTCTTATTGGCATCAGAAACGTGGTGCTGGCGGTCAACAAAATGGATTTGGTGAAGTACTCTGAGAAAGTATTCACCGACATTGTTGACAGATTTAACGAATTTTCCAGCCAGCTTGAGTATTCACATGTTACCGCCATACCGATGTCAGCACTGATTGGTGACAACGTTATAGAGCCCAGTGTAGAAATGCCCTGGTATCACGGCACTACATTGCTGTCCTACCTTGAAACCGTGAAAATACCCACTGATGAAATACAGCAATCTGCGTTTAGGCTACCGGTCCAATGGGTTAACCGCCCAAACCTTGATTTTCGTGGATTTGCGGGCACTATTGCCAGTGGCTCAGTTAAGCCCGGCGACGCTATACGTGTTCAGCCAACCGGGAAAACCAGCACCGTTGATCGCATCGTGACTTATGACGGTGATCTGGAAGAAGCCGTTGCCGGTCAGGCCGTCACTATTACACTCAAGGACCAGATAGACATATCGCGTGGAGATATTATCTCCACTACAGAAACACCTGCAAGCACGGCCAACCAGTTCGAGAGCACTCTGGTGTGGATGGACGAAGAACCACTGTTGCCGGGGCGCTCATATTATCTAAAATGTGGTACCGCGACTGCCACAGCAACTATCACTGACATTAAGCACGAAATAAACGTCAATACGCTAGAACAAACTGCAGCGAAAAAACTCGAGCTCAATAATATAGGCTCGTGCAACCTGAACCTTGATCGCCAGCTGGCTTTCGATACCTATCAGGAAAACCAGTCCACCGGCAGTTATATACTGATCGACCGAGCTACCAACCACACTGTTGGCGCCGGCACGCTGAATTTTGCTTTGCGACGCTCTCAGAATATCCACATGCAAGCGGTCGACGTAGACAAGGGCCTGCGCTCCGAACTCAAAGAACAAAAAGCCTGCGTACTGTGGTTTACCGGTTTATCCGGCTCGGGAAAATCAACCATCGCCAATATCGTCGAGAAAAAACTGGCGGCCAAAGGTCGTCACACTTATCTGCTCGACGGCGACAATGTACGCCACGGATTAAATAAAGACCTTGGCTTTACCGACGCAGATCGAGTTGAGAACATTCGTCGTATTGGCGAAGTTGCGCGCCTTATGGTCGACAGTGGTTTGATAGTATTGACCGCATTTATTTCGCCGTTTATCGCAGAACGTCAAATGGCACGCAGTTTACTGGAAGACGGAGAATTTCTGGAGATCTATGTCGAAACGCCCCTGGCAATTGCGGAAGAACGAGATCCAAAAGGCTTGTATAAAAAGGCTCGCCGTGGAGAACTGAAAAACTTCACCGGGATCGACTCACCTTACGAGCACCCCGAATCCCCTGAAATACTGGTGGATACCTCAAGTATGTCTGCAGAGCAATGTGCGGAACGGGTTATTGCCATTCTTAGACAACGCGGGGTCATTCAAGAAGGTTAGTCGCTACGCTAACAATCACTTAATAAACTACCGGGCCACAACCAGAATCGACCAGCCACGTGAACTTTGCCTGCCGCATGGGTACTCGCTATTCTAAATAGCAGCATGCGGCCGGCAGAGATGGCACGATCAGCGTGCCAGGTGTGGAAGGGCAACAGCCAAATCGCTATACTGCCTGCCACCAACAACACACCGGCAAGACTATCGTATGGCCTTCACTATGGCTCACAATTCGCTGTTCGCGGTACTTTTACGATCCGCCTGGTGGTACAGTGCTCTGATTAGTCTGGTGCTGATCAGCATAAGCCTGCTGATTGCAGACGGCAGGTATCTGATTGTCGGTATTACTGCGGCGCTACCATTTACAGGAATCGCCGCGTACTCCGGGTACAAGCAATCACAACGACCCGGTAAGAATCGCATCATTGAAGTAACAAATGAGGCACGCAAGATGTCAGCTCGCGATGTGGCCAACCGCATCGCTGTTGCTTATCAGGCTCAGCGATACAGCACAACTGCTTTCATGGCCGATGGCGCTGAACTCGAGCTCACCCGAGGACCACGCATTCTGCTATTGAGCACAAGTCGATTCAAGGCGGCAAACACCGGAGTCGAACCGTTAAAAAAACTACTCGCCGCAGGAGCCAAGGTAGAGGCTACCGGATATCTCTATGTTATGCTCGGCCGGGTTTCAGCCAATGTTGAAAAATTTGCACAAGCGAATAACATAGAGATAATTAATGCTGAACGTCTCACTGCACTCTTCGATAAGACCGCAAAAATCGACTAGAGACAACCTGGAACCCGATTTTTAAATTGCTCTCCCTTAAGAGCCTACAAGATCAGACTGAACCAGATGCGAGCAGCATTTTAAAAATCCGGGTTCTCAGACCAGTAAACACGTTTAGTCAGGTTAACATTCGGAATTTTTAAGGAATCAAGACCGGTAATAGCATTAACCGACCATTGGCCATCCGTATTATTGTGATTAATTATTACGGAGATAGCACCGGTAATTCCCCCTTGTTCTAAATCCTGATTACGATCAGAAGGATTTTCTCCAGAAAGCGGTGAAGCATCATACAAACTCACCACATACCCCCGGTTACCACCAACCGCAGCCTGACAATCAGTCGTTGCGTTACCTCTTGTGGTCGGCAGATACGTAGCAAACACAATATTGTGGTCAATAGTTACTGACTCGCCGAGTACTTTTTCACCAGACGCTTGAAGCTTCAGCATCCACCCCCTGGCGTCATCCAGCTCCTGCCTGGCAGCCAAGGCGATTATGGTATCTTCATTATCGACATCATTAGTGGTTGCATCGAAAAGATCATCTTCTGTTACCGGACGATAGAATTCCGGCGAACCATTATAGGCCGGCACCTTAACACCATAACCTTCTGGAATTTTATAAACATCTTTCTGTTGAATCATATAGAAGCGATCTTCAACTTGCTTATCAAGAGGATGCGCACGATTGCCGGATCCGATCGCCAGAGACAAAAACCTGACTCCATGACGCACCACCAGAGCCAGGTCCGGAGGATAAAAGAAGCGCCGGCTATTTTTAGCATCTGACGTCGCCAGATCGGCAATTAAGCCGCCGGATACCAGATCTGCAGCGCTGGTAGCGTCCTGCCTGAAGTCAAAACGCCAGAGTTGCCCACCCATATCACCAATATACATCTGATCTATAATTCCATCGCCATCCAAATCCATTACACCAGGGTCTGACGGAATGCTGTAGATCATTTTGCTGTAATCGGATTTTCGATCCAGAGAAGTCTTCCAGATCAAACTACCATCTCCGGCATCAACCACAAATACAGTATTGCCAAAGCTATCAGCCGACCTTACCGAACGATCATCCTGGGCCGGGTCGTAACCTCCTCCGAATATCAGTACATCCCTGACCCTATCTGCCAGTATTATGCGAGTTTTGACTGGTTTTGACCAGGATTGCCCCAATTCTGCGAAGTCTCCTCTACCACCTTCAATTGTCCAGAGATACTTTGGGCTACCTTTTTCGCTGATATCGAGCGCATAATAGTTTCTGCCACCACGCCGCATACCGACATACAAATAGGCGTGCTCTGTAGTCGGGTCAACCATACCGTTTCGATTTTTGTCGTCCAGCCACAAAGTTATATCACCATCCAGACCATACGGCCGATCGGTGCCGGTTTCATTCTGATAAAACGTATTCAGATTTCCCAATAACTGTGGCGGTATAAAGGAATAAATCTCCATGCCGTCACGACTGTTTATCGCATGCAGATAACCTTCGTTAGTACCCACAAATACGACGGAATCAGGGTTAGCCGAGGTACCACCATAGTTTACAATCAACGGTTGAGAATGCAGCGGATCACCCATAGAATGGCGCGTATCGACTGAAGATCCATCTGAGTCTTCATCATCGACATCAACACCGCGAGCCCATGCCAGCAGGTTGCTTAATTCAGAACCTGTTACGTTAAACCAGCCCGCAAGGTTCGATGAATTAGCTTCGTGTACCCGGTTTTTGATATCTAAAAGATCTTTAGTACCGAGGCCGGTGTAAGTTGTCACTTGGCGAGTAGCAACATTGAGTTTACTCACTGCCCCGCCCTGGCTCGTAGATGCGCCATCCGGTGAATCACTCCAGAAACTTTGGGAATCGCTATAAAAAAGCCCTGCAGTATTGTCGAGTGCTTCTTTGTTGTTCTGATCTCTTATTGCCACTGGATTACCACCGAAGCGGTAGCGCTTAAGATTACCCTCCCATCGCATAGAACTCGTAGGCTGAAACAACGCCAGATAGGCGTCGTCCCGGTGGGCCAGACGACTGAACTGATCAACAGTAACCGACGGCGCTACAAATGTAGTTGCTTGATCAATGGCAACATTTACAATCGATTCAAACGCCGAAACCAATTGCTCAGATGATTCTACCGAATAGTACCCTCCCCCTCCGGCAGCAGCGATATTACCTAGCCAGTCTAAATCCAGACTCAACCCGATTGTGTGAGTAGTAATGTTGTTAGTACCCTCCACGCCGGGATAGTGATCGTTGTCATGCATGTATTGCGCAAGCTCGATACCACAGTTTCCATATCTACGGTTCGCACCTTGATTTCTCGCGCAATTACTGCCGATATACCTCTCAATGGTGCGCAACTCCCCGCCTCCGTAAGGCAACCCATCAGTCAGTAATACTATGTGATTACTCTGGCATTGCTCCATAGGCGGTTGGCCTGAGCTCCTGATTCCGCCCATTGCCAGGGGACGCTCACCTCGAAAATACCGCATTCCCTCAAACATAGCGCTTTGTGTCGGCGTTCCACCACTGGCGTACAGTGCGTTGATGTGACCCTGCAGGGATTCTTTTGACTCAATCACCGGCTTAATTTCATCACGCAGACTAAACTGTCCTCGCGAATAACTTGAGTAAGTCATCAAGCCTGCATTAAAACCATCATTTGTCTCCAGAAGGCTGTTGAGCGCAATTTTTACTCTGTCCAGCCTTGTACGCCATTTCCGGTCCAAATGCTCTTGCACCGTTTTTATTTCCTCGCCACTCAACTTACGATCATAGACAATCAGTTCAGCCAGCTCATGGTCCACCGCATTGGTACCCAGGTAGACGCCGCCTTTGGTATCAGCAGCGGTTGCACCTGATCCAATGGCGTTAAAGGCTCCGCTGTTCACGGAAATTCCATTTTCGTTACCGGCTACCGTTTTATAGGCGGTTAGCTGTGTCACATCGCCCACCGCCGCGACATTAGACAATCTTGAACGCTCACCACCCGCACCGCCAGCATCCCAGTACCAGTTACCATTACTCCATGGCGTATGAAAGCTCACTCGCCCACTACTATTGAAATTGCTGCCGTTAAAACTCAAGAAGAAGTTACTACTTCGAACGTTCTCTTGTTGAATCAGGAAGATTGTCGCCTCGCTCATTGATCCATCAAAAATATCCGGGCCACTCATGATATCTCTGGTAAAACGAACCGAAGTTACACCATTTATGTCTGCCAGGCGAGCAGACGTCCCAGTCAGATGATTTCCTTTACCCGATTTATCGAGCCATCTAGAAACAGATCCCGAAAAACGACGCCAGTTACTTGCCCTATTACCTCTAGCATCGAGCAACGTATTCCTATCAGCCGCGTCCAGCCACAGAACATTGTTGGGAATAGAGGGAAGAGGAGCACCATCAGTGGCTCTCATTGAACCCGAGACATCCACTATAAATAAAACGTTGGGTGAGGCGCCACCTCCACCGAAAAACACTTCGGTATCGTCAGCAGTTGTTGCATCGACAATAAAGCAACCTATTGCTACGGCGATTAACGTGTGAACTTTGTTTGGCGATTTACCATGAAGCGAACCATTGACAGAATGGCTCGATGGGAATATTCCTGAGCCCAATTTCTGTAGTAGTAGACTCAGCCGATTTGCCCACAACCAGACACTCAGGCCGAGTGTATCCAATAGTCTTATCATTCCATGATCCAGATTTTACGCGTCGTCCATTGACGCAGCTATCCATTCACTACGACTAGCGGCACTGCCCGTATGGAGTTGAGTAACGAGGCAATTTACACATCAACGAGCGGGTATCGGCTATGGCGCGATTATCTGTAATTCAATACAGGCGGTAATCGCGAAACAGGTTTTACAATTCCCTATCGCTCAAGGGTATAAACCAGATCGGCGCTTGTTTTGTCGCTGTAGGAAGCGATCAGTGATAACCGATCCGATATATTGTACTTTAAGTTGAAGACATTTATCTTGTCTAGCAAATCAATACCATAGCTGACATAGATATCCGGTGTTATAAACTTACCCAATGTATAGCTCGCACCCGGGTTATCCAAAAGCTCGCCCAGCACGATCAAAGAAAGTGTATTTGCATCCGTTTGCTGCGGGTCAGATTGAAGCTCCAGCAGAGGCGCCTGTGCAGTACCTCTTATGCGTGCACCGGCTTTTATTTTATGCTTTGGCACATCTCTGGCCACATCCATTTCAAGCGCAGGGTTATCTACCGGTCCACCACCAAATAGAATACGACCGCGCTCCATTGTTAGCTTCTGGCCATATACGAGAAAGTCACCACTGACAACATCTATCGCACCGGAGCCTGTCGGCACAAGCCCCGGCTGCTGCTCTATAAGCAGACCACCGGCAAGCGCGCCGTCAAACTGCCCTGCTGCCACGCGGATATCATCACCAAGGGTCACATTCATTTTCAGTCGAACCTGACTGGTCGCCGATTTTTCGGACATTTCACCTTCAGCATCAATAACTCTGATGTCCGAAGACTCTCTTAATGTGCTACCTTCACCTCCCGCTTTGATATAAGCGGACGGGATATCCAGATCACCGGTGACGGAAATATCGCTGCTGTCCATTTTTATCTGCATATCGGGGCTGATTTCAGCCTGCTGCCTATTGGTATTGGCGATCTGAAAGCGGTCACCTTTCAAATTTAGCTCAAGCTTGCCGGAGGACTGATTAAACAACCCATCCAGATTGATATCACCCTCACCGGAACGCGCCGAGCCATCAATACGCAAACCACCCTTGCCATCACTGACGACATCCATCGCACCATCAAAAATCTTCATCGCTACCGACGGCACTTCAGCGGTAAACTCTGTCAGGCGGACTTCACCAGTAAAAATCGGCAACACTGCAGTGCCTCCCAACTTCAGGCTCGTGCGCAATTTCCCATCTATAGATTGCAACTCAGGAGTAGCGATACCGGCGAGCGACATATCTTGCAGATCCGTTTTTATCGCCCCCCGCAAACGCTGCCGTCCTGACAATTCATTTACTGTCGCATCGACATTAACCATTCCTATATCACCCAGATCCAGATCTACTGTCGATTTCAGCGTATCGCCTTCAACATTTGCCTTGATGGCACTGGTTCCCAGCGTCGCGGTGACGGGCACACCAGCGCTTTCATAGCCAATTTCGCCTCCAGGGATAGTAAATTCAGCTGCAGCGTTCAGTTCACCACTGGCTCCATATCTCAGTTTTACCGTACCCCCGAGCCCTGCTTCAATAGAAATATCGGAAGGCAGATACTCGCTGAATCGACTGGCGAGCAGCTGCTCTAAGTCGAGCGCGGCGACCACACCTTCTACAGCATTCCAGCTGCCGTCTCCGCACAGGGTTGTCGGTTCACTTTGCAAACAGAAAGATTTTACAGATGCGCTGTCTTCAGCTGCTGCTACATCAATAGGCCGCGTCAGTTTCCAGTCACCAAATCCTGTTTTAAGTAGATCCAGCCGACTGATCTTTCCGAGCCACTGCTCACTTTTTATTCCACCAGCTGCTGAGAGATTTATAGTGGCATCAGTCCCTTCAAGAGAGACATCCAGCTTATGCTCTTCAGGCTTGCCACTGCCCTGCAGAGTTACGGTATCAAAGCGGCGATCAGCAACCAACAGGTCTGTTGCGCTAAGCTTTATACTGGAACCCGTCGCCCCGGTCAGGTCTATTATTCCGGAACCACTGAGCTGCTGCACACCAATACCAGCGGATTGATAGTCGCTTAGATCGAAGGTAAATTCTGCGGCAGGTTCCTCTAGAGACCCTGCAAGCTTACCTCGTGTATTAACCGCACCATTAAGGGAAGGATGCAGGCGCGCCAAGGCCGGTGCATCGAGCTGCCATTGAAGATTCAGTGTTTCACCGACAGTACCGGCACCGCTGACCATGGCTTGTCCGGCTTTAATCGCCAGATCGTCAATTTGTACATTATTACCCTTAACGGTAACAAGACCGCCTCCAGATAAAGCTTGTTGCCGGTAGTCACCAGACAAGCTGTCAATTCTGACTATGACATCCGGGCCGTTCTCCGCAATAGTGCCCTGTACGGAGGATTTAAATCCGATGCTTCCTTCGAACTCTTTCCATTGAACACCAGGATTAACACCGCTCCCCTGTAACTGTAAATCAAAATCTGTCTGCGGGCTCCAACTGGCGACTCCGCCTGCTTCAACCACACCACCCAGAGTCTCGGCCTTAAGACTGATACTTGAAAGTGACTCGGCATCACCGCTGGCTGCAAGCTGCCAGCGACCGGCGGGAATTGCTGTCGCCTCCAGTTCCAGAGCCGCTGAAACCGTATAGCCACTAACCGGCCCCTGTATAGTAAATTCGCCTGCCGGACTGCTCACCAGAAGCGGCTCTCCGATCAAAGGCCAGCGTAGTTTTTTCCAGTCTCCCTTTGCATCGACGGACTGGTTTTCAAGGTCAATGAGTGCCGTTGTGTCAAGTTGAGTTTCACTATCCTCGCTGGATAGCGACAATGAATCAATACTAAGCGATTTACCATTACCTGCTGCCAGCAGATTTAATTGCAGGTTGCCAGCCTGCTCCTGCAACAGATCTACCTTCCCCGTCATCGTAAAATTATCCGGTACACCACTAAACTTAAGTTCACCAGCAGGACTTTTAACCAGTACCGGCTGGCCGATCAAAGGCACGGCCAATTCCTGCCAACGCAGGGTCACATCACTTTCCAGATTTGCCAGTGTCACTTCGCCATCAGCATTCAGCACCAGATTCGTCTCGGTCAGTGCAACTTCTGCTGAACTGACCGACAGCTTATCCGGAGTGCCACTTATTGCGTAGGTCCCCGACACCGCCCCGGTCTGATCATGGCGGGTGGTGAATGCCCCGGTCGCATTGAATTTCTGCAGCGAACCTTCAGTACGTGTTTCAAAGGTAAATGGCACACCGGTCAACGCTTCGGAAAAGTTTCCAAGATCATCAGATCCGGCGTTTACCGTACCACGCCACTGAAGATTTTTAATTGCATCAGTGACTACAACATCGAGTTCCACCGCTATACCGCCGGAGATCTGATGCAGCAACTGCAGATTCTCCACAACACCGACGACCGACCCATTACCTCTGAAATCACCGAATTGCGGATGTTTATATTGCCACCTCTGCTCAAGAGATACCGGCCACTGCGCACTGGTATCAACCGTGCCTTTCACTGTTAATTCACCAGAAGGTGCCCGCACACTTAACTCAACCAGTTTCAGTTTATCGTCCTCTGCACCGGCAGTGAGCAGAATTTCATTTATAACAATCGGGTCGCTGGCACCAGGCGGATAGACTGATAAATCGGTAATGGCTACGCGATTAACATCAACTTCAATTGGCAGTGCCAGATCCTGAAGCTGAAACGGCTCGGCGCCAGTGTCCTGAGGGGTCTCTACAGGTGCAGGCAAATGAATTTCAACACCACTTAGCTGCAGCTCATCAACTCGCAGTTTTCCCGACACCAATTGCCCGGGCTTCCAGTCAAATTGCACACCTTTTACCGTGACTGAGGTTCCATCAAGAGCAACAAAACTCAGATCGGCTACTGCCGCCGGACCGATTAATTTTCCGCTCGATTCCCGCCAGCTCAGCTCTCCCTGAATGGCGTTTTTGCCGATTGAGAAAATTCTTTGCATGCCCCCGTGCGTCATAGTGACATAAGCCACCACCGCTGCGAGCAGCAAAAGCAGTAACAACAGCAGATATGAAAAACGCTTTAGCCAGGTCATGGAACACCTCGTGCGCAATTCACAGGTCTGGCCCCAACGAGAAATGCAGATGGACGTTTCCACGGCCCGGTGAATCCAGCGAACGGCCCAGATCAATGCGAATTGGCCCGATGGGCGATTGCCAGCGCACACCAAATCCAACGCCAATGCGAATTTCCGGCTCATTGTCAAAAGCATCGCCCGCATCGACGAATGCTGCCACACTCCATTGGTCTTTGAGTGGAATCTCGTACTCAATGCTGCTTTCTATCAGGTGTCTGCCGCCAGCGATGCGGCCATCGCTACCCGATGGCCCGATCTTCTCAAAACCATATCCACGCACGCTCACATCACCCCCGGCGTAGTAGCGTAGAGATACCGGAAACTGGTCAAAATCCTCCACCCAGGTTGCGCCAATACTTCCTCGGCCGATGAGCCGATGGCCATTATCGCGAGTTTTAATCCATTTATAGGAAAACGTAGGCTGAACGAACGAGGTATCAGACAACACGCTATCACTGCCCCCCCTAAGCCGGAAACGTAACCAGCTACCGTTTACCGCATTGATTCGCTCGTTCAGATCCTGCGGCCATGTGCGAGCCCATTCCATACTTGGCATCAGCAGTACTGTGGTTGTTTCATCGCCGTCCTCTGTGAATTGATCCACCTGATAAGTCAAAGCGTAACTCTTAAACCACAAGCCATCACGGAAACTGAAATTAGCACCCAGTCCCAATGCATTGAACTTACGCACATCGGAATCCTCCCGCTCGTAAGTCGAGCTGAAACCGAAGCTGTCAGTTCGCGGATCGCGTGTGGGTATGGTATAGGCTCCGGCCAGACGGAACCCGATCGGGGTAGCTCTTACCTGGGCTGCGTAATGATGACCATTTTTGTTTAGCCTGCGGCCGGTGATACCGTATTTAAGGCGAACACCGCTATCCGTTTCAAACCCGACACCATAGACGAACTGCCGCGGGTTTTTATGAGTGAGTTTCACCTTCACCGGTATCACCAGATCTTTTGCATCTTCCGCAGATGCGCTTACCTGGACCTCACTGTAATACTCCGTACTACTCAGACCGCTTTGCAAACCCTGCAAATCCCGAGCATCAAAATACTGCAGATGTTCAAGATCATTAAACCTGGATAGCAGTTCTTGTGACAGCCAATCAACATCTTGCGTAAGCGTTACCTCCCCCAGTTTATAGCGAGCCCCCGTTTCATAGATCAGTGCGACATTGGCACTATAAGAGGCTAGATCGATTTGAATTTCATTTTGCAGAAATTCAGCATCAAAGTAGCCAAGCCGGCTAGCTGTACTTTGAAGACTTTGCTTGAGAGCTTCATAAGCTTGCTGATCCAGCACTGCATCGGCTGTTATGCCAGCACTCTCAATAGCCGTAACAAAATCCTCTTCCTGCTCTCCGGGACCTTGTACGGATATTTTCGCCTGCTTGATTTTAATGCGGTCACCAGGCTCGATATCATATATCGCTTTCCACTGGCCATCTTCATTGCGCAGCTGCGAATTCACAGTTGATCGGTAGTAGCCAAAGGGTCGAAGTGCTTCCTGGATTTGCTCGGTGGCCTTGCGATGTAGAAACCGCAACCGCGCCAGTGACGGCACATCCTCGCCGTCGAATTGCCAGATGTCCAGCAAACTTTGAATATTCCGCAGCTCAGCTTTTTCAACACCGCTGAACGTTACGGTTAATTTTTTTGATTCGTCGGGCGTAGTCTCTGTGACGGCTATCCCGGCACCAGTCGTGGCCGCCAGCAGCACCAGAAGACAGCACACACCGAATTGCTTTGCCACCAGACAACACCCGAACCGGACGCTAGTCATCATCGTTAGTTATTTATCAGGCTCGCGTGAGCGCATTAGTTATTATCAACCGGCAACAATTTTTGTGCCCTGCATAGTAGTGTAGTCAAATATCCGCCATATTGTGCATTAGTGTCTATCCATAAACCGGGGCGTAGCGAGGACTACTCAGGTGCGTGAGATTTCGCCCATCACATGTGGGCGTTTAGTCATTCTAAATAACTACATATGATTGGCGAAAGATTGCGTGTCCTGAGGAGTCCGCAGTAGCTCCGGTTTATGGATAGACACTAATTCCGTCTATCCATAAAAACAACCCGCCCACGGTGTGACTCAGTCCCAATTTAGCGCAACTAACGCGACTTTTACGGCATATTCCCTTAAAGAACACCTTAATGTGAGAGCCAGGTTTAGCAAAAAAATTAACAATTTGAATACAATCGGCCGTCTTTGCCCACCCGTGCAACAAGGACTAATCCCGTGAACACATTAAAATTGGCGGCGGCATCCAGCCTGTTATTCTGGGGTGCTGCAGCACAGGCAATCGGCCTCGGTGATATCAACCTGTACTCTGCCCTAAACGATCCTCTACGGGCTGAAATTGAAGTTCATGGTGCAACCAGCCAAAGTATCAAAGCAGAACTTCTGACCTCGAGCATTTTTACTAATGCAGATGTCGTCAGGCAATTCGACACCACTTCGGTAGAGTTTGCCTACAACGCCAACAACAACCCGGTAATTGTCCTGACCGGACAAATTCCATTCACAGAACCGTTTCTGCATTTCAGCTTGTCAGTACACTCTGATAGCGACAAAAAACGCACTCGTGAATACACCGTTCTACTTGATCCGCCGGGCACCACCTTTCGCCCCCGCGCTGCACTGACGAGTTCACCCGTGATAGCGGCGATTGCACCCTCTGAAACTACGCCCGAATTGCAGCATCCAGTGACCCAATCGCAAACTGCGCCCTGGCTGCCGGCGGATGGTGGAATAGATATAGACCTGACTACAGATAGCGGCATAGACATTGACCTGCATTCAGAATTAGACGGAAACTCGAACAAGCCTATGATCAATAGGAACCCGGCCCTTGAGCCTGAGCCGTTTCCAGTGCGCGGGCAAACCAGCGAACTGATTCCGGTTCCCGCGCACGTGCAGTAACCATTTCCAGATGGTGGCCGGCTCTGCGGTCACCATCTCTCTCGCTATTCCAAATTTCTAAAGCGCCGACACCCGATAGCTCGACTGCGCCAGCCAGTCAGCGCAAACTTCCACGCCCCAGCCCGGTGCATCAGTCACTGTTGCCTTACCATTCTCAATAGTGAAAGGCGTATCGACAAACAATTTATCCTGCCACGGGTAGTAATCAAGCCCTTCGATAGAGAACTCGAGGTATTTTCCTGCATTTGGAATGGCCCGTAGCAAATGCATGGTAAACAGCGTAACCATAGATAGATTTGCAGCATGGGGCGTGCACGGTATATTCGCCTGTTCCGCCATTTTCGCCACCCGCAACGTTCTGCTGAGCCCGCCTAAATAGCAGATATCAGGCTGCACAATATCTACCACACGGTGATCAATCATGAGCTGCCAGTTTTGCAGTTCACAATCCTGCTCACCGCCGGTAACATCGAGCGTTAACGCCTCTGTCACTGCCCTGGTCTGCCCATACTGCCAATACGGACAAGGTTCTTCAAAGTGCGAGACACCGTTATCCTGCAGCATATGACCCACCTCAATAGCGCGCTCAATGGAAAACCCGGAATTACCGTCAACCAGCAGCGCCACATCGTCTCCCAGCGCTTTGCGAATGGCAGGCACAATAGCCTCGGTACGACCCGGCCACTCATCGATATCGTGACCACACTCAGCCCCAACCCGGAATTTAAATGCATTAAAACCGAATTGCTCCCGCAGAGCGACAAATCGCGCTGCCTCATCTTCAGGGGTGATATCACGCTTCATTGAAGACGCATAGGCACGCACCTGCCCCGGGGTACCGCCAATCAGCTCACAAACACTTTTATTTTCCAGCTTGCCTCTCATATCCCACAAGGCAGTGTCCACGCCGCCGATCGCTCGACGCAGAAATGAACCGGGAAACTTGTGCTCGCGCTCGGTAACCAGTTCAGTCATAGAATCAATATCAAGTGCATCGAGACCGAGAGCATAGGGCGCAACCATACGGTGCACCACGGTTGCCGTGATATCCGCGTAGTAAGGCGCTACCTGCCCCCAGCCCTCGCTGCCATCGTCACAGGTCACGCGAACAAAACAGACAAATTCATTGGCAAAAGTTTCAATCTTTACAAGCTTCATCAGTACAGTTTCCGGCCAGATTAATTAAGGATAATTTTGGTGCAACGAAAAAGCACCGGCGAATGCAATCGGCTCCTGAACTGTAATTATTGGCTGGATGGACCAGCAGTGCAAACGACCACCCGGATCGAGGTGATAGCGCACGCGAAGCCCACCTGAACTGTCGTATACAGATAAACTGATAATATCTCAATGCGGGCTAAAAGCTGTAGTCCGCCGCAACGTTGCGCTGCACTCACAATGACCCGCACCACCGTACCGGTTATTGCAACCAGCCCCCTCATCGGCTTACCATCAATCGCTCTAATCTGCCGTTGATCAGCACACCCCGATGACAACTCTTCCCTCATCTTTCACTGATTCTTTCAAAGCCGAACCCTATTGGTGGGATCACACTCCGCTGGCAGAAAGTACCGTACAGACGCCTCCTGAATCAGTTGATGTGTTAGTTATCGGTTCAGGCTATACCGGTCTGCATGCAGCGATTCAAACAGCCAGAGCCGACTTATCAACGGTTGTTCTCGATTCGCATGCTGCGGGCTATGGCTGTAGCTCTCGCAATGGCGGTCAGATTTCAACCTCAATTAAATACAACTATCCAGCGCTTGAAAAAAAGTATGGCGAAGCCATAGCTCGTGACATATTAACCATAGGAAAGGCATCACTCGACTACGTCGGCGATTTTGTAAAACAAGAAAACATCAGTTGCTCGCACAATAACTGCGGTCGATTCCATGGCGCCCATACCCCGCGAGCCTACGATGCGATGGAGCGCGAGCTAGAAATACCAAACCCGGTATTCAACAGCGAGGCATTCCTGGTAACGCGTCACGATCAATACAGAGAACTGGGCACTGAGCGTTACTATGGCGGCACAGTCTTCCCGCATTATGCCAGCGTTGATCCAGGCCAGTACCATCGAGGCTGCCTCACTACGGCACAGAACGCTGGCGCAAAGATTATAAGCCATTGCAAAGTCACCGACTTTACAAAGCACCCGGGCGGCCACCTTGTGCAGACAAAAAAGGGAACTGTTATAGCAAAGCAGATTATAGTTGCCACTAACGGCTATACCACCAACCTGACACCATGGCAGCAGCGTCGCGTGATACCTATCGGAAGCTATATAATTGCTACAGACGAAATTGAACCTGATCTTATAGATAAGCTAATGCCCACCAACCGTATGCTGACTGACTCCAGAAAACTAGTTTACTACTACCGCCCCAGCCCCGATCGAAAACGCATACTGTTCGGCGGCAGAGTGTCACTCAGTGAAACAGACCCGGTCAAGAGCGCCACGATGCTCAGAGATGAACTGCTTAGACTATTTCCTGAACTGAAAAAAATTCAAATAAGCCACTCCTGGGCTGGTACTGTTGCCTACACATTCAACAGCCTGATGCATTGTGGTGAGCAGCAAGGCGTCCATTACGCAATGGGCTATTGCGGTTCAGGGGTTGGAATGGCCAGTTACCTCGGCCGGTGTATTGGCCGTCAGGTCGCCGGAACAGACACAGACCCGATACCACTATCACAGATTAATTTCCCTACTCGACCGCTCTACACAGGCACTCCCTGGTTTCTGGCTCCGTCAGTCTGGCTATACCGAATGCGTGACCGGCTTCCCTGGTAAATCACGAACCAACTTACCAAACAGCCGGAACTGGATCACAATTTGCATCTACCTGTTCACGGTGATCGACTTTTCTCAACCGGGAAAGTCAGCGTCAAGGCGCATAGCACTTTTCGGCTTCGGCCAATACGGATGCACAGTTGTT
Source organism: Chromatiales bacterium (ex Bugula neritina AB1) (assembly GCA_001730015.1). Taxonomy (GTDB): domain Bacteria; phylum Pseudomonadota; class Gammaproteobacteria; order Granulosicoccales; family Granulosicoccaceae. The sequence continues at coordinate 5,467 of MDLA01000162.1, read as the reverse complement.
CCATAAACGGAATTCCACAGCAACGTAAGATAAAGTGTCGTGTGTGAGCTGCACAAATGTGCGGCCCATGAAGGACTATCAGTTTATCCAGGAAGGAAATTCTGATACAAGGACCCGGTGTCTATTGACACCCTCTGAAACGTGCTGGCCTCGCCTACACACTTCAGCAAGGAACAGTCTGGCCTCGTGACGTTTTATCGTAGAAAAAGGCAAAGCCCCCGAAAGGCGGCGACGCAAAGCTACTGGTCTAAGGGACATCGTCCTACGATCGCAGGGCTACCTGAAACGACACAGGATGTGTTAGCGAATTATTCCGCGAATGGAGTCGCACTATGAATAATTCCACCAGGCCAGCTCCCGCTGGCTATTCAGGTTGGAGTCGAAAAATTCCATCGGGTATATAGGATACTCGTCGACTGCTATGCATTACTTATCAGGGCGAATCAACTCCAATATCTTTAATATCGGCCTTAGCACCTCGCTCTAACTCCCTTCTCTGAAAACCCGCCACATTTACCTTTGCTGTCAATCTCACATAATTTGACTGTTTTGTGATTTGCCTCAAAAAACAATTCGGCACAGATCACAAAAATTACGTCGATTCACACACAAGTGTACATTTTCTGAATCAGTTCAAGGTAGTTGTGTACAGTTTTATTAACATCGAATTGCTCACTTATGTCACTGTTAAACACGAGGCCTTCCATGATTCCTTTTAATAACGCTTCTATAAACAACATGACAACATCGGCACTGTTCTCACACGGATTGCAACAAGCACTTACGTACCAGACTCCTCAATGTGGAAACGGATATGGTGGTCCACATGCCTCTAACTCTGGTATCAGCGGGCAAAACAACGGCGGACAGAACTCCCAGCAAATGCTTATCCAGATGATACTACCGCTGCTGGCTCAGATAGTCAGCATGATGCAACAGCAGGGTTCCAACGGTAACGGAAATCATGGCAACGGACCCGGATACGGCGACGGTTCAAATCAGGGTAATGGCTGCGGCTGCGGTAATCCAGTTGGTGTTGACAATTGTCGCGTATGGGGCGACCCCCACTTTGTTGGCGCTGACGGCGGGAAGTATGACGTTCAGGGCGAAGCTGGCAAGACCTACAACATCCTGAGCGATCAGGGATTACAGTTTAACGCGCTGTTTGAATCCTGGGGCTCAAAGGAAGGCGCTACTGTAATGTCTGATGCCGGACTCACCGTCAATGGTAACCAGTTACATTTTGACAAAGCCGGTACATTGACTGTCAATGGGGAGAAACTTGGTGACGGTTCGCACTTTGGTGGCGGCGTTGTTAAAGATGGTGATACTGTAAAAATCACAACTGGCGAATACCAGGTCGAATTAAAAGCTGTCGACGGAAAATACCTGAACTACGACTTCAAAAGCGACAATGTTAATGCTGATGGCATAATGCCTCATGGTCTCTGGGGACAATCTGCGGACGGTGATGGAGAAGCCAGAAATGGTGACAAAGGCGCCGGCGCGCAGGGTGGCGGAGCAATAGAAAGCCTTAACGACAGAACTGAAGCAGGGGATACTTCCGCTGTGGGCCTTTACGAAACCAATGAGCTGTGGGATACCGGTTTTTCAAACTTCAATCGCTACTGGTAGTGTCCACCGTTAAGCATTATCACGCGACCGCCTTGAATTAAATAGGCACCCGGTAAAACTAAAGCCTGGAATTACAAACTTTCTGCCATACATGGCAGGAAGTTTTTTGGTTTTTACCCCCCACACATTATTCCCCTCGCCAATGAGCTATGACTACCCTTTCTCTAGCGACGTCAGCTGTAGCAGGCCACCAGCTTACACAATCGGGTACCAGCAAAATTCAGTCAGCTCAGCCGTCAATTCCTGTGAACCCTGTAGCACAACAAAAAATATGAACCCTGTGTTAACTCAGTTCACATATCTGAAGGTTACATTATGAGACTCTTGCGCCGCTCCGGACCAACGGAACAAAGTATGTCAGCTTTAGCCGTATTTTCGTAGGCGTAAATCCAGGTCTCGAACAGGAATAGACCCCTTAAAGATTGCGCCTGTATATTTTTTACCTTTCGGAAAATATCATGAACGGCATCACATCGGCTAGCATTGGCGCAGCCTACAACGTTAATCCACAATCGCAAGAGTTCTTAAACGCGCAGCAACAAATAGGAATGGAAGTTACACGTCACATATTAGCATCATCGCTGCTGGCACAAGCACTAGAGTCACTACAATCATCCGCAAATAAATTCTGCTAAATTCCTATAAAATGCAAAAGCGCTGGCACAGCGCTTTCGTGCCGAACATTAATCCTTTTTCCAATTCTTCTGTAGCATAATCTTCTTCCTGCGCTATATTTTTCCGCCATTCGATCACTGCTATATCGCGCAACCTTAATTCGCATTAAGACAGACTACTTTGCTCACAATGTAATACTGATTTCGAAAGCACCCCGCTCATCGGCTCAACAATAATTCCGTTTTACGCTGGCCATATTGCAATAACCGCATTGTCAATTGAAATACCGAACGGCCTTCCATCTCCGCACCACCTGCAAATTATTAGACACTTAGTCCAATTGCACTATAGGCAATCCAGAGATATTGTTGTATAAGGATGCAAATCAGGAAACTACAGCTAAGTGAGCTTCTGCAATCCGATTCGCCCAAACACCAGCTTGTAAGCAGGGCGAGAAAAACGGTGACTGCTCGATTTGAATGGAATTTTGGTGATTACATGGCATATAGATACCCTCGATTTACTTATGCAGGAATTTACTACTGCGAAGAGCGACAAGTACTTATTGGGGCAGACGGGACAACACTCAATCTAAGGAAGCAGTCACTCGATGTCTTTAAATTGCTCGATCAGAATCGAGACCGCCTGGTCAGCCAGGCACGCATCATGGAGGAGATTTGGAAGAACAGTGCTGTGACTAACGATTCGCTAGTCCAGTGCATCAGTGAAATCAGAAAACTTCTCGGACAAAATGCAAACAACACATTAAAAACCTATTCTCGTCGTGGGTATATGCTTTGCGCCGACAAAACCACAACATAAGAAACAGTCTCAACAATATCGATTACTATTTTTTTAGAAACTGACCCGACAAAGAATATTGGATAAACATAACCAGCCTCGTATTTTTTTTCGCGTATATTTCGTATTTTTTTCAGTACAATTTCATCCAAAACTACAATAATATAAATACGGGATGAATTATCTGCTTAGTTTACGAGCACTTGTAACACTGTCACGAAAGGGAACACAATCTTCAATGGACTGTCGAATGAACAATATATTTCGCCAAATTATTTTTGTCTGTGCTTGCATAGCAACTACCGGGTTTAGCAGCCTCAGCCTTGCAACGGATACCAGATCCAATAATAACCCTCACGCACAAAACCCCAGCGACAATACTGTTTCCAGCATTCTAAATGCCACGCCAGAAGCCAGCATATTTGTTTCAGCACTTAAGATATCAGACCACTGGAATACCATTACAGAGTCCAGTGAAGTCACCATTTTCATCCCAACAAACGACGCTCTACAGACTGAAGGCTCGGCATTTTTGCTGGAAGCCGTTCTTATTAAGCCAGAGAACAGGGAACGGCTGGAAAAACTGATGGACCTCCACATTCTAAGAGCCAGTTTTCAGATTGATTCAAACTCAACCAGCCCTATGGAAATACCCATCGACAACGGCAATTGCCTGCCAGTAAAAAATAGTATGGATTCAATAATAATCGGTCCACAAGCCGTGGTTACTAAAACACTTAAAGCAAAGAACGGTTATATCTACCTACTGGATCACCTCCTATGGGAACCCTACAAAGACAAGACTGAATGTCTATTATAAGATGCCACAATATGTAATCACTAAAAAGGGCGGAATTCGTTTTTTAGCGCTAGCGATTACATTATGCTTGACAATCTCCAATGCAACCGTTCATTCAGAGACACAGCAACAAATCATTGAAAAACGTAAAGCACAGCTAGCGGCCGAAACAATACATATCCTCGGCGGCATAAGGAGTCGTGTACCGCGCTGGAATGACACTGTGCGCATGGCAATAATCGGGGGAACCGCTAGTATAGATAATGCGATAGTCAGATCGCTGACAAATGAATTATCACTGTATTCCGGAATAAATATAGAAATATTGCAACATAATATTGCTGATGCCAAGCTGTACCTCTACGAGATATCGAATTCAGCCAGATATGCCCCTTCAATATGTGACCGCCACAATCAACGCAAGTGCGCCAATTTTGTTGTAATTATCTCCAGCCAGTCAGATATGAACCGCATTGCCAGAGCATATCCTATGCGCCCGATATACCAGAAAGCGACAAACAGTAAAGAGCAGGTACACTGTTTTTTTTCACCTGGTATTGCGCCCAACTTTGAAATAAAGCGGGGTATCGTTTTTGTGAATAACAATCTCGACGATCAAATGCGCCAGACTTGCCTTCAAGAGGAAATCTATCAGTCTTTCGGGTTATTTAATGACTACACAAACTCAACCTATTATTCCTTCAACAATATGGTTGAAGTAAAAAAAATTACCCGCTTCGACAAAATGCTCCTTTCCAGCCTCTATGATCGCGCCCACCCCCCTGGCACACTGGCAAGGACCATAGCAATGCAGATGACAGAGTACTGAGTGCTCTATTCTCCCAGCGATTTAGATACTCGCAATTTCAATTCGGGCAGTACATCTCCCTCAAACCAACTGTTTCGCTTCAACCAAATGTTGTTGCGAGGGCTAGGGTGCGGGAGGGGCAAAACATTATCACCGTACTTTTCCCAGTCACGAACTGTCTCTGTTAATGTTCTCTTCAAGGAAGGCAGGTGCCAGGCCTGTGCATATTGTCCTATTGCCAGCGTCAGCTGAATATTTGGCAGGGAATCCAACAGTTCGGTGCGCCAGGTCTCGGCACACACCGGCCGGGGAGGAAGGTCGCCAGATCGACCTTTACCGGGATAGCAAAATCCCATAGGCAAAATAGCAATTTTGCTTTCATCGTAAAAAACCTGACCGCTTACTCCCATCCACTCACGCAGTCGATCCCCACTCGGGTCGTCAAAAGGTATTCCAGTTTCATGCACCCTGGAGCCAGGGCCACCGCATAAAAACACTCAAGAAAATATCAAGTTAGCACGAAAGCTATCGCTCCATGAAGCCTTCCTTTTTTTCTTGGCCATACTTAGTTTAGATGGCTCACGCTCGAATAGATTCATGCATATATGACGAATAGTTGTCAGGACTCCAGTCCCATTGTCATGCTTTATTCGACTGGTGTCATCGCCCATTGTAACATCTAGACGCCAATGTAACGGATTCTCTATGCCCCAGTGACCTCGAACAGCCCCGGCAAATACCTTCGCATTCGCTTTGCAAGATGTGATGAAGTATCTCGTCTCTACTGTCTTGGTTTCGCCCTGTTGACA
>MDLA01000161.1 GCA_001730015.1 Chromatiales bacterium (ex Bugula neritina AB1) | reverse complement strand
AATTTCGAGTTCAGAAGCTTATAGAGCTGTATAAAAGGCGCTGCACAGAGTTTTTGCTGAATTGAGCCTAGTCATTCTAAGTGATATTCAGGAAAAACGAGTACAACGCCTTAGATGCTGCTATAGAAGCAGCGCAGCGGTTCCGGGCTGGAATTCTATGCAACACCAGGGTCAATTACCGAAATTTTACTATAGGCTATTTTTCATCAAATGGTTTATTCCGCGTCCGGTCTGACCGCAGTTCAGATTCACGATCGTTTCTCCCACCTTCATCACATCTCGCATCCAGTGGCTCAACCTCAAGCTTCCACTGATCGCCAATTATAGGGTCATCTTCGTAGTCTTCCGATTCATGTTCCCACGGATAAGTTTTCCTAACCGGTTCTGGATCCCACTGACGGAATATAATCGCACACACCGTCCCGGCAATTGCACCGAACAAATGGTACTCGAAAGAGATACCGGGCTGTTGCGGGAATATTGTCCAGAACATGGTGCCGTACATGAAAAAGGCAATCATTAATAACGCACTTGAACGGTTATCGCCTCGCAGAATTCCCGCTATAACCAGAAAGAAAAACACACCGTGACTTAGGCCACTGGCACCGATGTGATAATTGGAGCGCGCAAAAAACCAGACTCCGAGACCCGACACCAGCCAGACAATACCAAGTACCCACCAGCGCGATTTTGGATAGCCATAGATCAGCATGCTGCCTAACAGCAACACAGGCAGAGTATTGTTCAGAACATGCAGCACCGACCCATGAATCAGCGGCGCTGCGATGATTCCAAAGAGACCACCAGGTGCATCAGGGTATACACCCAGATGCGAAAGACTAATGCCAAGTAATTCCTCACCCAGCTTAATCACCCATATCAGCAATGCAAAGCTACCGGCCAGGAAGATGCTGACCTGCAGCGAAAGGTTTTTGTCCATTAACCCGATTTTGGGGCGCGACGCGCTTTTTTAAAGGCTATTCGTCGCGGTTACCTGCGACCAGTTTCTCAACAATTCGGTCAAAGGCATTGTCTGCTATCTGCCGCAGCTCTTCATCAGTGCGATCCTGTATCGGGTGCGGTACGAATATCAGTGCCGGATCATAAGCAAGCGATTCGCTTTGCGCTGCAGCCGCCTCTATAAATTCTGTGGTGGCAATACCTACACTTGGGATTCCACGGGTTTCAAGTTCCACGATGTCATGCGTACAGCACGACGTACAGGAACCTCAATCCGCTAAACCTTCAACCAGCAAGTCTACTTCGGTTGCAATCTGTTGCCGCAACCCGGTAGGCGCGGGGCGCGCAAACGTTGGTTTGCGATAGCGATTCACCTTGACGCCAGCGGCGACAAAGCGTTCATCAAGGCGATCGAGAAAAACACTGCCGCGTGCTTTGGATATATCAAGAATACCTACTGATAAACCGGTCAGTGCCGGCGGTCGCACAGGACGCTGCCGGGAAACTGATGCAGTCTCAGCCGTTGGGTCGACCAGAATTGTCATGCTGTGAATGCTCCTGCTGTTAGATAAAAATAATCTTTATAGAAACGGGTAGCTCAATTGATCGGCCGGGCTACCGGCACACTGCCGACCGGACCACTTGCGAGCCAGCCACCGATAATCGCGGAGAACATACCGGCTCCTCCACCCGCTCGAACAATCAATAGACCGCCCGGTCTGATTTTACTGAAGGTTTCTGATGCCATGCTCTGCGGTATACCCTCGGCTATACCGCCAACGCCCTGAACCAGTTCGGCTCCGGGGATTTGAGTCAGTTCATAGAGGCTGTCGGACAGCTGCCGCTTGCTCCAGCCGGCTTCGCGAAACACCCGCTCGTGTTCCGGGCACACAACCAGTATGGCGTCACCTGCGGGCGCAATCTTGGGGTTGGCCATTGATCGCAGCGCCGCAGCAAAACTCTGGCAAAGTGATTCCGGATCACGGGCTTTCTGATCGACAATGCCCTGCAGGCCATAACCTGCAAAGGCGGTTACAGTAGATTCACCGGCCTGGAATCCAAAATCGGTTGAAAGCGGGCTCCAGCACGACCCTTCTTCGTCCTCGGCGAAGCAATACGTATATTTACCGGGATTACCGAGATTGGCGCGATCGACCTCTCCGGGCTTGCCACCGCCGACATTGCGAATAATCAGTTGCAAAGACCGGCCGATCGTTGCATTCGCCCGATTGCCCTGCCCCAGCACATTGACACCGCTATTCATGCCGATGCGGTTACGCACCGGCCCGTTAACCACCAGAACTGGCGACACGTACATCGTCGTTGCCAGCACACCGTGCATACCGAAAGCATCGTCCAGAATAGCTTCGGCTGCGGCCAGCACAACTGGCAGATACTCGGGTTTACAGCCTGCCATAACAGCGTTGACGGCAGCTTTTTCAACCGTCAGCTCCCCCATATTCGGCGGGCACTTTCCGAGGCTTTCCTGTGGATCGCGCAAGGTGCCCTGCAGCATGCGTAACACCCGGACTTCGGTCGGCGGCACCAATGGCAGCCCGTCGGACCAGTCTCGTTCATACATCGCCTCGATTTCGTCTTCGGCGCTGCCAAGCTGCACCCGGCGCGATTGTATGCCAGTTTCATCAAAGCGGATTTTCAGTTGCTCAAGCACTGCCGGTTCAACATTGATAGCACCACAACCCGCTTTCCAGTCGATTAGCTCTGCACCAAGATCAGCGATTCCGGTAAAGCGCTGCCATTCGCCCTTGTCCCAACCGATAACCCGCGATGTTTCGTTACCTCCTTCTACCTGCAACAGTGTCGGTACGATCTCGATATCACGACGATGAGATTCGTCCAGCCGGGTATCGTCAATGACATTGGAAACGCCAGCCGGAAAGCCCGGGTCATCCTGGGTGTAAACCGTGAGTTCAACCGAGCCCGCAAGCTGTGCAAGCGCCGGCGCTACCAGTTCGCAGGTGGGGCAATCTCTTTTGACAAATGCTATGTACTGGTCAGGCACAACAACTCCCCGTCGCCATCACTCGCCCTGTGTTACCCACACCGCCACTCCTTTTTTTTCAACGATACCAGTTGCCAGCAATCAACCTTAATCACTTTAAAGGTTTAACCGACGCTCTTAGCCGGTATCACAATGTCGCCTTCGTTTGCATTCAGGCAAAATCTATAATCCAACGATCAAAAGCAATCTAACTGCTCATAAAACGCTTGTGCAGCTGACCTAATCCACCCATCAGACAGGATTGATCCGAGCCAACACAGACCATTTGATATCCATAGCCAATGTATCGTTCAGCTACCGCAGGATCAAACGCCAGAGTGGCAGAAGCTACACCGATAGCTGAAAGGCGCTCTGCCGCTTCACGAATAGCTTTTTGTACATCGGCATGTTCAATATCACCAAGATGTCCCATCGAAGCGGAAAGATCTGCCGGGCCGATAAACACGCCATCGACACCGGGCACCTGTGCGATTGCTTCAAGATCTGCCATAGCTTCCATGGTTTCAACCTGAACAATTACTGTTACGGCGTCATTGGATTCTTTAAGGTAGGCTTTGTTGCGGCCAAAGTTGGAAGCCCGCGATCCGCCAGCCACTCCACGTACACCTTCCGGTGGGTAGCGCGTCGCAGCCACGGCGTCTTTTGCTTCCTGCGGGTTTTGCACGTATGGGATTATAAAATTCTGTACACCTGCATCCATGAATTGCTTGATCAGCACCATATCGTTCCACGGTGGACGGGCCAACAGGCTTGAGCTGCTGCCACGCATTGCCTGCAGCTGTTCGCGCAGGGTGGGTAGATCGTTTGGTGCATGCTCGCAGTCGATCAGCACCCAGTCGAAACCCGCATCGCCGACAATTTCCGCAACAATCGGTGACGACAGACTCATCCAGATTCCTCGTTGTGTCTGGCCGGCTCCGAGTGCTGCTTTCAGGTTGTTCTGCATGTTTCTGATTCTCCGAATGGTTTGGCGATGGTGAAATCGTATTATCACCCAATACTAACAGTTTGTCGGTTGCGATTTGAGTCGATGGATATGCATGGTTTTTTCAACGGGCGACGATGCTTCGTAATAATTAACTCTGCTCCATCTGAAATTTCTTGGAACTCGATAACCTGGTCGGCTGCGGCACTATTGGTGTTTGATTTTCACCAGCACATCCTGCCCCACATCGGTTAATCGATAGCGCTGCAATCTGCTGCTCGGCTTGTCGGGCTGTGTCATCGCCACCCAGCTAGGTGCTAACGCGGGCATCAGATAACGCTCCCGAAAGGATTTCCGATCTCTCAACCCTAATTGCTTTAAAAGCGCTTCCCGACTAAGCGGCTCCACTGCGGCATTCAACGCTAACAGGAGGTTCGCAACCTGGGGGGTGACCTGGGGGGTATCTTGGGGGGGTAACCTGCGGGGTATCAACGCCTGCATAGTCGTTTATCAAGGCGAGGATTGCAGCCAGCATAAACTCAATGAAAGGTGCCGAATCACTTTGTCGGGTACTGGCGTTTAACGCCTGGTAGTACTCAATTTTCCTGGCATGCACCATACTTTCAACCGGCAATTGAGCCAATAGCGGCCTCCACTGCGATAAAATCAGGCTCTGCCAAAGTCGCCCCATTCGACCATTGCCGTCGCTGAACGGGTGAATAAACTCAAATTCATAGTGAAATACTGCTCTCACAATCAACGGGTGCTGATTAGTGCTTTTTAACCATGCGAACAGATTGCTCATCAAGCGATGCACCTGGTTCGCCGGTGGTGCCATATACACCACCTTATCGTTGTTCATGACTCCGACATTGCCACATCGATACAGGCCGGCATCGTCGACCAAAGCGGACATCAGCAAACGATGAGCGCTCAGCAGATGTTGCTCTTCGGTGGCTGACCAGTCATCGAATTGGTCATAGACCTTGATGGCATTACGCGCTTCCTGAAGCTCACGCGGTGGCGCAATCACTCGTTTGCCTTCTAAAATCTCTATGATTTGTACTTCACTCAGCGTATTTCCTTCAATAGCCAGCGAGCCATGTATTGTTCGAATCCGGTTGACCCGACGTAATCTCAGACCTTGTTATTCATCCAACACAGCTACCCGGCCGATTTGCTCACTTATCGCGGCAATCAGATCGACAACAGTCGGCGTTATCGTGAAAGGGGGTTGGTAGTTGCCAGCCATACCGGATTGTATCGCTTTTGGGTATAGGAGAAATGGATTAGTAACACGCATCGCTATTCGAGCCATTAAGATAAATTGCAACTTGTACTGGAACAGTCGAACCTGAGTGTGATTTCCTGTGTTCTATTTATCTCAGCTTACCATCACTATAATCAGATGAAGCAGAGCGTCTGGAAGACTCCCTATTTTTTATCTATATTCTCGGTAATACCAGTTACACCTTTTTCCATACTAATTCCAAGTTCTTCGCCAAGCTTTTTCAGTGCCGGCAACTGCACTGCCATATCGAGAACGGAGTCGAGCGCCTGGTTTACAACGGGCTTTTGCTGATCAGTGGATCCTGCTCCACCTGAGCCGACGCCAAGCCCTGACAGATGATGAATATTGATCGATTCGATCTTTTCTGCCGGCTTGACCATTTGCGCGACGATCAATGGCAGTGTCTCCAGCTTGGCCAGCTCTGCCTTCAGTGCCATAACTTCACTACTTAATACATTATCTGCCTCGTTTAAGGCGCGGCGTGCTTCGGCTTTGGTGCTGAGCTTTGCTTTGGTAGCTTCCAGTCGCATCTTGTTGACGGATGCTCGGGCCTCGGCGGCGGCGAGTGTGGCTTTTGCCTGCTCCACTGCAGCCCGGGCCTCTGCCTGCGCTTTTGCAACGAGTTCTTCTGTACTGATGGCACTGCGTTGCTGGGCCTGCACGAGTGCCACTTCTTTCCTGCGTTTTGCGTCGGCGACTTCACGGGCGGTGGTGATTGCTTCTGCGGCGGTGACTGCTTCAGCGCGGGTCAGATCCGCGGCGGCCAGCGCCTTGCTTTCCTCCTGCGATTGCGAAGCTACGGCTATATTGCGTGCCTGCTCTGCAACTTCAAGGGCGGTGGCCCGGGCTATCTCGGCTTCGCTTATGGCTTGCTCGCGGGCTATATCGTCGGTGCGAATGGCGCGTTCCATTTCGATACGTGCGGCGTTGCTGGATTTCTCACTTTCAGCTTTGCGCATTGCTATTTCGGATAACTGCTTTGCGCGCAGTGTTTCTATCTCCCGCACTTGTTCCAGCTCTGCCGCCTGCTGCTCTAAATCGATACTGAGCTTTAATTTCGATGCTTCCATAGTGGAGCGGTGAACTGCTACTTCCGCATCTCGATCTATAAGTGCCCGCTCTTTTTTAGAATTGGCAATCACCTCTGCTAATCGACGCATACCCACGGCGTTAAATGCGTTGTTTTCATCGAGCGAATTGAACGGGGTTTGATCGAGTGAGGTAAGCGATACACTTTCCAGTGCCAGTCCATTGCGGCTTAACGATTCCGCGACGCTCTTCCGTACTTCTGCGACAAACTCTCCGCGATTCTCATGCAGCTCGTCCAGCGTCATGCGAGCGGCGACGGAGCGCAGCGTATCGATCAGTTTGCCGTCGATCAATTCGTGCAGTTTATCGGGATTCGACGTTCGGCCGCCCAGAGTCTGTGCCGCTCGCGATATACCATCGACTGAAGGGTCGACCGATACATAGAACTCTACGCCGACGTCCACCCGCATCCTATCTTTAGTGATCAGGGACTGATCTGCCGACCGGTTTACTTCAAAACGCAGGGTTTGCATGTTGACGCGGGTTATATCATGGAAATACGGCAGTACCACGACACCGCCATCCATCACGACTTTGCGCCCGCCGAGCCCGGTTCGGATCAGGCTGAACTCACGAGTTGAACGCTTGAAGAATGTCGCCAGCAGTGCGATCACCACCAGCACTATAATGAGCGCTACTATTGACCAGGTGATTATCATATTCATCCTACTCTCGTTATAGCTGATGCTTTTTGCATTGGAGGTGGCAACTCATACCACCATCAACGGGGATATTGGTTCCACGAATCCAGGTCGTCATGTCGGATAGCAGAAACGCCACGAGTGGCGCTATATCTTCCGGCAGCCCGGGGCGGTCCATTACACGATTGTCTTCCTCTGCGCGCTCGCCCAGTGTTGCTATAAAATCCTTTAGAATCGGCGTGTCTACCGGGCCAGGTGATACCGCGTTCATTCGAATACCGCGATCTCTCCATGTCCAGCGCCGCTGCATTGTCCAGACCAGCAACGCTTCCTTGCTGAAAAAGTAACTGCGCCCGCCTTCATTGGTGATGTGGTGATCTCTGGCAAATTGCGTAACGTCTTCGAATTCGAGATCTTCACTGGCCCTGATGCTGTCAACCGCCTGCTCCCAGCCAAAGCCCGCCAATGATGCCAGATTAACAATAGAAGCGTTGTCGTTAAGTTTGGGGATCATGTTTTCGGTAAAAAACTTCAGCCCCACCAGATTCACCAGTATTACTTTCTCGGCGCTCGCTGTCGGCGGCAAACCGGCTATATTGGCTATTCCATCAATGCGGGTTGGCAGTGCCATAATCAGGGCTTTGATTGTGCGGCGATCTGACATATCGGCCAGATATAATTCGTCGACGTGCTCTTCTGTTTTATTGATATCAACGCCGATAACATCACCACCCAGTTTTTTTATCAACCGGGCCGTCTCTTTGCCAATGCCGGATGAACAGCCGGTTACAACGATGGTTTTGTCACGCAGCAGTTTGCCGCTGGCCCATCTCTCATCATTCATTTATGCAACGCCTCATGTTTCGCGCCCTTTATACTATCTAGAATACTGGCGGGTACGGCCGACCGCCCCTGTCCATGGTGATCCATCGGGTCTCTGTAAAGGTTTCGGTTGACCAGCGACCGCCGTGACGGCCGACCCCCGAGGCCTTCGAACCACCAAACGGTATGTGTGGTTCATCGTTTATTGATGAACAGTTGATATGGCACATACCGGTTTCCAGCGCTGCCGCTATGGCAAAACCTCGCTGCTCGTTTCGGGTAATCACTCCTGAAGACAAACCGTATTCGGTGTCGTTGGCTATGGCTATGGCGTGTTCATCGGTAGTGAACGGTATAACCGGCACCACCGGCCCAAAGGTTTCATTCTGATAGATCAGCATGTCAGTGGTGACTCCGGTGAGAATAGTCGGTTCGACAAATCTACCGTGGATGTTACCGCCTACCTCGACTCTAGCGCCTTTGGCTATAGCATCGTCGAGCTGTGCCTTTACCTGAGCTACCTGCTTGTCGTTAATCAGCGGGCCGATAACATTGCTTTTCTCAGCCGTCGGATCTCCGACCTGTAACGCCGCCGCCCGCTTAACAAACGCCGGTAGAAATTTTTCATAGATTGTATCCTGTACCAGTACTTTTTCTACACTCATGCAGACCTGGCCCTGATGCATGAAACTGCCGAAATTTGCTGCACCCAGTGCGCGCTCGGTATCGGCGTCATCACAGATGATCAATGCGTCTTTACCACCCAGTTCAATACACGCTTTTTTTAGATGAGCGCCTGCCTTGGCCGCAATCTGCCTGCCGACAGCGGTCGAACCGGTAAACGATATTCCTTTTACCAAAGGGTTTTCGATCAGTTCGTTACCAACAGATTGAACGTTGTCACGAGAGCAGGTGACAACATTTAATACCCCGGCAGGCAAGCCCACGGCTTCTGCAATTTCTGCAAACAGAACCCCGCCGGTAAACGGGGTTTCTTCGGAAGGTTTCAGTACTACCGTGTTGCCGGCGGCCATGGGAAACGCAAGCCCGCGACTGGTTAGCAGCGCCGGAAAATTCCACGGTGATATAACGGTCACAACGCCGATCGGGCGACGCATGGCGATAGAGAGTTTATGGTACTCGGAGGGCATAACCTCGCCGATTGGTGCGTAATTCGATGCAGCAGCCGCATGGAACACCTCTGGCACGTAGCCCGCCTCAAACAGGCCTTTGCCAAACCAGCCACCAGCCTCGGCTTGCAGGGCATCGACAATATCAGTGTGGCGGCGCTTTATTTCATCTGCCATAGCAATCATGAAATGCGCTCGCTCGGTATAGGCTAGAGCGGCCCAGGCGGGAAACGCGGCATGGGCCGCGTCGATAGCGTCCTCAATTGCGTTCAAGTCGGCATCTGCTACCTCGGCCCAGACTGTATCGTCAGACGGATTTAGATCGTTGAATCGTTTCGCTGACGCGACCCATTTGCCATTACTATAATAATCAAGCTTTGCTGCCATGCTTATGATCGCTCCTGCTTACGCAACTTACCTGCATGATCACGCCGGTAAACTGTGACAGGGTTTTTACGAAATACCGGTATATGCGGCAGGCTGTTCAGATCATCGTGATCAACCCTGCCTAGCGATTTTTTTTCAGACCGCTTGCGCTGGCCGGCTCCAGACGATGCGTTGAGCGCGGCCTGTTCGAAATCTGCAATTAATTGCCTGACTTTTGAATCCTGCGTGGACGGCAATGACTCTGGAGCATCGGCAGCATCCGCCTGCCCGGCGACATACCGGCCACCTGTTAAGGCATTATTCTTATCACGCGATGAAGCTGAAGTCTGCGGCCGTGCCACTGCGGATGACGCACGCGCCACCAAAGCATCGATATTTACACCCGTTAGCACATCGGCGGAAACGGTGGCCGACCCCTGCCCGGCACGCGGCTCAAACATTTTTTCTATTGCAGGTGATTTTTCAGTTGCTGTGGCACCGCTGAATTTATTATCTATCCCGGGCCTCACACTGGCGACGGATTTCGATGCCCCTGCCCCTAGATAGGCCGCCTGCACCGCCGGATCATGCAATAGCTTTTGAGCATTGTCGTGTCCCGTGATCCTGCCGTTTTCCAGCAGGTACCCACGATCAGCAATGCCGAGACTCTGCCTGGCATTTTGCTCAACCAATAGAATGCCGACCCCGGTTTCACGCACCTGCTTCAATGAGCTGAACAGCTCTTTGCACAGCAATGGCGACAACCCGAGCGACGGTTCATCAAGCATGAGAATTGAAGGGGCTGACATCAGGGCACGGCCGATCGCCACCATCTGCTGCTCTCCACCGGACATGGTCCGGGCTATCTGCTTTTGCCGTTCAGTGAGTTTAGGGAACAGCGTTAGAACCCGCTCCAGATTTTCCTGCTGCTTATGCCGTGCGTGATCCGTATAGGCACCCAGCATAAGATTTTCATATACGGATAAATCACCGAAGATACCGCGGCCTTCGGGTACAAAGGCAATTCCGTGTGCAACTATCTGAGCGGGATCCAGGTCTTTTATCGATTGCCCCTGAAGGGATATATCACCCCGGTAACTGCCCTCGCAAACGCCGGAAATAGCTTTCAATACAGTGCTCTTGCCGGCACCATTAGCGCCGAGGATCACTACAATTTCACTGGATTCAACCTGCAGGCTAATCCCTGACAAGGCTTCGTGCATGCCATAGCTTGCTGCAAGATCGGTAACCTTCAGCATAGGTCTACCTCACTGTTGTGCCGTCGCCCGTGCAGGTACATAGTTAATCATCTCCCAGATAGGCTGCAACAACAGCCGGGGCAGCCAGTACCGCAGCCGGTGTACCTTCAGCAATGAGTTGTCCGGAATTTACCACTATGCAGCGATGGCATAAGGTGCGGATAGCGTCCATCACGTGCTCCACAAGGATAATGGTCCGCCCTTCTTTACTCAGTGATTCAATCAGTTCTATGCCGGTTTGCAGCTCACTCGGGTTCAGCCCGGCCAGCCATTCGTCAAGCAGCAACACCTGCGGGTCGCCAGCCAGCGCACGAGCCAGTTCCACACGCTTTTGATCAATATAGGTAAGTGCCGATACCGGTTGATGCTGCTTGTCGGCAAGCCCTACCCGCTCCAGTAATTGCCTTGCGTGCAACTCTGCAGATTTCCCCCAGCGCCGACGGTAGCCAAAAACAGCACCGGCGGTCACGTTTTCGATCACACTCAAACCCTTTAAAACCCGCACGAGTTGAAAAGTGCGGGCCACCCCTGCCCTGGCTATTTTGTGGGCGGATTTGTCGGTCAGGTCTGTGCCTTGCAGCCGGATGCTCCCATCCGATACCGGGAACACACCGGAAATTAAATTCAATACGGTGGTTTTCCCCGAGCCGTTCGGACCAATAATACCCAGTACTTCCTGCTCGTTCACGGTAAAACTCAAGCAGTTAACTGCCACTAAACCACCAAACGATTTACTGACATTACAGACTTCAAGGAAGGTGCGACCGCTATTCATCGAAGCGGCCTGCCACGCAATTTTTCCAGCAGGCCAACGAAGCCGTTTGGAATAAAATAGACGATAGTCAGAAAGGCCAAACCTAGAAACAAGGTGGTGAAATTAGGAATCCAGATACTAATAGCTTCCCAGATCAGAGTAAACGGTATTACCCCGAGTAAAGGCCCCCACAGTCGATGGGTGCCGCCGAGCAAAGCCATAATCACCACGAGAAAACTGAGCTCCGGTGAAAACACCAGATTCGGCTCAATATAGGAATAACGCGGGGCGATGATTGCGCCAACCAGTGCGGCAAAAAAGCCGGTGCTGGTAAACAAAACCACTTTTGTCCACGCCGTATTAATGCCGACATGTCGCGCTACTGTTTCATCGTTTCCTATTACCTTAAGGGCAAAACCCAGACGCGAGCGATCGATAAACCAGCCCAGAATAAATACGGAAGTCGCTACTGCCAGCAGCATCCAGTAAATATGCACCTCGGTAAAATCGGTTAGTACGTACAGACCTCGCGAGCCGAGAAAATTGTTTTGTACCCAGGACACCAGATTTCTGATCATCTCGGCCAGCCCCAGCGTGAAGATCACAAAGTAGACGCCCGACAGCCGCAGCGTAGCCAGCCCGATCAACGCGGCCAGAATGGTTGCGACGATTGCTGCGATCACCATCATCAACCAGAATGACTGATCGTAGTCACTCATGCCCGTGGCAACCAGATACCCGCCCACACCAAAAAATGCACCGCTCGCGAGCGAGATATAGTGAGTTGGCCCGGAGAATAACGCCCAGCTGGTCGAAAGCGCTATATACATCATTGCGGTGAGTGCAATACTGAGCCAGTAACCATCAGTTACCAGTGGCACGAGCGCGGCCACCACAATACAGACTGCACCCACCAGCAGAGAACGGATATCGGAACGGCTCATGCTGGCGCTCTGCCGAACAAACCCTGTGGCTTGAACAACAGTATCAATAGAAAAATTAAATAGGCTGCAGCCAATGTGAGGCCGGGATCAATCAGGGTGGCCACCGCTGTTTCTACCATGCCTAGAATCAGTGCTGCGACAATGGCACCACGTACATCACCGACCCCGCCCATAATCACTATGATCAGTGCCTTCATAGTGAAGATAACGCCAACAGAGGCATCGAGTGTGATGAAGGTAGAAATCAGAGCACCTGCGACCGCCGATACGGTTCCACCCAGCGCAAATGCCAGCGCCGATATTCTCTCGACATTTATTCCAACCAGCCGTGCTGATTGCGGGTCAACTGAGACCGCTCTCACTGCCATGCCAGCTCTACTGTGATTGAGCCACAGATACAAAAGCAAGCCAATAGCAACCGCAAAACCAAAGGCGACCAGCCGGTTAAGGGCGACTGTGGTACCCAGTATAGACAACGGGCTGGCTAGAAACGAGTAGGTGAAATACTCCCCGTGCAGGCTCACCATAATACCGACAAGCACGAAGCTCATACCAAAGGTGGCGAGGATCGAATCTACTTCCAGCTGGCCCTGATGCCCGGCTCGCCGCACCAATGGAATCAGCAATAGTCGATACACCAGCCAGTTGCCGGCAAAAGCAACCGGGGCGATCAGGAAGATAGTTAACAGCGGGCTGACCGTTGCCGTGATAAACAACCAGAAGCTCGCCAGTGCGCCAAGCACAATCATCTCGCCGTTGGCCAGATTCATGATTCGGGCGACACCATACTGCAGGTTGAGTCCCATCGCGATCAGCACATAGGTGCCGCCCAGCAGGAGGCCGGAGATCAGGATATCCATTCTAGAGAAAATTCGTATCAGATAACCGGTCCGGATAATCTCCGGACATCAGTTGTGCTGCGATAAACAAGCTGAGCTGCTACTTCCAGCCGGACTTCTGCTTGATTTCTGCTGCGCCATCCATGTTAGAGGAGGCAACGCCTCGAAACACGCCATCCTGCCACTGACCCACTGTCCAGAATTTTCTCGATACCTGGTTCTCAAACTGGATATCACCCATTATCGTATCGAAAGTGTTGTCCTTGATGTATTGCGTGACTGCCTCGCGATCCACTTCGCCGACGCCTTCAATCGCCTGCTCCAGAATCTGCAGAGATACATAAGTGTTAGCCGAAGCCCAGTAGTCGGCATCTTTACCCGTTAGTTCTTTGTGCTTGCTGAAGTAGGCTTTCATGAGGTCAGTGTCCGGGTTAACGCCACCAGCCCCGAATACACCATCGATCTTTGAGCCGAACTTTTGCCCGTAGGCAGGAAAGCAGGTCGCAACTGCGGTATAGAACGCGCCAACGTCGAGGTCTTCAATAATTGCCTGCTCGGTCAGGCCGAAGGTGTCCGGCGGGTATGACCAGGCAACAAATGCATCCGGGTTGCCAGCCTTTGCCCCTTTCACAATCGGCGAAAGATCAGGTGTACCCAGTGGGTAGGATTTATCGTATACCAGTTCGAACCCGGCTTCTTTGAAAATAGGTCTGGCGGTATCTGCCAGTTCGATACCGAACGCATCAGCCACATTTACCATGGCGATTTTATTTCCGATTTTGCCGGACTCCCGCATACCCTGCAGAATGTCTTTAACACCATTAACAAAAGAGGTGGTGGTACCGAGAGTAAAGAACAAACCGGGGTATCGGCCGGTCAGCTCATCCATTTTATCGGTAATTGCACTGACGGCGATCTGCGGATAACCATACTTGGCATAGATCGGTGCAGCAGCAATGTTAAACCCTGTTCCGTAGGGTGCGATGATGAAATCGACTTTGTCCTGCGTTGCCAGGCGCTGCACCGCTTTGATGTGCTCACCGGGGTTGGTTTTGTCATCGTATTCGATCAGTTCGATCATGCGCTGGCCGTCTTTCATTTTAAGGCCACCACGAGCATTCACCTCTTTCACCCACAACTCTATATTGGGCCACTGGGTAACCGTTGCGCCTCCGGCCAACGGCCCGGTTTTGGGTGCGACTGCACCGATTTTGATTGGGTCCGCCGCCTCTACAGAGGTAACGAGACCGGCGAATGCCAGTGCGATGGCAATCGAGCCGTTTCGCAGTTTACTCAGTATTCCCGATGTTAGTTTCACGGTCTTTTATTCCTCCAGGCGGTTGACCAGCATCAATTTCAGATCATGCACAATCGAATCAGCTTTTGCCGGAGGATCGCATCTTAAGAAGCCCCCTGCGGCGTTAGCCTGTGCCAAGGGTATACGCAAAAATCGGCCATGTCACTGACCTGGCCGAACCGGGGCGGGTTCAGATTATTCTGAGTATGCGATCACCGGGACGTTTACCGTGACAAATTCATCGCTCAGATACAGCTGCCCGTCATCAATGCTGCATTGAAGGTTCATATTGCGCGATGCCATCGCCTCAGCGTCTTGTGCATCGATATGAAAAACAGATAGATTCTTATAGCGCCGCAGCTTTTGCCGGTTCTGTTCCCACCACACTTTCGCCTTGCGCTCATGGTAGGTGTATATCACCACTCGCGCCGCTCGCCCGCAGGCCTTTTTTATTCGCTTTTCGTCGACTTGCCCGAAATCAATCCACAGCTGAATCTCATTCGTCAGGTTTTTCTCCTGGATTTCGGGTTCGTCGTCCGTACCGATACCTCGGGTGAATGCAAGTTGCTCTGTTGCATTTAACGCGAAGGCGATGAGCCGAACCATAAAGCGCAGATCATTTTCCGATGGGTGAACAGCGACAGTCAGTTCATGCTGCTGATAGTAGTGTCGCGTCATATCCGCGATATTAAGTGACACTTTATGTATTGTCGAACCTAACGCCATTTGCTCAGGGAACACCGTGTTTAATTGAATTGGTCCAGCCAGGAGATTAGCGTCTCAAGCAATTCATCTTCGTGATCATCAAAAAAGTGGTACGCATCAGGAATCACCACCTGGGTGTAGTTTTTATTATGGGCAGCGCCGAATTTACGCCTGCCCGCCGTTCGCAGCACCGCTGGAAAATCCCTGGCACCAAACACATCGAGCACAGGCAGCGCGATTTTTTTCAGTGATTCAGCACTGTTGATATGCGGCTGCAGGTGCTGAGCACTCATACCAATTGCCACCAGCGCACTGATCTGATGCTCTGTGTTAGCAAGGTAATAGCTTGCCATGGTTGCGCCCTGGCTGTGCGCGACAATGACAATGGTGTCGATCCCCTGCCTCGCCAGATACTGCGTGGCTGCTTCGAGCCGCGCCGGCACTTCCGGGTACAGTGGTACGTAGTCTTCATAAGCGGCGCTGTTATCAAGCAATGGCATTTGTATTGATAATGTATGCCAGCCGTGCGCCGTCATCTCCACCCTCACAGGCTGCACCACCTGATACCAGTCTGGATGGAACCCTGTGCCGTGGGTAACGATCACGCCGCGGGTAGCCGGTGTTTCAGACTCTGTATAGATACCCAGAAACCGGTGACCATCAGCGTTCAGATAGACGGGCGTACCTACAACAATGGAATCGACGGTCTGCTCTATCCAGCGCTGCTCTCGCGCAGCATCCGTTGCATGGATCAATGAGCCCGGCAGCAGCGCCACAAGCAGGCAAAATTTCACTAGATCGACTACAGATTTCACCGGCTCTTCATACCATTTTGCTCTGTACATTTTATTGATAATCGCCCTGCTGATCGATAATTGTTACGCTAGCCCTCATTATTCATGGGGTGGCGAAGATATCGCGTAGACTTTATTTATTCACGTCAAGGGGATTCACAGTAGATTTTCTTCTCGCATCGAATACTTACTGATATTTGCAAGAGAAAAAATTCTCTGTGGAATCAGAGGTCAAGTGAGATTCCGTCAATCCCGTGAATAATGCGGGCCAGTATTATCCCCAATCTTGTGAATTGCTTGAAAGATCAGCCAGCGGCGGCTTTTCAAAGGCTACGTTTTCACCGAAATGCACAACTTTTCGATTCCAGTTTTTCAGCAGATCGGTAGTAAAAACAGTGTCGGCGCCCTCTGTTTTAATATGCTCGCGCGCAGCGACGTAGTCATCTGCTGTTAACAGCGTTGAACTGCGTTGTACCAGATCCCAGATAAAATAATGGTGGGGTACCACCACGGTTGCGCCCAGTTTATCGGCAATTTCGTCAGCCTGCTCGTACGAGAGTATGTGCATCGATGCATCTACCGGTAGTAGTGCTATATCAACCTGCCCGAGCATCTCCCAAACATGCGGGTTCGGGTTAATGCGATTATCGCCCCAGTGCATAATTCGCATCCCGCCTGTCTCCACCACAATAATCGTATTATCAAACTGGCGCGGGTTATCCGGTGGTCTTGCATCGATTCCCGCGGTTTTCAAATACATTTCGGGCCAGTCGTAAAACGACCCCGGTGGCGCGGTACTGCAATGTTTGTCTGCGACGCAGGTTATTTTAACGTCGGCAAAACGGTATTCACCGATGGGCCGATCGAGTACCACGTGAGCATCGGGCTGGTGAACGCCATCGTGATCAAAGTGGGCATGTGTTGAACAGGCTATATCGACGGGAACAGCAGGAAAGTCTCCTCGATACCAGTCCCACTTACCGGACGGATGATTGCGCCAGGGATCTATCAGCACACTGATTCCGGCTGGCGACGTAATACGAAAACACGACGCACCGAAATAACTCAATTGCACATCGCCACAGGGCTCGACCGCCACAGGGTTGGCCTGTAGCTCGATCATACGATTATGATTGCTGCTACGCTGCCAGGCGTGCATACCTTCATTCATTCGGGTCACAGTTCCTCCGCGCCAGTGGGGCATTTGTTACAAAGTCTATCCGGGTGTGGCCCTACTATATCATTGTGTGCAGAGCTCTATGGGCGGGATACACCTTGCTGGCTCGATTACACATATTGCCTCACCGTGTTGGTGCAACCAGCAGGATCAGGACGGGTAGCGACTTAAAAAATCACTGACCCTCGACAGCCCTTCTTTTAAAATTTCTGTGTTATTACCGTAGCCAATGCGCAGATAACCTTCCATTTGCATCACCGAGCCGGGTGTGAACATTACACCGGTTTTCCTGAGCAG
This sequence comes from Chromatiales bacterium (ex Bugula neritina AB1), assembly GCA_001730015.1. Taxonomy (GTDB): domain Bacteria; phylum Pseudomonadota; class Gammaproteobacteria; order Granulosicoccales; family Granulosicoccaceae. The sequence continues at coordinate 18,028 of MDLA01000161.1, read as the reverse complement.
GTCTATGCATAGATCACGCGATGAAACTGGCAGGTCGTAACGTAATAAAGCAGTGGTACCGGATTGCGGTACAACCCATGATATGCGAGGTTCAGTATTAATCCACGCCTCCAGCAGTGACAGATTTTTCGATAATATTGCGCGACTGCGCGCGAGAATAGGCGCTCGATTCTCCAGAGCCAGTGACGCGAAGTAGTCATCGATCAGCCCCACCGATATGGTGTCGTAATCACGGTGAATAGATACCGCTTCCAGCAGTTCTTCAGACCCGGCAATCCAGCCCAGCCGCAGTCCGGCAAGCGAAAAAGCCTTTGACATACTCGCTGTACTGATACCACGCTCATAGATATCCGCAATAGAGGCGGTCATACCGGAACCGTGCTGATCAGTACCGCGATACACTTCATCGCATAGAATCCATGCACCGGCCTGTCGCGCAATCTCTGCAATCTCTTCAAGCATCGGCAGATTCATTAATGCGCCAGTCGGATTATTGGGGTTGTTAATAGCGATCAGGCGGGTGCCGCGTGCTGCAAGCTCACGTAATTGATTGAGATCAGGCTGAAAGTTGTTATCTTCCTGCAGCTGCAAGGGGTGGACATCTGCACCGATGCTCGCCGGAATAGAGTAGTGCTGCTGGTAGGTCGGTACAACCGAAACCACCCTGTCACCTCGACTGAGCAGCGCCTTATGCACCAATGCGTTTGCGCCAATGGTACCGTGGGTCACCATAATATTTTCAGGCTTCTGCTGTTGATAAAGCGAAGCTATTGCCTCCCTCAGCCTTTCGGAACCGGTAATTGGTCCATAGGTCATTTTCATTGGTAGCAGATCGGTGAGATCTTCAAAGCGCTTACCGGACAATTCCAGTAACTCCGCAATAGACAGACTTTCCACACAGGTTTCAGCAAGATTCAACTCACACCGTGTCTCCCATTCATTCATCCAGATCTCTACGCCGAACGGTTCTATATGCATGACAGGTTATGACGCATTGCGCCCCTCCGAAATCGTAACGCCAATGGCAGCGACAACCACACAGGCAACCGCAACCATTCCTTGCAAACCTATATTTTCGCCCAGTAGTAATATGCCAATCAATGTCGCTGCAGCCGGTTCCATACTGATCAGTACCCCGTAACTTCGAGCCGGGAGACGTTTCAATGCTTCGAATTCGAACGTAAACGGTATGGCCGTTGACAGCATTGCCACGGCGAAGCCCGCAAGAATAAGCACCGGGCTGGCAATTAGCTCGGGAATAACCGGAGCAGCCAGCGGAATCATGATGAACGCGGCGATGATCATACCGATAGTCAGCCCATCGTTACCGGCAATGGAATCTCCAACACGCTGTGCCAGCACAATAAAGCAGGCCCAGCACATGCCAGCCGCCAGCGCAAACAAAATACCTGTCGGGTCGAGATCAGCACCGGCTAGAGGCGACAGCAGCAATATGCCCAGTGCCGCCAGCGCCACCCAGAGAAACTGGATTAATCGTCTTGAGTTGAACGCCGCGACCCCGAGTGGCCCGGCAAACTCCAGGGCTACGGCTGCACCCAGGGGAATGCGATCTATGGCCTGATAAAAAAAGAGATTCATGGCAGCAATGCAGCAACCAAAAAATAGAAGCAGCCGCAGGTGGCTCCGGATAATCTGCCGGAAGACTCTTACCCGCGCTCGCGCCACCAGGGCCAGAACCAGTGCTGACAGAATGATGCGAATGGCCACGGTCCCTTCTGCACCAAGCACGGGAAACAGATGTATCGATATTGCTGCACCCAACTGAATAGCAAAGATCGCGACAAGTACCAGGCCCTGTGGCGGAATAACATTAAAAAGTGCAGCTGAACGATGCGGGGGTTCTTCCGCCGCGCCTGCGGTGCTGGAACGGTCTGTCATGGGTGCCTGATTACTCTGGATCTGTTACTCCGGATCGAAGGATTCGGATTAGCTGCGGGTTGGTGAAACCGGTTCGTGCAATCGGAGTTGTACAAATGAATTTAGTTCGGGGGATTACACAAGCCGTGTGAGATAATCTGCCCATCTGCCCCACAATACCACAGGCTGCGCTGCCGCAGTTTCGTTACTCGGGCAATTTACTTGCGAGGATCCCCAATTGGCTGACGAGGTTTTTGACTATATTGTTGTCGGTGCCGGTACCGCCGGGTCTGTGGTTGCCGGCCGATTGTCAGAACATGGCAAATACCGTGTCTGCGTTTTGGAAGCCGGGCCAGCGGATCGAAACCCGTTTATCCATATTCCGGCTGGTGTGCTGTACACCCTGCGCAACCCGGCTATAAACTGGATGTACAAAGGCGTTCCCAGCCCGGGTTTGAACGGTCGGGCAATCACGCATGCACGCGGTAAAACACTCGGCGGATCCGGCTCGATAAATGGCCATATCTATAATCGCGGTCAGGCAGCCGACTTCGATGCATGGGCAGCCAGTGGCAACAGCGACTGGGGTTATAAACAAGTTCTTCCGTGGTTTATGAAAAGCCAGCGCATGCTCGGCAGCGGTGACGATGGCTATCACGGCACTGACGGCCCGTTTACTATTACCAATCTGGAACAGCCCGACCCGCTCTGTGATGCCTTTATAGATAGCGCCGAATCTATTGGAATACCGCGCAATCGGGATTACAACGGCGAGACACAAGAAGGAATCGCCTACGCACAGCGCAGTGTCTACCGCGGTCGGAGAGTGAGCCCGGCCAGAGAATTTTTATATCCGGCCATGAAGCGAGGCAATACGAAAGTTATAACCAACGCTCATGTTCAAAATGTTGTTTTTCGCGATGGCATGGCAGAAGGTGTCAGCTATAAGATCGGAAATCGAAATTCGACACTAAAAACTATTAGAGCCAATCGGGAAGTTGTATTGTGTGCCGGTGCGCTGGCTTCGCCCCAGATTCTGCAATTGTCCGGGATAGGCAACCGGAAGCAACTTCAATCGCTTGGTATTCAACCTGTACAGCATTTAGCCGGCGTTGGTGAGAACCTTCGTGATCATTACGCTGTGCGCTCCGTAGTTCGAATTTCCGGCACGCAAACCATCAATGATCGTGTTCGCGGGCTCTCACTATTACGGGAAGTGATCAACTATGGACTCACCCGTAAGGGTGCGCTGGCGCTAACACCAACGCTGGTTTATTGCTTCTGGAAATCACGCGAGCAACTGACTAACGGCGATATACAACTGACTTTTACACCGGCAAGCTACCCGCAGGGTGTGCAATCCGGTCTGGATAAATTCCCCGGCGCCACCATAGCCTGCTGGCAGCAACGCCCGCTTAGCGCAGGCTATGTGCGCGCTGTGTCTGCAGACCCGTTTGATCCACCGGAGATTCAAGGCAATTATCTGGCTGAAGCGCAAGACCGGCAAGTGCTGCTGGCTGCACTTCGACTCAGCCGTACAATTATCAACAGCGCTCCGTTCAGTGAGTACATTCAGGAGGAACTCTGGCCCGGTGTTCAGCGCCAGTCGGATGAGGCACTGCTGGATCATGCCATGCGCACCGGAAATACAGCTTATCATCCGGTAGGAACCTGCCGTATGGGGCCTGAAAGCAGCGCAGATTCTGTAGTCAACGATAAACTGCAGGTTCATGGTATAGATCGGCTTCGGGTAGCCGATGCGTCTATAATGCCAATGATTCCGTCAGCGAATGTAAATGCCAGTTCACTGATGATAGGTGAAAGAGCGGCTGATTTTTTACTTTCTCACAACGTGCAATTAAATAACTAATATATATTTCTGTAGTTGCGAGTGTCGAAAAAGTTAGTTTTAGCCCACCATAATCAGTGGCTGTACACGCTGTATATACCAAAGCTTCCAACCACGATAAGACTGAGTGCCCAGACAACATCCACGTTGAACCAGGTACTGGACAAAAATTTGAGCCCGAGCCAGAAATAAATAATAGTTGCTACCGCTCCACCGACTACGGTCATCGCCAGCGTGTGTACAACCGCAACAGTCAGGGCAGTCGAAATATTGCCGTTCATCAGTGTCTGCGCCGCCTGATGCCCGCCATCAAGAGAATCAGTGCTGCATATGCCCAGATACACGGGTACCAGCATTAGCCCGGCACCATGAGCCATTGCCGCCAGAAATGACCACAGGGCAAGCCGGGCCGGGTGAACTCTGGCCAGAAATTTAGGATGTTTGCGGTTAATCAGTAAATAGACGCCCATCAGTACAACCAGCACACCGGCCCCGATGCGCAACTCTTTTTCATGTGACACCAATGCGGTCATCAGTGAAAAGGGCAGCAAAATGGCCATCATTGCCAGCAGATGGCCCAATGCGAGCAGACCGAGTGCGGTAAGCAGGTAACGGCGTTTGCCATGCATCAACGCGGAGGAGACGGCCAGAGGCCAGCCCATCCCCGGGTTGATGCCATGATAAGCCCCTGAAAAAATAACGGCCCACCAGAGGGCCGTTATCGTCGTTGTTTCCATCAACTACAGGGAACCTCAGTCAGGGCAATCAGACATTGGGGTAACAGAAACTGTCTGTTGAGCAGTCGCCGCCTTCCAGCCTGATCTGATGACTGCGATAGCCTTTCGGAAAATCAATATAGAAATCTTTGTCGAGCTCCAGCCCCCCGTTTTCCCCTACACGCGCCATCACCATCTGACCACCTTCGTCATCAGGATAGAACTGATCATCCCATGTTGAGTACAGCGAGTTGGTCCAGTACACACGCTTGCCATCACGACTGATCTCCACCATTTGCGGACCAAACGCAAAATCCTGCCCGTTAGGATGCTTGCTATCCTTGACGATACCACCGACTTCAACCTTTCCGACCAGCACCGGATTCATCGGATCGGTTACATCGTATTGATGCATTTCTCCGGTGCCCCAGCACGCGACATAAAGATAGCGATCATCGAGACTGAGATCGATATCGGTAACCAGTGGCGGCACGGCAGAAAAGCCTTTTAGAAGCTCCGGTAGGTCATCGGGATCGGCCGGTTGCGGATCAATGGTGATGGTCTTTTTTGCCTGCCATTTGCCTTCGTCATCACGCCACCAGGTAAAGATAGCGCCTTGCAGATTGCTGGTATCAACCACCACGCCGCAGAATCCGTACGACTTTTTGGGATCGTGTGCAGGGCGGATCTCCAGCGCCATCTGGTGGTTTTCACCAAGATCAATGGTTTGCACGTTTTTACGTTTACGCAAATCCCAAAAGTGAATTGAGTGTCCGTATTTGTTGCTTAACAAGTCCTCCGCGACAATGCCGTTTTCGAATTGCGGCGGCAACCCCCATTCGGAACTGACCATGTAATCCTGTGGCAGATTCCACCAGAAATCGTAGTGTTTGTCCTGAGCCCCGCGATCCATCTCATAGCGACCGATTATATCGAAGGTCTCGCAGTCCATGATAAAGATACCCGGAGGACCGTCAGTGCCGTCTTCTCCCGCTCCACCCAGGGTCGACACATAGATGCCTTCAGGGCCGCAGTGAATCGTGTGCGGACGCGAGTATCCTGTTTTGGCAAACAGTTCTTCGGGTTCAATTGTTTTATGGATTTTCGCCTGCAACGGGTCTTTCACATCAATAATGTAAATACGTGACGAGCGGATCCCGGGAACAATTAGATAGCGGCGCTCGAGAAAGGCGTGGCCACTTAACGGCGACAGCGAAGAAGAGCACGCATTCCAGCCAAAGTGATGAAACTCATCTCCCTTGTTGGGCACAATCACCTGGTGAACAATCTGCCCGTACGTGGCGGACTTTTCATTCAGGTCGACCACGGCGATACCGTCTGACTGACTCCCGTCCGGGCTCAGCATCACAGTAAAGCCGTAGTTCTCTACCGGCGCCTGCATGGCCAAAGTGGCCGTTGCGTGGAATGTCGGATCTGGTTTTAAGCTCATCTTTCCCCCTGTTTGATCATAATAAGCGCAAAAGTTTTATTAACCGATTATTTACAGCGACCCCTTACAATTGAAAAAACCGGTGACATACGAGCTGCCGCGAACAGGGTCCTGTGACAGTATATTTTTCGCAGATGATGGAAACAGGTTATATTTACTAAAAATTTGTCAAATATTAGTGGATATCCGCCATGCGAATTGATGCAATCGATATAAAGATACTCGACACCCTGCTTGACGATGGTCGGGCCAGTGTAGAATCGGTTGCCGAGCGCATTGGCCTCAGCCCGACGCCGACACGTCGACGGATTCGGCGCCTCGAGGAGGAGAAAATCATTACTGCGTACCGCGCAGAGGTCGACCCCGAACAGGCCGGACTGGAGATTCGCTTACACGTACTGGTAAAGCTGCAGGCGCGTGATCGCCCGACAATAGAAAAATTTGAAAAAGCAGTACACGAGACACCCGAAGTACAATCGTGTGATCTGCTGACAGGTCAGTACGATTATATTCTGCTGATTCATTTATCTTCCATGAAAGACTATCACCGTTACCTGCGGCAGTTTCTGGAGAACAACGGCGGCATCAGCAGCATAGAGTCTAATGTGGTGATTGGAAATATCAAACGCACCCCGAAATTCGCATTTCTAGAAAGAATGAATAAATAGATCATCTATTCCTTTCGGAACGGATACATCAACTGACCCCAGAAACTGCGTGGCAGCCGACGGGTGGTACCGTAGTCTGTCGGCCAATGGTCCCCTGGCATATGGTAGGTGCCGAAGATATAGTCGAAAAACGGCATATGAACCGCGTAGTTAGTATCGATAGCAGGCTTCTGCGAACTGTGGTGCCAGTGATGGTATTGCGGCGTTGCAAGTATATACTTCAATGGTCCGGTCGGAATGCCAACATTCGCATGCACATAAACAGCCTGAAAGGCTGCAAACGAGACATAGAGATCCAACGCTGCTTTATCTGCCCCCAGTAAATACAGCGGAACCATTGCCAGACACCGGTCAACAAATGCTTGCACAAAGTGATTGCGCGAGCCTGCCATCCAGTCCATGGTTTCTACCGAATGATGGACCGCGTGGAATTTCCATAGAAATCTGGATTCATGAAAGGTTCTGTGCAACCAATACAGCACAAAATCGGCACAGAACAATAAAACAATGAATTGCATCAATAAGGGTAGCGACTGAATCCATGACTGAAACTGGCCGCTGACGGCCCAGCCGAATACCGTGGCTACAAAATAATTGCCAACCAGCAGCAACACGGTGATCAGCAAATGATTTATGCAGAAGTAAAAGACATCAAGCGCCCATTCCGGCCTTAGAATGACCTGATGCGGGTACTTCGGGAATACTTTTTCCAGAAATATAAAAACAACAGCAGACACTAAAAAAGCGAGCACTAGCCAATCGAGTCCGAACGAAAGCGGCGCATTCTGAACCACGGCATCAGGCGCTGGCACTGAGTACCCGCCCAAAGCGTAGGCAATTAAAATAAGCAGTACACCAATCGAACCGAGCCTGCGACGCTTGCCTAGAGTAAAAGTAAGGAAACCGAACCCCAGCCCAAACAGCATGCCGTATTTCAGTACCTGCCTGAGCACATCAACATCGTAACTGGCGCGTAATTCAGCGGTTGTCAGGTACTCCGGATAGCGAAAGCAAAGAACCGCCAAAATAGCCAGAGCGCCAAGTGCGCAGGACGCATAGCCACTGATTTTTCCTTCACCAAACCGGAATTCGCGCGCCGGCATTGGATCAACCTGACGTTCCTTGTACAGATAACTGCCATCGCTGCCAAATTCGTCCTTTGTTCCGACAGCTGTTGGTTCTTTTTGGTGATCCACGATCGATTCTCTACACCTGTGTGGCGTTTTTTTCCGCCTCGATAATTCAACCCCGACTGCACGCAGCAAGTATTAAACCGCATGCCTGTTATGGCCGAAGCGCTAGCCACAGCAGTGCAGAAAGTGTGACGACCGTTACACCGGGCAGCTGTCTGAACCAGCAAATGCGAGCCCTCGCCTGCCATCATTCAACTCATTGGCGCATTTTTATTTGTGTTACCTTTGCGAGTAGTAAGAACGACTCCTTCGACCAAGCTGTGGTCCGATGTTTTACACATGGCGAATCTGTCGTGCTGAAATTTGTACAACCCCTGCTTTTATCTCTCTCAGATCTAGATTCTCCAACATGAACACCGCCAGAACTTTCAATAATGCCTACTTCCTGTTGGTGCTCGCGCCACTGTTGTGGGGCGGAAACGCAGTTGCTGGAAAAATTGCCTCGTTTGACTGGCAGCCGTTCACCATTACCAATGTACGGTGGGTCTTAACTGCCCTGATACTGCTGCCAATTGCCTGGCCGCACATAAAAAAGGATTGGCCTGTTATCCGCCGGAGCTGGAAAACTCTGTTTCTGCTCGGCGGGATCGGTATGGCGATGTTCAATCTGCTGATGTACACAGCATTGCACTATACCTCGGCGATTAATGTCAGCATTGAGCAAGCCTCTATGCCAGCGATGATCATGCTCGCGAACTTCGTCATCATGTCACAGCGGGTAACCTGGCTGCAGATTGTCGGCCTGCTGCTGTCTATTGTCGGGGTTCTGATCACAACGACCGAAGGAAATCCGGCGCTGTTTTTTCAGCAGGGTTTGAACCGTGGAGATGCCATCATGATGCTTGCCTGTGCGTTTTACGCCGCTTACACCTTCGGTTTACGCTGGAGACCACCTGTTCACTGGCTTTCTTTCATGGGTGTTATTTCAGTTTTCGCGATATTCACCACACTGCCGTTTGCGATCTGGGAATGGCAAACTGGCGATGTCACAGTTCCCGGACCCCGGGGCTGGGTAGTACTCTCCTACATAATAATCTTTCCGACCATAGTCAGTCAGATTGCCTATGCGCGCGGGGTCGAGCTAATCGGCAGCAATCGCGCCGGCCCGTTTATCAATCTGGTACCAATATTCGGCTCATTACTCGCGGTGATCATTCTGGGGGAGCACTTTCAGAGCTTTCACGCCGCAGGACTCTTGCTTGTTGTTGGTGGAATTATGCTCGCCGAGAAATCCGTTAAAAAAATTGAGTAAACACGTTGGAAAAGGAAAGCCAGAATTATGTGGATGAACACCAGATACATCACTAGCCCGCATTACTCATGGGTGGCGAGGATATCGCGCCGACCTGATCAATTCACACCAAGGGAATTCACAGTAAATTTTCTTCTCGCGTCGCATACCTACTGATTTTGCAAGAGAAAAAATTCTTTGTGAAACCAGCGATCAAGTGGGATTCCGTCAATCCCCTGAATAATGCTAGCCAGGTGAAAAGCTGCATTAATAACACGTAGACAGACAGGTCTATGCTACATAAATGCACAAAATTTCGATGATAATTTGCGACCTGCTCCACGAGCGTGCAATACAATTCAAAAATATCACCTAACTATCTAAAATGTAAAGATTTATTGACATTTAAGTAAACGCCCGACAAGCCGATCCTAAGTCACAGTAGCTAAATATACTCTGATATCCAGGCTGTTTGGATTGCGTAAAAATTTCCCTGAAAAACAAAAGTTTAAGGAAAAAGCAATAGTTGAGCCCCTCGAGCCGAGAATTTTATTCTCGGCAGACTGGCTACCAACTGTCGCAGATGCATGGGAAACTGTACCCGATGCAAAAGTAGAAACTATCTTTCCACTCACAGCCCCCACTACAGCAGATAGTGATTCATTACTCAAAAAAACCAGCCCGACCAACGATATTAGTGCCGAACCTCGATCCCACATCAACGGGCTGGCAACAACACCCTTCGGGCATGACTTAACCGGCACCTCAGAACGCCTGGTCGAGATTGCATCAAACGGAAATTCCACGTCTGAATTACCGATCGATCGGGGAGTTAGGTCTGAATCGTCAGCTATCGAAGAAACCAAAAATCTCACAACGGTTTTTTCCCAAAATCCTGACACAAGTGTCCAAGCCTCCGAGCCCGTGACGGAGGTCATACAGAACCAAACGATCAATATTGATGAGAATTCCGATAGCTCAGTTCACACAACTGAAAGTACTGAATTCACACAGAAACCGCACCTTGACGCGTTTTCAATTGATTCAGATCAAACCTCGTACGCGCACAGTCCATTGCGAAAAGAATTAATTTTTATCGACGAAACCGCACCCGGGCACCAGGCTATCTTGAGGAGCATTTACGCAGCGAATACCGGCAACACCGATTACCAGATAGTTTCTATAGAAAATTCCAGCGACGGTATTGCAGGGATAAACCAGACGTTGGCCGTCAATAAGGATATTGCAGCTTTACATTTGATATCTCATAACAGCAAGGGATCAGTATCGTTGGGGAATATCGAATTCAATCTGGATTATGTAAATAGCAATATGCTGGAGATCGCCAGTTGGAACGACGCATTAAGCTACGACGCCCGGTTGATCATTCACGGGGCTGATGATTCTACTTCCAGCGGAAAGATTTTCGCCCGAACACTGGCAGACGTTATCGGTGCCGAAGTTACATTAAGCGACAATTCCAACACTATAGAGACGGGCAGTGATAACACCCGGACACCAACCGACACGCTCAACGATGCGCGCCGTTTGGAATACGTTTTCATAGATCCGGCAGTCGAAGATGCCAATAGCCTGCTGGAGTTAACGCAGCTAGACAGTCCGACACATGAACGCCGTGTAGTATGGCTCAATGCAGAATCTAACGGTATAGACCAGATCGCTACTGCGCTGTCGCGTGCTACCGGCGTGGACGCCATTCATTTACTCAGCCACGGCGATGGTAAAGGCATTCAGCTGGGAAGTACCTTTTTCGACCTTGAAACATCCAAAGAATACGCTGCTAACATGGAGGTCTGGGGATTGTCTCTGGCCCCGGATGCCGACCTTCTAATCTACGGGTGTGATCTGGCGAGTACCGACTCCGGACAGAGTCTAATCGAATTTTTTTCTGCCAGCTGTGATTGTGACGTAGCCGCCAGCAACGACACAACCGGACATATCACACAGGGCGGGGATTGGAACCTTGAGTATAGAACAGGAGCTGTCAGTACTGATGTCGTAGTATCGGCAGCGGCGCAACAAGTGTGGCAAAACACTCTTGATATCACTTCCGATTTAGTCATACGCTATACATTTGATTCAGACGCCAGCGATGGCAGTGGCAATAACCTTGATGGCGTATTGCAAGATAATGCATCCATAGATACAACCAGCGGAACGAATAAACTGGGTTCTGGAAAACTCAGTCTTGACGGCACTGGTGACAATGTAAGCCTGGACTCAAACATTAGCAATGTGAGCGGACTTACAGAAGGCACTATTGCAGCCTGGATTCGGACCTCCAGCCTCAATCATGGAACAATTTTCGGCGCCTCTGACTCGGCCGATCCATTCAGTCTGATGCGTCTTTCTATAGATGGAGGGAATCTCAAGTGGCTTAACCTGAATGATGCTGTGAATAATGTAACTGTCACCAGCACTGCTCCGATTAACGATGGGAACTGGCACCATGTAGCGGTAACTGTAGATAGCACCGGTAATACGATTTACATCGACGGTTTACCCGCCGCTTCCAGCTACACAATCGGCGACGCCAGTATCAACGCCTTCTTCAGCGAAATCTCTGATATAGATGCGATGACCATCGGTCAATCAGAGCGAAACAGTATCACTGAATATGAGTTCCAGGGCCTGATCGATGACTTCAGACTCTATAGTCGGGCACTCAATGCTGCAGATATAAATGAACTCTACGTCGTAGCGCCGATTCTATCCGCAATCGAAGGCTCAGCACTGGGATACGATGAAAACGATGGCGCAGTTGCGATAACTTCGAGCATTGCCTTAAATGATGATGACGATACTAACCTTGAGTCAGGTAGTGTTGAGATTATCAGTAACTATACATCAGGGGAAGACTATTAAATTTTTCTGACACAGCAAATATCAGCGGCAGCTGGAACCCCGCAACGGGCGTGCTGTCTCTCAGCGGCACTGATACGATTGCAGCATATCAATCAGCGTTGCGATCAATAACCTACGAAAATACAAGCAATGACCCTACTCCATCGAGCAGAGCCGTTGCATTTACAGTTAATGACGGTACAACCGATTCAGCTTCCGTTACTCGGAGTATCGATATAACACCTTCAAACGATACTCCAGTTCAATCATCTATTGAAGGTTCACCGCTAGCTTATAGCGAAAATGGTGGTGCGGTGGCCATCACCGGCAGTATTACACTCAGCGATATCGACGACGACGATCTCGAATCAGCCACCATTGCTATCACCAGCAACTTTACACCCGGTGAAGATGTTCTTGGTTTCTCCGATACCGCCAACATTACCGGCACCTGGAACCCGGCCACCGGTGTAATGTCTCTAACTGGTACGGATACCAAAGCCGCCTATCAAACTGCACTTCGATCTATCGCGTATGTAAATACCAGCGATAACCCCAGTGCCGCCAGTCGTACGATTTCCTTTCTCGTTAACGACGGTGATATCGATTCAACTTCTGTTTCCCGGAGTATCAACGTAACCCCTTCGAATGATGCTCCAGTTCAATCATCCATTGAAGGTTCAGCATTAGCCTATAGTGAAAATGATGGTGCCGTGGCCATCACCGGCAGTATTACACTCAGCGATATCGACTACGATGATCTCAAATCAGCCACCATTGCTATCACCGGCAACTTTACACCCGGTGAAGATGTTCTTAGTTTCTCCGATACCGCCAACATTACCAGCACCTGGAACCCGGCCACAGGTGTAATGTCCCTCACTGGTACGGATACCAAAACCGCTTATCAAACTGCACTTCGGTCTATCGCGTACGAGAATACCAGCGATAACCCCGGTGCAGCCAGTCGTACGATTTCCTTTCTCGTTAACGACGGTGATATCGATTCAATTTCCGTTACCCGGAATATCAACGTAACCCCTTCGAATGATGCTCCAGTTCAATCATCCATTGAAGGTTCTGCATTAGCCTATAGTGAAAATGATGGTGCCGTGGCCATCACCGGCAGTATTACACTCAGCGATATCGACGACGATGATCTCAAATCAGCCACCATTGCTATCACCGGCAACTTTACACCCGGTGAAGATGTTCTGAGTTTCTCCGATACCGCCAACATTATAGGCACCTGGAACCCGGCCACCGGTGTTATGTCTCTCGCTGGTACGGATACCAAAGCAGCCTATCAATCCGCACTACGATCTATCGCGTACGAGAATACCAGTGAAAACCCTGTCAACCTGAACCGCACCGTTTCGTTCACCGTTAACGATGGAGACACCAGCTCACCTGCAGTAGCTCGCACTATAGCGATCTCCCCGTTAAACGACGACCCCGCCGTGATACTTAGCGGAACGATCAGCTACATTGAAAATAATACTCCTTCGCTACTCGCACCAACAGCTACGGTAACCGACAGTGACTCAATAGATTTAAACGGGGGTACACTTACTGTTTCTTTAACCACTAACGGGCACGTCCTGGATCGATTGTCGATTCAGTCTTCAGGGACCGGGCCTGGCCAGATATGCGCCGGTGGCACGGACATATTCTTCGAAGCTTCACCGATAGGAACATACAATGGAAGTACCGATGGTCTGACGCCATTATCCATAACTCTCAACGCTAATGCGAACACCACCAGCGTACAGGCTTTGCTACGCAGTATTACCTTTGAGCATTTTTCTGACGACCCGGCTTCAACCAAAGATTTTCAGGTTACGTTAGATGACGGTGATGGTGGCAACACTAATGCTTCAGCATCTATTGCTATTACTGCCGTTAACGACCCACCATCACTAACCAGCCTGTCCGGCGATACTTTGTTTTCACTAAACGATGGCGTAGCGAGGATCATAGATACGGGGGTTCCGGCAATAGTGACAGACCCGGACAACGCAATTGAGTTCAATGGTGGCTCACTCTCGCTAATCGGCAACAACTTTGAGCCAACTGATTCCCTGGGTATAGACACAAGCGGTGTAGTGAATTTATCAACCGGGTTTACTAATGGATCTACTGTAAGCGTCAGCGGAAATGTTATTGGTACATTGTCTGGTGCAAGCAATAGTGGTGTTGTAGTCGGGTTTAACGCATCAGCTACACTTGCTCGTATAGATGCATTGCTGCAATCACTGACATTCAGTTCCACCAGTGCAACTCTCAGCCCCCGCAGTCTGGATATCATGCTCAATGACGCGGACGGCACAGCGAACGGGGGAGATCAGGAAGCCAGCGCCTCAATAAATCTATTTTTAGGCGAATTCGGCAGCGGGTTCGTATAGACCAACGAAGATACCACCCATGTATTCGATGTAAGCGATTTCACTGCCAATGGTATTCCAGCATCCAGTATAAGTTCAATTACGATTTCTTCACTGCCTTCCAACGGAGAACTACAGCTGAATGGCAGCACCATTAGTACAGTCGACACAACTGTCACACGAGCCCAACTGGATGCCGACCAGCTCATTTACATACCACCAGCAGATCAGACCGGTCTGCCTTTCGCCTCTCTGGAATTTTATGTTAATAATGGTAATTCCACCGTCTCGATACTGGCAGGGGAAATAAACAGTTTCACACTCAGTGGCGGAAGTTGGTCAGAGGCTGATGCAATAGTGTCGAGCGGTTCCAACTTCGGGCCGCTGGGTGTTGTCTCAAGCAGTATTTCGATAGTTAGCACTACTTCCAATATCGATTCGTCATATTTGGCTCAGGGCGGCGTCCTGTTAAACGGCTATGTCCCAAACAGTGCGGTATCATCCGCAGAGCTGGCTGCCATAGATACCTGGGTTCGTGACGGCGGAATATTAATTTCAACCACTGATGCTACAACCCATCAGGACATCAGCTCCTCTTACGGCCTGACAGTTACTGATGGTGCCAGCGATATTTGGAGAATAGTCGACACCACCAATCCGATTATCAATGGTCCGTTCGGTTTAGTCGGCAATATCGGCAATACCTTCTTTGCATCCGGATCCATCAGCTATTTCAACAGTGCCAGCCTGGACCCTGGCGATTTAGTCATTGCCGAGGATACACTCTCCGGTCAACCGACCATGGTACTACGCGCACTAGGAGACGGCTACATTCTGTTTACTTCAGATGAAGGGATTTTCAGAGCCAACATGACGGGGGGCGGTGTGATTAGCACCGGCAATGTCCGATTAACCGCAAATACTATGGCCTGGGGCGCGAGTCTCGTCGAAGCCAGGGAGTTTCAAACTCTCAACTTGAACGTTGATCCTGTTAACGATGCGCCAGTTCAACTGTCTATTGAGGGAACTGCGCTCAATTATAGTGAAAATGAAGGTCAGAAGGCGATCACCAACACCCTGGTATTAAACGACATCGACGATACAAACCTCGAATCGGCCACTATTGCCATTACCGGCAGCTACCTGCCTGCCGAAGATCTACTGGCCTTCACCGATACTGCTAACATTACAAGTAGCTGGAATGCCGCAACTGGTGTACTAACCTTAAGCGGCAGCGATACAGTCTCGGCTTATCAGGGGGCACTTCGGGCAGTCAGTTACGAAAATACCAGTGACAACCTAACCACTACCACTCGCACCATAAGCTTTTCTGTAAACGACGGTGAGGCGAATTCCAACACAGCGAGCCGCTCTATAGACCTTTCTGCGGTCAATGATGCACCGATACTGTCTTCGATTGAAGGGACCACACTGGCGTATACCGAGAATGACGGAGCCGTATTAGTTACCTCAACCCTGACCCTGACTGATACCGACGATTCAAATCTGGAATCTGCTCGCATCTCGATTACCCCGAATCTCGCTGCAACCCAGGATATTCTAGCATTTACCAATACTGCCTCTATAACAGGGAGCTGGAACACACTAACAGGGGTACTTACTTTATCCGGTACGGATACAATTGCAAACTATCAGGCAGCTCTGCGCTCAATCACCTATGAAAACAGCAGCGAAGATCCTTCGCAACTAGCCAGAACCGTTACATTCAGTGTCAATGATGGCAACCTGAATTCTGCCGGCGTCACCCGCAGCCTCTCTGTTTCGCAAAATAACGATGCGCCAGTGCAGTCTTCTATTGAGCCAACGGCAATCACCTATACCGAGAACGATGTCCCGCAGATACTCACCACGACACTCGCAATCAGTGATGTCGATGACTCATTCATGGAATCTGCAACGGTCAGCATCAGCGGCAATTATACAGCCGGTGAAGATGTCCTTGCGTTTACTGATACTCCCGGTATCAGCGGAAGCTTCAATTCGGCAACAGGTGAGTTGGTCTTAACCGGAACCGATACAATCGCAGCTTACGAAAGCGCACTTCGCACGATTACCTACGAAAACACCAGCGCCAACCCTTCCGCGCTAAGCCGCACGGTGTCTTTTGTAGTTAACGACGGTAATCTGAATGCCGCCGTTGCAACACGTGATATCAATATAGTACCGGTGAACAATGCCCCCATACAGAATAGCATTGAGTCCACCGTCCTAAACTACAATGAGAATGAGGGTCCACGTAGTATCACTTCAACGCTGATTCTCAGTGATGTCGATGACATCAATCTTGAATCCGCTTCCGTCGCAATAGGTGCCAGCTACGTAGCCGGTGAAGATGTACTTGCATTTAGCAACACCGGTAATATCAGTGGGAGTTTCAATGCCATCACCGGGGTAAAGACGTTGACCGGCACAGATACCGTTGCCGCCTACCAGGCTGCACTGCGTTCGGTTACCTACGAAAACACCAGTGATAATCCATCAACCCTTAACCGAACTTTGTCATTTATCGTCACTGACGGAGACTCCAACGCGGCGACTGTGACACGCACTATAGCGGTATTGCCCGTTAACGACGCTCCTGTGCAAAACTCGATCGAAACGGGTGCTCTGGCCGTTACAGAAAACATCGGCCCTCTGGTTTTGACGTCGTCCATCACACTCGCGGATATCGACGACTTGACTCTCGATTCAGCAACCGTATCGCTGACAGGAAATTACATCAACGGGGAAGATATATTATCATTCACCAATACCCCTGATATCAGCGGCAACTTTAATGCACTCACCGGGGTAATGACAGTGACCGGCACAGACACAGTCGCCGCCTACCAGGCGGCGCTGCGGGCAGTTACCTACGAAAATAACAGCGATAATCCATCGACTGTCAGCCGAACTGTCACATTTACGGTGGACGACGGTAACACCAATTCCGCTGCGGTTAGCCGAAATATCGATATCATCGCCGTTAACGACGCTCCGGTGCAAAGTACTATCGAAGCCACAGCCATCGCGTATTCCGAAAACGATGGCAATGTAGCTGTTACTTCGACCATCACACTGAGCGATGTCGATGACACCAATCTTGCCTCTGCGTCCGTTTCAATAACGTCAAACTATGTGGCCGGCGAGGATATTCTGTCGTTCGTCGACACGGCCAATATAAATGCCAGTTTCAATGCCCTTAGCGGTACGTTGACACTAAGCGGCACCGACAGTGTTGCCGCCTACGAAGCTGCACTTCGATCTGTAAACTATACAAATACCAGTGACAATCCGTCAGGCCTGAGCCGCACCATGTCATTTGTTGTCAACGATGGCAATCGTGATGCATCTACAGTGACTCGTACACTGAACGTTACACCAATCAACGATGCGCCGACACTCGCCTCAATGGAAGTTACTGCCCTGCCCTATACGGAAAACGATTTACCAGCAGTTGTGAGCACCAGCCTGGCGCCAGGCGATCTGGACGACACTACCCTGGAAACTGCAAGTATCTCCATAAGCGGTAACTATTCACCGGGCGAAGATATTCTGGCGTATACTAACACGGCGGCTATTACTGGTACTTTCAATGCAGTCACAGGGGTATTGACGCTGACGGGCAGCGACACGGTTGGTGCATATCAAAATGCCTTGAGATCAGTCACCTACCACAATACCAGCGATGATCCAAGTCCACTCGATCGCACCATCACCTTTACCATAAATGATGGTGAAATAAAGATCCCCCGGCAAAGCCGGGGGTATTTAATGTGAGCCGCTCAAAGCGG